>JAGHIZ010000046.1 GCA_017886875.1 Butyricicoccus sp. | reverse complement strand
CTTTTGGATTGTGAAATTCTTCACCTAGAATTAGTTATAATATTCATCACTTCCTTTCAGTTTTTTACCCTATTTATTTACCTTAACTACATTGTAAGCAAATTTTTAATAATACAATAATATTTTTAAAAACCTTTGGTTTTAGACAAAATTTCACTAATTTGTTCATCATAAAGAGTTCTTTTATTATAAAGCTCGGTAGCTAATGCATCTAACTGTATTCTATGAGATTTTAAGAAATAAACAACTTCTTCATAGGCCTTTGAACTTATATCATCAGCTAATCTTAAAAATTCTTCTGAATTATAATCAATAATTGTTTCATCCAACAATGACCTACCATTGCCATACTTTTCGAAATAATCTTTGACTAATTTTGATGCGTCTTTAATATCAGCAGTCGCACCACTTGTTATATCATCTGGATTTTTTAATACAACCTCTTCTGCTGCTCTACCACCATAAGCAATCTTTATGTTATTTATATAGTCCCGCTTTGTTGTGAACAATCTTTCTGAAACATTAACTGCAAATCCTGCATATCCAGATGTGCTAGTTATATTAGTGAGAAATGGTACTTTTTGACCAACCATCAATTTAGCAATTAAAGCATGTCCTGCTTCATGATAAGATATAAGTATTCTATCTTCATCAGACACTTCTTTCTTTTCACCATTTGTTATTGCTTCGTAATAAGCATTATCAAAGTCTTCTTGCTCTATTGCTGAGTGATTGTTCCTAACTGCATGTAAAGCTGCTTCATTAACCAATGTCGCAATCATAGCACCACTAAAATTAACAGTCTGACTAGCTATATTATCAATATTAAGACTATCTGATACCTTTTTATCTTTCAAATGTATATTTATAATTGCTTTTCTCTCATTTTTCGTTGGCATAGGAATCACAATTTTCCTATCAAATCTACCAGCTCTAATTAAAGCGGGATCTAGGTCATTTGGTGTATTTGTAGCAGCTATTACTAACACTCCAGATTTAGAGTCCATACCATCTAATGCAACTAACAAGGCATTAAGAGTGTTTCTGCGTTCCGAATTCGAATCGGGCGTACTTCTAGCCCCACCAATAGCGTCTATCTCATCAATAAAGACAACGCATGGAGCATTCTCTTTTGCCTTTTCAAAAAGACTGCGAACATTCTTTGCACCTAAACCTACATACACCTCGTTAAATTGAGTGCCATCAACACTAAAGAATGGTGCACCTGCTTCACCCGCTATTGCTTTAGCAAAAAACGTCTTGCCCGTACCAGGTGAGCCACTAAACAGAATTCCTTTAGGTATTTTAGCACCAATATTACTTAATTTTTGAGGTTCTTTTAAACAAGAAACAATAAACATAATAGATTTCTTTGTAGACTCATAACCCGCTATATCAGAAAATCGAACACCTGTATCATTTACAGCTTGAATACCAGAAAGTGAACCTTCGATTCTATCATCACCATTTGTACTTTTAGTACTAACTTTTGATTCATTATTCTTTATAGTTTTTTCATTAACTGCCTGTTGTACTGTTGTTACTTGTTTTATAGTATTTTTAAGCTTTGTTTTTATATTTGCAACATTAACATTGGCTATTTCAGTCAGCTTAAACAATGCAAATAAAGAACAAAATACTACCCAAAAATATATTGTCTTTGTAAAAGCCTCAATCTCATCAAATGTTGGCAAATGTTCAATCATTAACCAATAGAACACATGAGCTATGAAAAATGTAGCAAGAGCCTGATATAAACACTTTCCTATAAATTTCATAAAAAAACAACCTTTCTCATTTGTTTTATATATCCTAAAAGATTTATATTCTATAATACGCACACTACAAAATAATGTCTTAACAAAACAAACATATTAAAATAAAAAAAGTGACAAGGTTTATCTTGCAAAAGACAACCCTGCCACTCCATATCTTCGCTTGGTTAATTTTTATTTACCGATGTGTCAGAACCATCACACATCATCATCTCTCGGTCAGTTTTTATTTACCGACGAGTCAGAACCGTCACTCGTCTTCACCAAGTCGTTGAAAGAACATTTCCTTTCGTATCTATCATACCCCAAACAGAAATAATTATCAAGTTTTTTTTATATTTTCAAAAAAATAAAAAATTAATCATTATCATTCACTTTTCTAAAAATTCAACTAACAACAGACATAGATACAGGTACACAACCTTTAACATCTTTTTGACCATCATACTCTATTGGATATTGAAGAGCCAATCCATTTATTTTGGCTTGTTCTAGAGCCTCAGCAGATATTAAATCTGCTGATATATAATAATTCTGAGCTATAGCAACCATAGTAACAACGTACTCATTACCAACCAGAACATAATTGTCTACTATACCCGCTATTAAATTAAAAGTAATGCCCTCATCTTGCAAATCTATCTCATTGTTAGTATTTGTATTTTGCACAGGATGTTTTTCAGAGTTCTCATTATTTTTCTCTTCTTGTTCTTCTGGTTTTTCAGTATTAACTCCACTTTTAAACTCAGTAATCATCTTATTCCAATCTGTATTAGAAACATAATAAGAACCCTTTATTCCATCAATAATTAAATAAGAGTTTACTTTTCCGTCTTCATCTAACATTGCAGAAACAAATGTTGGGTTATTATCCACATTTACTAACATAGGAATATCTTTAGCTTTTGTATCAGATGCTATTTCCCACGCATTTACACATTCGATTGCTCTATCAAATGTAACTGTCTCAGTTGAATATACTTTTATATCTCCAGACGACATGTTTATAAATGCCATACCTAAACCCTTTTCGTCATCAAGCGATTTTAAGTTTGAATAAGCATATACTTGCTTGTTTCTGAGTATATACGCATAATTATTGCTATCAATCTTATAATCCAAACCTTTGTATTTTAGAGAAGTATTTGCTAGGTCAGGATATATAGACATATCAACCTTATAGTCTAACCAATTCGGAGACTGAGCCAAAGTATATTTAGTTACATTAGCTGTAAACGGGTTAGTTATATAGATATCTGAAATACTTCTCTTACCTGATATAGACACAGCAGAACCATAACAATAAGTAATCCAATAAGGGTTTTCTTCGTCATCAAATTCTAAGTATGTATCAGCTAATACATCTGAATAATATTCATTTCTTATTATACTGTTTATACTTTGTTTCCCTTTTATATTAGGAGAACAGATAACCATGAGTTCATTATTAAACACTGCATCTTCTGTATTTACATCTACATATGCAAAACCAATACAGTTGGTTAAAGTACGATTATAAACGACAAATGCATAGCAAAATTTATTACCTATGACTTGCAATCTACCAGATGACAATATTATATCTGAAACATCTTGTATGCTTTCGGCTAATTTATCAAGCATAATATTTTTAGCACGAGTTTCAGACATTATATCAAAATCTGATTTACCCATACTATAATCTTCAAAAGACACTTCATCCACGTTAATCAAACCTGAATAAGCCTCTTTGTGAAAACTTGGAAGGGATATAACCTTTGCACCTACACCAAAAACCAATAATAAACCTGCTAAACTGAACATAAGATAGCCTAGTATAAAACTATCAAACAATTTATTAGTTGTGAGTTTTAGACCCATACCAGCAATAAGAAACACACTTGCAAGCCAGAACACAAATGTTAAATCCACCATTGTTATTGGGAATTTAAAAATACTGTATGTAACAGCAGCATAAACAACAGACACAAACAAAACAATTATATTCTTTATAATTCCATTCAAGACTACATTACAACCCTTTCTTGTTTTTTCTTTTATTATACGCACATTTATTTGTGCTTAAATGGAAAAAAGCTGATCCCTTAATTAACTAGGATCAGCTTTTTCTTGTAATCTAATTATTTAGTTTTTCTTTTCGAAGAGCATCAATCGTATCTATATCCAATTCCGTAAAAGCTTGAATATCTTCGTTTTTTAAACCCTTATTTATCATACGTCTTGCAGAATCAATCTTTTCTTTCAAAGTACCTTGCTCTATACCTTTTTGTATACCTCTTTGTATACCCTGCTCTAGACCTTTTTGTTCTGCATTTTCCAATGCACTCATTGTATCAATCAAAGCATTTTCACGCATTTCGTATCGCTCTCTATCTGATTTGTTTAGATTGATTTGATACAATGTTTCTTTTGCGATTTTGAATTCAACATCGTTTTCCTCTGCTTTTTTTACAACTTCGCTTTCAGGATTTCTTAAAAATTCAGTCCATATCTCAAGTTTATTGTTATTGTCATCAACACTAAGTTGTCTTAATTTTGGTATTTCAACAAAGTGTATTTCGCAAGTATCTGTTAATTCCTTATTGTTTTTTATATTTTTGAGCCTATAAACACTGTGAAATTCATCTTCGTCTTTCAAATAATTAAAATTCAATACATTGATACAAATAACTTTGTTCAATTTGGAATACATTTGACCTGTTGCAATCTGGCTTTCGTATAATTTGCTCCAGTGATATAAGGTACGTTTTGTCATATCATCTCTATTTAAAATCTGAATTTCGATATCTACTATCTGATTTTTGTCAGTCATAGCTTTAACATCTATTCTAGAAAAGTTATCTATTAAACACTCTTTTTGAATATCTGCGTTTTTGAATTCAAATGATTTTATTTTTTCGTTAACACCTTCAAAAACTGCATTAAAAAACGATATTAAAACACTTTTGTTTTTCTCTGAACCAAAGATTTTCTTGAAAGCGAAATCTACTTTTGGACTTAATAATAAGTACACAAGTCACCATTCCTTTCTGTTCTTGTTTTAAAGCCTATTGTTTGTTATATCTTTATTATATACAATTTTTCTTTTATTGCAATTTTTCTCTAAAAAAACACTCCCACTATCTACAAAAAAATATAGAAGTGGGAGAATATAATGGCAAAATGCTAATTAAATAGGTTTTACGCCATACTTATCTGAAATTTTGTTATACTGCTCAACAATCTTGTTGTGTAGCACCTCTCTGAATTCTTTATTTATAGGGTGATAAATCTGCTGATAATAAGGCTTGCCTGTAGATTCATCAGTATAGGTAGTCTTTTTTGAAGGAACAGAAATCCAAGGCTTCTGATTATCTGGATTTTCCATAATTCTGAGCTGAGCAAGGGCAAAACAGTCATCTAAAACAACAGTTGCAAGCCCTTTAACCTTTGGATCATCTTTTATGACAAAGATTCTGACGGAAGAAATATCAAGAGGCTTTTCCTCGCCATCGTATACAACAATTGAATTTTCAGGATCAGCAATAATCTTCTTATAAGCATCAACAATCTTATCAGTAATTTCCTTTCTAGCCTCAGTGGTTACTGGGTGGAAATACTCTTTATACTTGCCGTCAGGCATCTTTCTTGCTGGCATAATAACCTGAAATTCATCCGAATTATCAGCCTTAGTCATAAGAAGTAGATTTTTCAGCACAAGACAGCCACCAAGAATAGCAGTTACACTTGCCTTAACACGCTTATTTTCAACATCCATAGGGGTAATTTTTACACTTGTAATATTCATAATTTTATTTAAACCTTTCTTGATTTTATTTTTATAATTGGGATTAAGGGTGTGGGAATATAAATCCCACTGCCCTATCCCTTATTTTTTTTATTAGAAACCAGTTGTAGGCAACTGACTTGGCAAGTTAGTCTGCTTAATAACATTAGTAGTCCAAGTTGCTGTTGCAGTTTGCCATTCGGTTCCGATCTTACCACCAATTTCACTACGAACAATGCACTTATATCCATTATACACATTTGGCATGACGTATAAATAGAGAGCAGGAGTAGCCTTAACCTTAAAGTCTGCTGGCACAGTGCCAAACTTAACCATAATATCTGTTACATACTCACCAGACATTAGACCAAGAGCTGTACTTGACAGGTCTAAGTTATTAGCATTTGTACTTAATAGGTTTGCACTTACTTCCTTGTAATCGTTCATATTGGTTTTGTAAGACACTGTATACCAAGCTCTTGTATTCCAGATGCCAGTATAAAGAGTACCAGCTCTAGCACAATCAGTAGGTATCTTAATATGCCAATAGAAGTCATCAAGTCTTGTATCAGATGCATTATTAACAGCTGTAAAGTCAACTCTCATAAATGAACCCGCTGTTACATTTGCATTACTCTTCATGGTATTTGATAGTGAGATATTTGCTGACTTATTGTAATATTCAACACGAACAACATCATTTTGAATTTTTAGCTTAACTTCCATCTCTTTATCGCTTACTAAGTAGTAAGGAGCAGCAGATTTCTGTTTTACAATATAACGACCAATTGGTAGAGGATTTGAAGCCGCAACACCATCAACGCCAGTTGTAATAGTATCAACTACTACATATGTATCTGGATTGATAATTTCAAATACAGCACCTGCAAGCAAACTATCAACATCTTTATCAAGCATTACATTATAATCACTAGATCTAGTAACTACCTGTATTTGACCAGATTCAGATGTGAAGTTCCAATTGATTTCAGTAGTTTCGCCATTCAAAATTTGAATTGTACGAGGAGTTTTGTCAACAATATAGCCCTGAGGTGTAGATATTAGTTCTAATGTGTAATATCCATCTACTAGGCTCTTATCTAAATAGATATAACCTTGGTCATTTGTTGTGTATTCACCAACAAGTTCACCATTTACAGTTTTGAGTAAAAATCTCATACCATAAATGCCCTTGCCAGTTGCAGAGTCTGTAATAAACAGACGAACACTAGATAATTGACCTACAGTATATTCTATGCGTGTTGTACCATTAGCTTTCACAGTTACATTTCTAGGTGCAGATTCAACTTCATAACCGTTTGGTAAAGCTGTTTGAGTTACAACATAAGTATCTGGTACTAAAGTCGCATAAATCAGACCTTGAGCATCAGATGTATATGTACCCATTCTTTCACCATTCAGCTTTTCAATTGAATAAGTAGCACCCTCAAGAGGCTGACCTGTTTGACTAACAGTAGTTAAAATCTGTAGACCATAAACTTGAGCATGTTCAAAAGTTACAGTTGTTAAGCTATCAGCCTTAACTTGAACAGTTTTTGACTCAGTATTCACAACATAACCTTCTGGTGCTTCAATTTCGGTAATTACATACCAATCTGGCTCTACATCAGAAATAACAACAAGACCTGTATTGTCGGTTACATATTCGCCAACTTTTTCACCGTTCTGCTTTGTAATACTGATTTTCATACCAGCAATACCCTTATTGTTATTATCCACACTCATTATATGCAGGTTTGCTTTCGCTGTATTATAGAAGTTAATTTCATCAGCTTCACCAACACCAACTTTAAACTGTAAAGGCTCGGTATTTAATGAGAAACCGTCTGGTGCTTTAGTTTGTGTTAATACATAATAGCCAGCATTTAGCTGAGGAAGAGTTACAGTGCCATCATGCCCAACTACAATATAATCAGCTACTAATGCACCATCAGCAGTAGTTAGTTTAAATATTGCACCACCAAGAGGTGACTCATCTGCCTTGTTTAAATTTCGCAGAACAATCGCAGAATATTTAGAGTTTGTGAATTCTACTGATACCGCACTACCACTTACAATTTGAACATTCTTGCTTGTTTGTTCGAATGTATAACCATTTGCAGTAGAAATTTGCTTTACAACATACCAACCAGGATTTAACTTATCACTATTTGCATAGCCAGTATTATCTGTTGTGTATTGACCAATAACATTTCCACCCATCTCAGACACTTCAAACTTAGCATCAGAAATTACAGCACCAGTCTGTGCATCTGTGAGATGAATTTTAATATTATTTTGTTCTACAAGATTTAGTTTTAAGCGAACAACTGCATCAGTTGTAACATTAACAGTCTGAGTTTTAGTTTCAACGGAATAACCATTTGGAACAGTAATGATTGTGATTTCGTAATAGCCAGGAGTTAAAGTTGGAACGTTAATCATACCTGTGCTATCACTTACATATTCACCAACAATAACACCATTTTGTTTTTTGATTTCGATACGAACATTAGCAACTGGATTACTATTTGTGTCTACAGTCTGAATGATTGCACCATTATGAGCTTTATTGATAAACTTGACCTCAGCCATAGCATTTGCCTTGACCTGTACAAGTTCTTCTTCATCACTTATCTCATAACCGTTTGGAGCAGAAACTTGAACAACACGATAATAACCAGTAGCAATACCACTAACAATTACACTACCTGTAAAATCAGTTGTGTAAGAACCAACTAAACTATTATCTATATTCTTAACATCAAAAGTTGCACCCTCTATACCCTTACCATTGCCATCAACTGCAGTAATAACGAGAGAGCTTGAAGGATTTCCCTTAAATGTTACGGTTGTCTGTATACCCGCAGTTACCTCTGCAGTCTTTGTTTCTGGAATTAAACCATAGCCAAATGGAACAGACTTGATTGTTACTTCATAATAACCTAAGTCGAGCGGGATAGTAGATACTGAACCACCTGTTTCGGTTGTATACTCACCAATAACCTTACCGTTTTGCTGTTTAACCTCGAATGTTGCACCCTTAACGCCAACACCAGTTACAGCATCTTCAAAACGAATTACTATATTACTGATTGCTTGACTTTCAAATGTTACATATGTTGGTTTATTACCAGCTTTAACTTCAACAGTTTTTTCTTTTTCAAGAATTTTGTAACCATCTTTAACAGTTACTTGCTTGATTACATACCAACCAGGCTCTAAAGTTGTAGTTTGAACTCTACCTGTTGAATCTGTGGTTAAATCAAATAATTTACCACCATTCTGTTCCCAAACCTCAAAGCGAGAACCACCAAGAGGATCGCCTGTTGCACTATCAACACTATCAATGATAATTCCTGTCATTGGAGTATTGAAAAAAGAAACATGTGCAACTGCACCTAGTTTCACATCTGCGATAATTGGGTCGGTATCCATAATGTAGCCTTCTGGTGCTACAATTTCTTCCACAAGATACTTACCAGGCTCTAGGTCAGATACTAAGCATAAACCATCAATGCCTGTTACACCTTCGGTAATAACCTCATCTGTAAGCACATTGGTAATCTTAAATCTTGCACCTGCAAGTGTTTCCTTAGTGATTGAGTCAACTTTTTCAATCAAAAGAGATGTCAATGGGGAGTTTTGGAATTCCACAGTTCGGGTTTCATTTTCTTTTAGCTCAATTGTTTGAGGAGTATTATCTAATAAATATCCCTCTGGTGCTGAAATTTCACGAACAATATAAGTACCTGGATCTAATGGACCTGTCATTATAATACCTGATGCATCGGTTGTACCTGTATATGCGATAGAACCGTCTACCTTTTCTACATTAAACTTAGCACCTTGTAGTAATGTGCCAGTTCCTTTGTCCACTTTGCGAATAATGATACCTGCATTCATATAGTTGCTAACCGTTAGCACGTTATCACTATCAGCTGAAACATAGAAGTCAATATGATCACCAGAAAGTATATAACCCTCTGGAGCATCTGTTTCTGTGATTTGATAAGCACCCTCTGTCAGACCGCTAACAAAAGCAAGACCAGCTTGGTCAGTTGTCACATGTCTTACAATAGTACCATCTAATGCTCTTACTTCAAATGATGCACTTGGAAGAGGCTCCTTATTTAAACCATCAACCTTAACAATTTTCATTGATGCCATAGGCTCATTTTCAAATGTTAAAGTCTTTCCTGAACCGTCCATTGTAACAATCTTTGGTTCTGAATTCAATTTATAGCCAGTAGGGGCTTTAGTCTCACGAACTGTATAAGTACCAGCATCCAGAGTTGAAACACTTAACATACCAGAATCATCTGTAACCCCTGTGAATACTACATCACCATTTGCATTTTCAACGCTAAATGTTGCACCACCAACAGGCTCTTTAGTAATAGAATCAATTTTATTTATGATAAGTCCTGGTAGTTTTATATTTTCAACAGTTATTTCTGCAGTACCATCAGTAACCTGAACAATTTGTCCACCAGTTTGAGATTGATAACCAGTAGGAGCTTTTATTTCTGTAACAAAATAACTACCTGCTTTTAAGCCTGTTATCAGAATTTCACCATTACTATCAGTAATATAGTTATCACCGATTAAATCACCATTTGTCAGAAATACGGCAAATTTCGCACCTGAAAGAGTATTACCTGTCTCCTTATCAATCTTTTTGATAAGTAAAGAACTCTCTTTATAGTTTTTAAAAGTTACAGTAACATTATTACCACCTGTTATTTTTACTGTCTGTGGCTCAGAATTTAGGATATAACCATCTGGTGCAGAAACCTCAGTAATGGTGTAATAATTATTAGTTAATGCTGGTGTAACAACAATACCATTTAAACCAGTTGTGTAATGCCCAACAACATAACCAATAGAATTCTTAACTTCAAAGATAGCACCCTTTATTGGCTCACCTGTTTCGGCATCGATTTTTTCAATCTTAATGCTTGACTCTCTAACATTAACAAATGATAGATAACCAGGCTCGCCCTTAGTAAGCTCAATAGTCTTAGATTCGGTATCAATAATATATCCTTCAGGAGCTTGAATTTCTGTTACAGTATAAGAACCTGTTTCTAAACCTTCAACAGAAATACAACCAGTTGCATCTGAAGTAAATCGACCAATCACCTTTCCATCACTATTTCGTGTTACGGTGAACACTGCTCCCGCAAGAGGAGCACCGTTTTCATCAGTCTTTTTAATATTCAAACCTGAATCCTTAACGTTTTCAACTGTCAATATAACAGTGCTTTCTTCCCCTGTTATTGATATAATCTTTGGAGTAGTATCACCTGTATATCCATTAGGTGCTTGTGTTTCTCTAACAATATATACGCCCTTAGCTAAATCGGTAAAAATAACAATACCAGACTCATCAGTGGTTAATTTTTTAATTTCTTGACCACTCATATTATAAACAGAGAATGTTGCACCAGCTAATGGATCACCTGTTTCGCTATCAACTTTAATTACTTGAAGACCTGGCTTTTTAGTATCTGTAAATGTTAAAGTTGTAGTCTGTCCTGGCTTTACAACAAATACTGTTCTACAAATGTTGTCAATCATATATCCCTCTGGTGCTTTTACTTCCTTAATGGAATAAGTACCAGGCTCTAACTTTGGAAGAACAACAATACCATCATTTCCAGTTGTGTAATTACCAATAGGGGTATTATCTTGATCATAAAGAGTGAAAGTTGCACCCTTTAAAGGTTCATAAGTATCGGCATCCACCTTCTGGATAATAGTTGAACCATCAGGTTTATTGTAGAACTTAACAACCTCAGGCATATGCCCCGCCTCTACATTTACTGGCTGAATTTCTTCATTCAGTACATAACCAGCAGGAGCTTTAACTTCTTCTACTACATATGCACCTGGCTCGACTGGTAGTGAGTAGGTTGCACCTGTAATGTCAGTTGTATACTGACCAATTACTCTCTCACCATCAGCAGTACGCACTTCGAACATTGCACCCGCTAATGGCTCTCCTGTTACTTCATCGTATTTTTCAATACGAATAGTTGTTTCTTTCCAGTTTTTAATATTTAGACGAGTCGTTTCGCCTTCCACCATTTCAAAGTAATACCACTCTTCATCAAGTAAATACCCTTCTGGTGCTTTGATTTCTCGAATTTTGTAATGCCCTGGTGCTAACTCAGTTGTATTGATAGTACCTGAAGCATCAGTTGTATACTCACCAATAAACTCACCATCTACACTATAAATTTCAAATACTGCACCTTGTAGTGGAGCATTAGTTTCAGCATCTGCCTTCTTTAACCATAAACCAATCTTTGGCACGTTTTTAATTGTTACAGTGGCATCCTTGCCTTCTACAATTTCAACCATAGTAGGTCGTTCTACTAGATTGTAACCATTTGGTGCCTCAATTTCGACTACATTATACCAGCCTGGCTCTAAACCTGTGATTGCAAGCTTACCATTGCTGTCAGTAGTACCTGTTTTTACAACAAGTCCACTCAGATTTTGGATTTCAAATTTAGCATCTGCGAGCGGGAGTCCCGTTTGAGCATCTACCTTACTAATTGTAAGTAAAGACTCAGATGAGTTTTCTACTCTTACAGTAGTCATCTCAAAATCTCTGACAGTTACTTTTATCATTTCATCATTTAGAATATAACCATCTGGTGCTTTAATTTCCTTGACAAAATATGTTCCTGGCTCAAGTCCTGAGATAAATATAGAACCGTCCATATCATCATCACGATAAGTTCCAATCCTTGTATCATTTATATCCCACAGCTCGAAAGTTGCACCGCCTAATGATTGGTCAGTATCAGCATCAACCTTTTGTATCATGATACCGCCCTTTTTACTGTTCTCAATAACAACATTTTTAACGGTGTTTGCCTCAAGAACAACTCTCATTTCACCTTCTTGAAGAATATATCCCTCAGGTGCTTTAATTTCTTCAACGATATAAACGCCTGGATCTTGATTTTCAAGTAAAATCAGACCATTTTCATCTGTACGCTGATTTACAGCAACCTCTTCACCTGTACCTTTACGAATTGTAAAATATGCACCCTCAAGAGGTTTATTAGTTTCTGCATCAATTTTTTGCAGAAGAAGTGTTGTTTTTTCATTGTTATAGAAAATTAAGGTATAAATTCTACCAGAATCGTCATCTTCAACTTCAAATGTTTGAGGTGTTGGATCAACAATCATGTTATCTGGTGCCCAAATTTCCTTAACAACATAACCACCTGGCTCTAAGTTTGGAAGAGTTGCATAACCATTTTCACCAGTTACAATGTCAGCAATATGTTTACCACCTGCGGTTAATACACTAAATCTTACGCCCGCTACAGGAAGTCCAGTAGATGAGCTGAGTTTCAAAACATATAGCATACTTTCCGCAGTATTTGGAAATTCATAATATGTTGACTGATGTTGTTCTGTAACAGTGATAATTTTTGGAGTGCTATCCAAAACATAGCCGTCTGGGGCTGCGATTTCTTGAACTGTATACTGACCTGGCTTAATATTTTCAATAGTTACTAAACCGTTAGCATCAGCATAGTATTCGGTAGGTCCAAATGTAGAACCATCATTTAAATGACCAGAAATTGTGAACTTAGCATTTGCAAGAGGCTGTTTTGTAACAGAATCCACCTTGCGAATAACAAGACCTGTTAATGGCTCGTTTTCATATTCAACTTTAATCACGTTTTCGGAACTTGAAGTTACAACAACTGTTTCCACTCTGTCAGTGCCTTGATATCCTTCTGGCGGAGTGACCTCAGTTATTTGATATGTACCGTTTGGCACATTTTCAAATAGTGCAATACCTGTTCCACTTTCTGTTGTAGCTGTTCTATCAGCTGGCTTTTGAGTTGTATTTGCATCAGCTGCTAAACTTACACAATGTAGCTTGTACACTGCACCGCCCAATAACCAACCATTATCTGCATCTTTTTTTGTAATCTGAATATCTCTATAAGACGTATCTTTATATTCAAATTCTACTAAGTTTGTGCCTAATGTGAATGTGGCATTTTGAGTCCAACCGCCACCCTTAACCTCATCTTTATTGTAGTTTTCAGGTGCACTTACTTCCTCTACTCTAATTTGCCATTTCTTATCTGGATCTGTTAAATCTCCTAAGAAACTGCCGTATTGGTCATATGTTAGGCGAATCATGCCTTGCTCGTCGGTTGTGAATGGTCCACCAACAAGTTTCTGATTTTCTATATAGATATCAAATGTTGCACCCGCTAATGGCTCATTTGTTTCAGCATCTCGTTTGATAATCTGAATTTCTGGATAACGAGAGTTAGTCAGCGGTATATCTAATTGCACCTGACCTTTTTTAAGCTCACCAACCCATACTCTATGTTCCGCATCTGGAAGTATATATCCAGGAGGTGGAGTTATTTCGGTTGCTATAACTGTCCAGCTTTCTTTTTCGGAATCTCCAAGATATTTGCCATATGTTTCTTCATCAATAACAATCATACCAGCATCGTTTGTTGTGAACTGACCGATTTCATAACCATCAATTTCGATTTTGAATACTGCACCAGAAAGAAAATTACCTGTCTGAGCATCTTTCTTAGTAAGAACAATTGATGGATTTTCTGTATTGACAAAAGTTAAACGTCCAATTTCGATGACTGGATTTTCTACTGTTAAATTAACATTGATTTCTTGAGGTTCAGGGTTAAGTAGATAACCCTCTGGTGCTACTTTTTCAACAAATTTATAAGTACCGTTTTCTAGTCCTTCACCATTTGCACCAACAAACTCACATCTGCCACCTGCATCAGTTGGGCCAACTGTACCTATATGTTTTGTGTCTTTATATACATCGAATATAGCACTTTCAAGTGGTTGACCTTGAGAATTAACCTTTTCTATTTGAATTGATGGTTTTTTTGTATTCTCGAAAATCAATGGACCATTGTGTGTAGCTTCCTCTGTTACAGGATCGTATTCTAGAGTGATTGTACGAACATCTTCATCATCTTTGTTGTATCCTGTCGGTGGTGTTTTTTCTCGAACCTCATAACTACCAGGTTTTAGATAATTTTCACCGTCTGGGTCCCACCATTGAATCGGCACTTCACCATTTTGGTCTGATGTAAAATCAGCATTTACACTACCATTACTATCTGAAATGCCTTTAAAGTTGAACACTGCACCAGCTAAAGCTTTTCCAGTTTCAGCATCTATTTTAGAAATAACTGCCTCTGGGGTTTTAGGCTTATCTTTGCTGTTTTTAATTACAATACCAGCCTCACCATTTTTGACGGTTACAGGTAAGTTTAGTGGTATATAATCTTTTGGTGCTTTAACTTCTGTTATCTGCCAATCACCAACATTATCTTTTTCTTCATAAGTGAATACAGCCTGTCCATTAGAATCAGTGGTCTTTTCTAGCTCTGTTTTAGTAACAGTATTCACAGCCTTTATCTCTGCACCACTTAATCTCTTACCATCATCTGATTCTTTATAAACAATGAATTGATAGCTGTCAGAATTTGCACCCCAACGAACACTAGCAGTAGATTGTACACTAGCAGAAACATCACCAACAATAAATGGCTGATTTTTTGGGTTATAATCAGCATTTGATGACAAGAATAGATAGTATGCATAAACAGAAGGGGTGTTAAAAGTAATATTGATATTAGCTGCACTTGTAACTGATTCAGCTGGTATCATAAGCTTAAAGTATGTTGGGAAACATACTTTAGTTCCTACATCTGTCATCAATGCAACGCCATCTTTGGTATCATCGGCAGAAATATCACCTTTACCAGCAGACATACCATAATATTGTTTAGCCCAACCTGTTTTACTATCACCTTGGTTAACATAACCGTCGTAGAACATAGAATATTCAGATTTGGACAAACCTAATTTGTCATTAAGAAACCATTCATCTGAACCTGCACCGCCATTATCTCCCCAAGTACCTGCAATAATTGTACCTTCTGGAACATCACCCGAAAGCGTAGCACTTGTAATTGGTGCATATCCATCAGGTGCTACTGGCTGAGTTTTGGAAATATAAGTGAAGTACATCACATAGTACTCTTTGCCACCATAGGTTGTTTTGTAGATGCCGTTTTCTGGGGATTGTCCATTTTGAGTTATTTGATTGTAAGCATCTTCAATCGTACCATTTTTACCATCTTCACCAGCAGAAGTGAAGTCAACCGCATTAGATCCTGCTAAAAAATCTCCTAACGCAGCATCTTCAGTAAAACGAACATCTGCTTTTGGCAAACGATTTTGAAAGTTTTCTCCGCTGTCAAGTAAATAAGAGGCTACAAGTCTAAGAGCAATGGCTGTAGCCATAATTCGCCTTTTTCCAGGACTATCATCGTTATTGTTTGCATGGACTTGTACATAATCATAGCCAACATCTCTCCAATTTCCCGTAGAACCTGTTGGACCATCATACATTAGCTGACCGCCACTCCAATATCTTTGTTCGTCCATATAAAGGAACATTGTTTGAGAACCTGGTGCTATAGGAAGTGCTGACCAAATAGCATATTGTGTAGCTCTACGCCATTCGTCCTCGGTTAAACCCTGCATATCTGCATCTGTGCAAATTGTAGATGAGATTTGTGGAAATAACTCTTTTGCTTTTGCCCACACATAATTTATAAAGTATGTAGGACTTCTTGTTTCGCCAGTTGCACCACAATAGAATATATTTGTTGCCAAATTATATTCTGGTCTTGAATCAGCAGATAGATAGTTTGGATATGCAATACCTATTGTCATCGGTCTTTGTGTTGTAGCAGCACCAGAATGGTCACCACAATATGCATAACCAGTTACATCATTTAATACATATGTTGCAGGCCATGCACCTAAACCGCTAGAACCTGACTTTACAGACTTTATAGCATCAGTTGTATTTTTAGACACATTAATCTGCATTTCGTAAGTAGTGCCAGAATCTAGTATTGTCTGCATTAGACCAGATGCATTAGCTGAACCAGCATATGTCTGCTGCCCCGAATTTGATGCAAAGGCATTAATAGGAACTGCCGACAAACTCATAACACCCGCTAACAAAGCTGATGTAGCTCTATTAAGGATTTTTTTTAATCGCATTTGGTTTAAAACCACCTTTCTTTGTTTAGAATATCTATATCAAATGCCTAAGGCATATTATTTTTTTCTCCTTTCTTCTACTATTTTTTTAAAGCCAATCTTATTCTATGCATGTTTTTTTGAGCCTATATTAAGATATTCATATTTTTTTCTCATTTTTTAAAAAATTTTTTACAAGCAAGAATACTCATTAAAATCTCTATATTTTTCTATTCTATGTGTATATTAGTAACTAAAAATGAGCATAAAAAAGGAAGATGCTAGAAAACATCTTCTAAAAAAATAAAAGGAACTACCACAAACGTGATAGTTCCAGTCCCCAAAACCTATTCTATATTAAAATTTAAAAATTTTTAACTTCTGTTTTATTTGTTATGTCTAGGTGCATAACCCGCTTGTTCAATCATTGAGCGGGTGATACTAGATAGAGTGCCAGGGGTGTTGATGTCTGCTACAGAATCTGAACCATAGTAAACTTGCCACATCTCATCAACATCTAGAATCCAAGTAGGTTCATAGAAACCTTTCTCAGAATTATGCTCAGCAATGGTTGGATCTACAGCCCACCATTCTCCATCAATAAGACTATAACAGTACATATGATTTGGCACAGAAACAGTGAAAGTAGGAATTCCAGCTGCATTTAAAATTTGAGCTGCCGCAGGGGCTAGTTCATCACATTCGCCAACTTTGCTATCACTACTCCAACTACCTACACCTTCGCCATATGTGAATACATCTGTAAGTCTACGCATACACTTGATGACTACTTCTTTATCTGTCATATCTGATGTGATACTATTGAGTACATCATCATACTGCTCATGTCCCGCAAATTTGCTAGAGTCAGCTAGTGAGTAGAAATAATCACCAGCCATATGAACACTATATTCTACTTGTGTTCTACCAAACATTTTTGTTAATCCAGCCGCTAAACTTACATTCTTCATACCATCTGTGTACGTATCACAATGATACACAGCATAGTTGTAATAAGGGTTTTTACCAACATTATCATAAATGCCAGTAGTTCTACTAATCTTTTCATCTTTAAGTGTCTGAACAGCCGCATTATAAGCATCTTTATCTGTTTTTGCCTGAATAGCAGGATCTGTCTTTGACCAATAATCTGTTACTGGCTTATGTGTTTCATAGCTTAGTGTTACCATAAAATCACTAAGCGTACCTACTGGACCATAATTTGCACCTGTACTTGTGCCTGGATCTGTTGTGCCAGTATTTTCACCTGTGTTACCACCAGGATTTGAAATTGAACCGCCATTTTTAATTACATCGTCTAGTCTGCAGAGTACGGTTGCCACCTGTGCTCTTGTCATAAAACCACCAGCGTTAAAATTACCAGCATTATCTACACCAGTAATAATTCCTAGTGCATATACGGTTACAATGCCCTGCTGAAAATGCTCAGTTGTGGCATTAATGTCTGGAATTTTTGCTTTTGTTGCATTATATTCAGAATCGGAAATTGTAATTCCTTTATCCTTTAGCACACCTGTAATAAGTGATGCCATGTTTGAACGATTGAGGCTACCCTCAATATCCATTGCACAATCTACTTTATTTAGATAGAGATTATCAAAGTCATGCTTTAGACCAACTTCATAATAAGGTCCATACCACTTATCGCTATACCACTGACCAGACTGTGCTGTACTTGGAACTTCTGAACCATAGAAAGCACGAGCCAGTAAGGTATAAAACTCAGCGGTTGTTACTTTGCCCTCTGGGTCATAAATGTTATTTCCTTTGCCTGTAACCCAGCCATTTTCTGATGCCTCTTGGATATAGGAATATGCCCAATGTGAACTTGGCACATCTGAAAACGATGTATCTGCATATACATTAACAGCAGTGCCTAAAATCAATGCAGTTGTTAGACCCAATGTTGCAAGTCTTTTGTTACTATTCATAAAAAATTTTCTCCTTTTTAACAAAATAAAGTTTCTTACCCTAAAAAATTTGTTTTAAAGCTATTTATCTTTTTGTATCTTGTTTTATTTATATATTATACCATATTTTTCCGCTAATGTGTTAACAAAATATTGAATTTAAACTTTCTTTAATTTAAAATAAGTATTTTAAATTCAAATATGAAAATAATATAACTTTTTCTAAGTTTGAAAACAAACATTGATGACTAGAAATACAGCTTGAGCAATGGATAATGCACACACCTAATGTTTTCTTATCGGCAAAAAAATAGCCACTATAAAAGTGGCAGAATACTTGTTATTTACAACGCATTATGTTAGAATTTGATGGGTGCTGTCAACAAACGGCGGGCGGTTAGTCACTCCCCAACAAAGGGGGTGATAGCTTTATGAATTCTAGATTTTTTAGAATTACAATATGTGTTATTGTTTTAATACATATTTTCATCATAAACGCAAGATAACCGCTCTATCTAGCACATAGAACGGTTATGTTATTATAACTCGTGTATTTTGGGCTAACCGTCTATCAGACAGTGCCTTTTTCTATTTAGATATTAACATATTGACACGCTTATGTCAAGAATACATACATTAGGCTTTTGCTTTTAGCAGAAGTCTTTTTTATTTGCAAAAAAGTCACCACTATAAAGTGGCATAAATTTTAATGATGTTTATTTAAATTATCATGCTGGTGAGAATTGTAGTCTTGCATATTTTTTATAATTTCTAATAGTTTCTCATCTTCCTTTGGATCGAAAAGATATTCTGCAATGAGTTTTGGCAAAATTTGAAATGCAGCAAATGATTCTGTAATACATCCAATAATAACTACTACAGATTTAGCATCATCAATACTATTATTCCAAATGAAAATTAGAGGAAAACAAACTAATGCTATGAGAAGGGCAATTATAATATAAAAGAAATGTTTTTTTAATTCATTTTTTGTAATAGCTCGCCTCTCATAATCTTTAGTAAACTCAGATATTAAATTATTAAATAACGAATCTCTCTCTTTTATAGATGTTGTAATGTTTTTTTTGTATTCTTTTTCTATTGAATTTGGCTCATCCAAACTATTTATTTCCGATTCTTCTCTTATACATTCAGATATATCCTCTTGGGTAATATGATTAACACCTGAACTTTCTGTATCATTATAATGATCAGAAAGATTAGTGTTAACATCTTCATTTCTTTCTACATTTTCGATATCCAAAGTGAAACTTCCTATCTAAAAAAATCATATATTTAACTACTATATACCTATGCTTTACATTCTTTCATTTTTTCATAATATCCGACTTCTTCAAGTCTTCTTTTGGCCGCTTTTTTTGAAACAATGAACTTGTAAGCCATTCGCTCTAATAATTCATATTCATTTTGTGTTGGTGTATTGTCTAAGAATTCTAATACTAAATGTTCAGGCATCAATAATTCCGCTGCAAATCTATTAGCCTCATTTTCTATATCTCCTCGTTGACCTCTGTCTAAATCATGCTTATACCTTTCATAAAAATTTTCTTTTTGATTGCAATGCAAAACAAAATGAGCTATCTCATGAGCTATTGTAAAATTCTTGCGAGTGGCATAATCATTAGCATTGATTGCAATAACTCGTTTACAATTAAATGGTTTAACATTTTTAGAGCTATCTGCCATTACACCTGCTATTTGATTATCTTTAAATGTTACAGTATATAGTTCAAACCCAAAAGATTTTGCAATTTCAATAACAGGTATAGGAGCCTGAGTTATACCATTTTCTTTCAAAATTCTGATAACAGCATCTTTAAAACTACATCTTCTAGACCTCATATCCAAAATATAATCTTTAATCTCATCCTTGCTTATTGTCATGTTTTTACACTTCTCCATATTTAAAAATCCCTTTAATAAATAATAACATATTTTTTTTATTCAGAAAACCCCCTTTTTTGTAGATATAAATGAGAATATATAACAAACAATTTATTTATTATATATTATTATATTCCAAAATTTCGAAATAATAGAATACAAATGCTACAACAGAACATTATTATATTATCACTTTATTACTCATTTCATTCAAAAGCTGACACGCTCATGCATTTAGGCGTGTGAGTATTACAATATCTTTGAATATATAAATTTATTTTGCATAAAAATAACCACCACTATAAAGTGATGGCTAAGAATTTTAACGGAGCAAATTTAATATACTACTTCTAAAAACATGATACTATATATACAAACAAAAATCAAGAAAAAATAATTCTCGCTCATTTTTTTGCAAAATCAAAATTCGTAATGTGTCCACAAACTAACAATTTTCACTATCTGTTCTTATTCAAATACTTCATAAACAAGGCGATGTTTACAGACTGGCTGCGAACAGCGAACTATCTAGTGCTAACGTTTTGAGAGTTTGGTATTTTATGAGATTCTGCCTAGTATAAGAAGGACAGGTGGTTATATTCCAGTTACAGATACTATGTCTGATTAAGAAATACTAGCAAGAGCATTCTTAGTTGCCAAAAAGACTATAGAAATGCAAAAAGAAAAGATAGCTAAACATAAAGCAAAGATTGAACAGATGCAGCCAAAATTGGACTTTGCAGATAGTGTATAATCTTCTAAAACAAGTATTTCAGTTGAGGCACTTGCAAAACTTATAAGTCAAAACGGTGTTGATATTGGCAGAAACAGACTATTTGCAGAATTAAGGAACAGAGGTTTCCTAATAAGCAGAAAATGCGAAACATACAATCTTCCAACACAACGCAGTATGGAAGCTGGTCTGATGGAGATTAAGGAAAGTACATACACAACGCCTTATGGCAATACAAATATACAGAAAATAACTAAAATAACAGGAAAAGATCAAATCTATTTTATAAACCTATTTCTAAAAGAGAAACAATTAGCACAAAAGAGCAGTATCTGATTACTGCTCTTTTTCATTTTATTCATAACATTTTCACTTATCAATATCTTTATTTTACTGGGGAAATAGGCTCTCTAAAGAAAAATAAACAACATAATGACTATACAATTATGAGCTTACACGAATCATTTGTGGGTAAGAATTAGAAAAGATTTTTTTCAAAATAGAACGAACATTTTTCAATTTTGTCTCTAGATATGCAGAATAAAATCCATCTTCATTTCCCTGTTTTAGATAGTCATAATATAACTGCAACAAATCTTTGACATCATTATCTGAAATATTCTTTTCAGAATTATTAAGCAAGCTAACACGAAGAGCAATATCAACTCCTGAAATTTGTATATAAGTTTCATCATCATATTTCTCAATATTTTCAATTAACTCACTTGCTGTTATATCTTTATATGTTCTTTCAGAACTCAAAGTATTGGTATAATTCATAATATAAACTCCATATAACTTTATCATCAAGAAAAATATTCTTAAGATAAATATCTAATAAATATATGACATACTCCCACCACCTATTTAAGCATAGAGGGGGGGATTCTCTCTCAAGTATTTTAACGAACACAGTATCGACGAGCTATTCCTGTGTGTCTCATGGTTCATTATTGGCTGTACACTGTTCTTTAATCAAGCAAAGCAATTCATACCACAACTTTAGAAGTTTGGTAATTCTTGCGAAATTCAGTTAAAATCATGCTTTTTGCAAAGATCAATCAAATTAAAATTATTTTCTTTGCAATACAATTCTAATATAGAACCCAATATATCATCTATACGATAATAATCCAAACAGAATAAAAGCTGTCTATCAATAACATTCCTAACAGAAACACCAAAAGTTATTATTGGATAACGTTTTTTCATAGAATTACATAACTCATACTCATATATATTTTGTTCAATATTTGGAACTGCAGTAATAAAGTCTTCCCATTCAGTTTTTGTGGTGCAAACGCTACTATTGACAGAATATATTAACGGTCGTTTTTCTTCAAAAGCTGCTTTTATAAGTTCTACAAAACCTAATACTTTTACTGGGTTAGGAATCTTACCATCAAGCCTTTTCCAAAAAGAAGAACACAATTGAGAATATAAAACACCATCATTGCTATCTATATTTAAACATCTGAAATGAAACCTAATATCCGATTCCTGACTGGAATCTCTATCTCCTAAAAAATCAAAAACAAATCCATCGCATAATATTTGAATATATGATCTAAACATATCATATGCAATTTCTTCACTATTTATACCTTCTTTAAAACCTGCTTTTGCACTTTCCTCAGTGTATTTTTGCTTAACAGCTATTAAACGATTTTTTACAATATGTATTTGCTGAATAGCCCTCTGTCTAAATTTCCCCAAGGATCTAATAAATTTCTCTGTACTTTTAATAAATTCGTTAGATAAAAAACTAACCACAGGAGAATGCAAACTAACAGTACCTAATTCATAATATGAATGAACATTTGTTGATGATAATGGTAGAACAATCTTTTTGTGTTTTCTATTTTCTTCTTGAGTATAAAGCCGATAATCTTCAACAAATTTTCCACCATCATTAGTACTTCTAACGTAAACGTCTATTGCATTCAAGTCTAAATGTAACACGTAGATTGAATAGGCGTGAAGATCTGAATGATCTGTTGTTGAGTCTTCTGGCCACCCAATACCCGTTGATAATGTTGTTAATGATTGACGATTATTAGACCAGTTTATCACATCTCTAGTATGTGTATGTCCACACAGAAATATTTGAGCATCAATACCTCTTTGACCAATCAAGAAATTCTGAATAATGTCTTCATCAGAGCCAGTAAGCCAATTTAATGGATGATGTGCCATAGCAATCACCAAAGGTTTCTTATCATTATACCCTATTTCAGACCTTATGTTACGATATTCTTCTTCAATTTTGTCAATTTGAAATTTTCCTAATTTAAGATTTCTTCTATCATATGGTCCAGTAGCACTCCAAGCAGTGTTAAAACCAACAAAAATATATGACTGTTTATCACCTGAATTATCTAACTCTTTTTTATCACCAACAACTATATATTTACAACAAAATGTTGATTCATTGAATCCATTAAACCCAGAATCAAAAATTTCACATATTTGTTTTACTAACGCATTGTATTTTTCAAAACTTTTTTTAAAGAAATCACCAAACTCATTAAAGTATTGTTCATCATATAAATTTTTTACATGACTTAAAATATTTGTGGCATAACTTCTTACCTTATCATGGTTTCCAGGAACGAAAAAAATCCCGTGAAACTCAATCTTAAGGTAATTTATAATATTTTTTAATTCTTGAAAAAAGTTAATAATTGACTTTTCACATGAATAATCACCTTGATTAACTATATCTCCTGTTACTACAATTACAACATTTTTAAGACCTCGAAGTTGTTCTTTAATATCATATAACAATGCAGAATAAAGCTTAAATGGTTGTGCACCTTTATTGTTGAAATGAAGATCTGAAAGATGTAAAATTGTTAGGTCATTCAACTGATTTTCACCTTCTATTTAAATCTGTTTTTTTACTTGTTAGTATACCATTTTTAATATTACATCTCAATTAGCAATGTGTTTATATTTTGTTTATTTTTTTATGCATTTTTTTGCAACAATAAACCTTTTTAAAAACTCTTTTTTTTACATTTTACACACATTTTTTACTAAAAATAGATGCAAATTTAAAAACTACCACAAGCTTGATAGTCGCAGTTTACAATAGTTATTCCATATATTTTTATCAAATCATAGGCAAAATACTCCCTCTTCTAAAGTGATGGAGATTTCACTTCTTATTCAAAATTGTCCAAATTCTCTCTATCTGCTCTACAGACAAATCATTATAATTCCTAACAAACATCAACCCAACATTTTGATGTTTTTCTGATATCACACTATCCAAGTATATACTAATTTTCCCTTTTGTCACAAAGTATGCAATCCATAACCTATCTATATCACAGTCATTTAGATTATATTTTTCAATTATCACACTTATCATACTTTGCTTTGGTTTTCTCTTACCATTTTCGATAGAAGACAAATTAGCTGAAGATATCCCTAATATATCTGCCATTTCACTCAAATTCTGATAATTATCAATTCTTAATTTTCTTAAGAATTTTCCTAATTCTGTTAACATTAAAAATCACTATCCATTTCTTTATTATCTATCATTTTTAGGCAAAAGTCTTTTCTATTAGAAAAAAAACAGCCACCACTATAAAGTGATAACCACTTACTAATGATGCTGACACTTCCACGCCTAAAGGCGTGGGGTTCTTATATAGTTAACCTTTCAAATCAGGCTCGAAAGCATAAAAGAATAAGTTAATTCTATAAGACTTTCACTACCAAAGACACCATTGTGTCCATTAACGGTAATATATGGCTCGTATCTAAACCAATAAAGAAATGAGTTTTTATGCTAAATTGCCATACTTTTTAAATTCTTTTTGCCTTTTAGATTACACACTTCCATATCATGTATCTTTAAGAAATTATCAAATCTATCATTGCATTTTTGCATATTAACAGTTTCAAGGTCTGGATTTATATTCATAATCAAAAAATGCTGAATACATATCTCTTTGTACCTTTACTCCATTAAAGTTATTCCATCTTTGGGATAACTTTTTCTTTTTGTAGCTATCTTCTTTATGATTAAATTGACTGGCTCTTGCTTTTTGAGTATTTATTTTTACTAAATTTTTATTAAAATACTGCAATTTACGGTCTATTATACTTAATAACATTGCAGGTGCTCTATTTGCTATGCTTTTACCAAAACGCTTTTTTCTCTTAGGCTTGCCATTTTTCTTAATTTCTGTTTTCTTTGCACGTCTTTGCAAAGCCGAAAAATTCATTTTTTCGACATACACTTTATCACCTAACGAGATTATGTAATTAACCAAGCATTCATGTTGATATCTTCTCACAGATGCTTGTTTGCGATATAATTCCTTTAATTTCTTTACTGTCTTTATATATTTTTTAGAACGTTTCCACTCTATTTTTTTAGAACCTTGCTTTTTAATTGTGCCATCAGCATTATAGTTGTTTGGGTTGGTTGCTCTTCTACTTCTGTCCAACTTGCGTTGTAGTTTCAACCTTTCGTTTTCAATGCTTTGCACCTTGTCAGCAAGTTCTATTATCTTAACATCTGTATTACTGGAAATCGCAATGGTAGAAGTGCCAATATCAAGCCCTACATCACCAGTGCCTAAACACTTTTTAAATGAGCCATCTTTATTTCTTTTTGCTGGTGGTGTGCCTTTAAAAACAATTTGAACATAGTATTTATATTTACCTTTTATCATTTTTCTTATAATTCTGTTATAAGAAATAGGGTATGTTAAAGCCTCATTTTCATTGGATATATACTATAAAAGTGGACAAGTATGATAAAATAAAAGACAAGTAAAAAAGAAAGGAAAATTGAAAAATGTCAGGAAAAAATGGTCAAAGAAAATACAGTGAGGATTTCAAAAAAACGATAGTAATCCTATATGAATCAGGGAAAACATATGCAGATATAAAAAAAGAATATGGTATATCCTCATCAACATTGTCAGGATGGGTAAAAAAATATTCACAAGTTAAAATAGATGATGACACAATTTTGACAGCTCAGCAAATAAAAGCACTTCAAAAGCGAAATGCAGAACTTGAGGAGGAAAATCTCATATTAAAAAAAGCGATTGCAATATTCACGCCACACTCAGACAGAGATTAAAAGCTATAGAAATTCTATCTAAACAGCATAAAATATCTATTCTTTGTCGTGTTTTGAATGTAAATCGTAGTACTTACTACAAATACATAAATCATAAACCTTCAAATAGAGAACAAGAAAATTTAATCATTAGACAAAAAATTCTTGAACTCTATGCAAAAACAGATAAACGTTTAGGTGTAAATAAAATTAAAATCTGCCTTCAAAATGAATATTGCTTATTTGTCAGTACTGGTCGAGTGTATCGTCTGATGAAAGAAATGAATCTTCCTAAAATGAGTACTGTAAAACCTCCTAAATTTAAACATAACAATACCAAAAACCTAACTTTTCAAAATAAATTAACTCAAAATTTTAATGTTCCTGCTCCTAACCAAGTTTGGGTTTGTGATTTTACTTATGTTAAAGTCGGTCAGCGTTTTGGATATATCTGTGCTATCATGGATTTATATGCCAGAAAAGTTATTGCTTACAAGATTTCTAATCATATTAACACTGATTTAGCTATTAAAACTTTACAATCTGCTGTTAAATCTAGAAAAGTTTCTAATGGTATTTTATTTCATACTGACAGGGGTTCTCAATTTACCTCTTATGATTTTAGAAAATTAATTGATTCTCTTAATATGATCCAATCTTTTTCCGCTAAAGCTCACCCTTATGATAATGCTGTTATAGAATGTTTCTTCAAATATCTTAAAAAAGAAGAGTTAAATCGTCGTTCTTTCTCATCCATTGACCAACTTCATCTAAGTTTAGTCAAATACATTGATGGTTTTTATAATCCTATCAGACCTCATTCACATAACAATGGGCTTTCTCCTAACCAGATGGAATCTCTATTCTTTAGTTAATTTTACTTGTCCTCTTTATTGACTATAGTCCACATATTGGCTTTTAGGATTTATAATAACGGATATACTTAAACCATTCCAGATAACATTATTATCACAAAATCTAATACCAGTAGTATTTGACTTACCCTCAATTGATGTAACTGATGCAAACTTTTTTGTAGTGTAGCTTTTTTCCATTGCCAAATAAGTATTTTTCACAGCTTTTCCACAATCTTGATGCAATTTTCTGTGCTGACATAGAATCTATATTCTTTTTAAATACTTTTTGAAACTGCTTAACATCAGCTTGGAAAGAGTAATCTGAAAAGCGAAATTCCATTCTAATACTTTTTAAAATCTCTTTTGCTATTTTCTTATCATCTTTTATTTTGTTTTTATCTTGCAAAACTGCTATAGCATTACGATACTTTTTTGTTTTAACCATTTCTTTGTATCGCTTTTGTGTTATATTCAAAAGTGAATTATATATAATTCTAGCTATTTCAAAACGCTTATTTAAAATATCTGCCTGAAAAGGCTGCACTTTTAAAGGAAATTCAACTACAAAGCTTGCCATTATACACACCTCTCTTTCTGTTAAAAATATCTTTCTTCTATATCTAGGACAAAATACAAAATGATAATTTATCAAAGATACAGTTGTTTTTGTATTTCTATAATTGTTTTTCATGTATATATTACAACATAAAAAGTATGTCCACAATAATAACATACACTTTTTATTTTTTTGAGCTATCCATCCCACACCTAAAGGAGTGGGCTTTTCGCTCGTTTTGTAATTCAGGGGAATTTTAATTATCAAGCGATATTATCAATAGCTTTATAGTACGCTTGTGACATACTCCCACCGCCTATGCAAGCATAGAGGCGGGGGCTTCTCGCTCAAGTGTTCTAACGAACACAGTATCAACGAGCTATCCCCGTGTGTCCCACGGTTCAGTACTGGTTATGCGTTTACTAATCGCATTCCTTCATTTCTAATATTGATTGCAGCAT
>JAGHIZ010000045.1 GCA_017886875.1 Butyricicoccus sp. | reverse complement strand
GTTTTTTCATATCCTTGATGAAAGTTTTTTAATGGAGTATGATGAATACAACATAGAAGTAGCTTTCAAAAAAGCAGCGACAGTAAGCATAACATATATGCTTTATTCTCGCCTAACAGACAATCCAAATGATTATTTTGAGTTTGAAGATTTCAAAAACATCTTTGATTTCAACACAAGTCAAACTGCAAATTATCTAGGAACAGCAGTTAGTGAAATATCTTCACAAATATTTCGTGAAATTGAAGTTACTATCCGAAATTATGAACAGCAATTAGAAAGGAGCAAAAATCATGATGAAAGAACTAGAATACAAACAGGTGGGCGATTATTTAATTCCGAACATCGAACTGACAGTGACAGAACGCAAACCACTGGGCAAATACGGCAGAATGAGGAGAACTTTTCTCAAGGAAAACAAGTCGATGTTATACAATCACCTGATTTTAACAGAGAAGTTATTTCCACATCTGTGGGAAATCGACGAAACAGCCAACCGCAGATTGGAACAGATGATGCCAGAACTAGCCAAAGCAGCAGGAGCAACCGAACAACTGAAAGCGAGCAATCCAATGGAATGGGTGGGCTTGATGAACAACTGCAAAGCTCAAGCGGAGGAAATAATTCTGAAAGAACTGATTTACAGTTAAGCCTTTTCCCATCAGAGCAAGAACAAATTAAAATAATTGATGAAGCAGAGAATTTAGTGTTCTCTGCTTTTTCTTTTGCTCAAAAAGATATTGATAATGTATTAAGAGTTGGCGGAAATACAGATAATCTGCGTAAAATTGTAGTTTCAGCCTTTGAAAAACAAAAGTCAGATATTCCAGACTTACTTAAAACTGTATATTATGGCGGTAATGGTTTCATAACTGATAGCGGAAAAATTACTGTTTGGTATGCTGAAGATGGTATTCACTTATCCCGTACTAATTCAGCTAGATATGATAAATCTGCACAGGTTATCTCATGGCAAACTGCCAGTGAACGCATTGCAGAACTGCTTGAAAGTGGTAATTATGCAACTAATGTTGAACTTGCCGAAAGTGAAAGTTTTGAAAGAACTGAGCTGGCACAAAAATTATGGTATTTATATCATGATTTAAGTGATGATGTTAGCAAAACTGAAGTGTTATCTTCTATTTCAAATATAAATCTATCTAATTTTCCAAGTGCGACCGAAAATCTTGCTGAAAAATTAAAAGACAGCAGTTTTAGAAGTGTTTTAATAGCAGAATATGAGCAGTTTTTATCTGCTTATAAGCAAAATCCAGATATTTTAAGATTTCATTATCATAAAACCGACGATATTCTTTCTGCTATTAAGGATTTAGATTTACCACGAAAGCAATTTACAACTGATATGACAGAAATTGAAGATGTAAAGCAGTTTATAACTGATGATGAAATAGATGTTTCATTATCTGGTGGAAGTGGTTTTTCAGGTGGTAAAAAGCGAATATATGAATTTTTCACACAAAATCACGACAGCAAAGAAAAGATAGAGTTTTTAAAAAATGAATATGGTACAGGTGGTCGTTCTCCAGCTCTTTCTGGTGCTTCTGGCAGTGGAGAAAACCATGATTATAAGGGTATAAAATATCAAAAAAAGAATTGTGAAGATATAACTTTAACTTGGGAAAAGGTATCCAAACGAATTGACGAGCTAATAAGTAAGGAAATATATAAAAATGAAGAAGAAAAATCCGAAAAGCAAGAACAAACAGTTCAAAACGAACTTTTAAATGAAGTATCTGATGATAATGTTTTAATTGCAGATGAAATAACTTCAACCTTTGAAAACCAGCCTGAACCTATAAAAGTTTTAGAGCCAATACTGACAGATAATACTGCAGAAAACTTTCATATTACAGATTTTCACCTTGGTGAAGGCGGTGCAAAAGCAAAGTTTAGAGCTAATATAGATGCTATTAGCACTTTGCAGACTATTGAAAGTGAAAATCGCTTTGCAACAAAGGAAGAACAAGAAATTCTATCTAAATATGTAGGTTGGGGCGGTCTTGCTGATGCTTTTGACGATACAAAAGGCTCATGGTCAAACGAATATAATGAACTTAAAGCCGTTTTATCTACTGATGAATACAATGCGGCGAGAGCTTCAACATTAAATGCTCATTATACCAGTCCAACAATTATTAAAGCAATTTATAATGCTTTGGATAATATGGGATTTAAAAGCGGAAATATATTAGAACCATCTTGTGGAGTTGGCAATTTCTTTGGTATGCTCCCTGAGCAAATGAGTGATAGCAAACTATATGGCGTTGAACTGGACAGCATAACCGGACGTATAGCAAAACAACTTTATCCAAAAGCAGATATTACAGTTGCTGGTTTTGAAACAACTGACCGCAGAGATTTTTATGATTTAGCTATTGGTAATGTGCCTTTTGGTCAGTATCAAGTTAATGATAAAGCCTATAATAAATTGGGATTTAATATACATAACTACTTTTTTGCAAAAGCTCTTGACCAAATACGTTCTGGTGGCATAATTGCGTTTGTTACAAGTCGTTATACAATGGACGCAAAAGACTCTACCGTTCGTCGATATATAGCACAACGGGCTGAACTTTTAGGTGCTATTCGTCTGCCAAACAATGCATTTAAAGCAAATGCTGGTACAGAAGTAGTATCTGATATTATTTTTCTTCAAAAACGTGACCGTCCTATTGATATTGTCCCTGATTGGACACAAACAGCACAAACTGAGGACGGTTTTACTATAAACAGTTACTTTGCCCATAACCCTGAAATGATATTAGGTACAAATGATAAGCAAAGTACAGCACATGGTATGGATTATACGGTTTCGCCTATTGATGGTGCAAAGCTATCCGACCAACTAAACAATGCTATAAAGTATATTAAAGGCAGTTATAAAGAAGTAGAGTTTATAGAAATTAGTGAAACAATAGATAAATCCATTCCTGCTGACCCGAATGTTAAAAATTATTCTTATACTATTGTTAATGATGAAGTGTATTTTCGTGAAAATAGCATAATGTTACGACAAGAATTAAATGCAACCGCTGATGCTCGTGTTAAAGGCTTAGTAAAACTTCGTGATACAGTTCAAGATTTGATAAGTTTACAAATGGACTATACTTCATCAGATAGCGAAATTAAGGATAAACAAAAAGAATTAAATAAATTATATGATGATTTCACTGGAAAATATGGTTTAATAAATGACCGAGCAAACCGTTTAGCATTTGCTGATGACTCAAGTTATTATCTGCTTTGTGCGTTGGAAGTTATTGATGAAGATATGAAACTGGAACGTAAAGCAGATATGTTTACCAAACGCACGATAAAACCACATAAGGCAGTTACATCAGTAGATACAGCCAGTGAAGCTCTTGCGGTATCTATTTCAGAAAAAGCCTGTGTAGATATGGAATATATGGCTAATCTCACAGGTAAAACAGAAGATGAGCTTGCAGAAGAATTAAAAGGTGTAATTTTTCGTGAACCGTCTTCAGATACACCTCATTATGTAACAGCAGATGAATATTTATCTGGTAATGTGCGTTTAAAACTAAGACAGGCACAAAGAGCTGCTAATAAAAATAATATTTATAAAATAAATGTAGAAGCACTCGAAAAAGCACAGCCAAAGGACTTGGACGC
>JAGHIZ010000044.1 GCA_017886875.1 Butyricicoccus sp. | reverse complement strand
GTGTAATTGTTTTATTTGCTAACTCAAATGTGAAATTTTTAATCTGTGAGATTAAATCCTCACGTTTTCCAGAGTAATAAACTACTACACAACAAGTTCTTTCATGTACAACGACTTTTTCAATATTTTTTTGTTTTTCAAACCATGCTTCAATAAGGTCAGCTTGTTTTATAGTCATTCTATCCTGCTTGACTTTAAAACGCATTCTGCCTTTGATTTCATGCAATATACTTACATTCATTTAAGTCCTCCCCTAAAAAAAGAAAGCCGATTAAACGGCTCTCTTATTCTTCGCTTTCAATCTCCACTACATCTTCAGCTTTACTTGCATAACGCTCTTCATTTAACTGCTTAGCTTCTGCTAAAATATCAGCCGTATTTTCTTGTACAGTAGTAACAGTTTGCATAGCTGTGTCCTTCATACGCAGATATGCAGCAGTTGCATGAACATATGCCTTTTTAGCATCTCTGCTAGAAAGCAATTTTACACCTACAGTACCAAATAATGCACCGCCAACGAAACAAGCTAATTTTGAATACATCTTTTTTATTCTCCTTTAAAAAATAAAATTTATTTACGCTTATAACCTGTAATCATAACCATAATCATACAGATAACAGCACCCCATGCCCAAAAACGATGTTGTTTCATAGACATCTCTCCTATCTAAATAGACTGCATTAGCATATGCTAATCAAATAAATTATAATATGATATTAGCACCTGCTAACGATATTGTCAATAAATTTAAACAAACATAAGCAAACTTATTGCCATTACAATCATACCCGATATCATGCCATAAATAGACAAATGATGTTTGCCGTATTCTCTTGCTGCGGGTAAAAGCTCATCTATTGATATAAATACCATAATTCCCGCAACTGCCGCAAAAATAATCCCAAATACAATATCATTCATAATAGGCATAAGTATAACAAAACCTATGATAGCTCCAAAAGGTTCTGCAAGACCAGATAAAAGTGACAGTTTAAACGCTTTAGATTTAGAACCTGTTGCATGATAAATTGGCACTGCAACTGCTATTCCTTCTGGTATATTATGAATAGCAATAGCTATAACTATCGGTATGGCTACCGACGGGCTTTGCATAGCTGAAATAAAAGTTGCAAGCCCCTCTGGAAAATTGTGAATTGCGATTGCAAGAGCTGTAAATAAACCCATTCTGATTAACTTAATTGACTTGTAATTTTCTTCGGTTTTAATCTCGTGTGGGTTTTGTTCGCTTGGAATAAGTCTGTCTATTATAGCAATTATAATCATACCTGCAAAAAATGAAATAACATTTATTATTTTACCGTTTTTCATTCCAAGCTCTAATATTAAAGCCGATTCTGCTTTAAAGAAAATCTCTACCATAGATACATAAATCATAACACCGGCAGAAAATCCAAGAGCTGCCGATAAAATTTTTTTGTTTGTATTTGGTGCTAAAATAGAGATTAAACCACCAATAGCAGTACTAAGACCGGCTAAAAGTGTTAAAAATAAAGCTAATAGTATATTGTTCAAGATAAAACCTCCCTTGGTTAGCGATAGTTAACTTTTTTGTTTATTATAGCAATATACTATTATTTAGTCAACAAAAAAAGCACCTGTTAAAGATGCTTTTTAATTATTTAGTTTTTAACAATAAAGCTGAGTTTATAATAACGGCTACCGAACCCGCATTATGTACAAGTGCACCAATAACAGGATTTATATTTCCTGTAATCGCCAAATAAATAGCAAGGAAATTTAATCCCATAGAAAATACTAAATTTAATTTTATAGTATTCATCATTTTTTTTGATAGCTTGAGTAGATGTGGAAGTTCTTTAATTTCGTCATCTACCAGAGCAATATCAGCTGCATCAACCGCTATGTCACTGCCTATACCACCCATTGCAATGCCGACATCTGCGATTTTTAGTGCTGGTGCGTCATTTATACCGTCACCAATCATACATATTTTTTTGCCTGTTTTTTGATAGTCTTTTATATATTTTAGCTTATCTTCTGGCAAACAATTTGATATAAACTCATTTATTTTAAGTTTATTGGCAATATTTTTAGCGGAGTTTATATTATCTCCGCTTAAAAGCACAGGATTAACATTTGTTTGCTTTAGTTTATTAAGCATATCCATGCTTTGTTCACGAATTGTATCCGAAAGCACAATAAAACCCGCAAGTTTATTATCTATTGCTATATAAATAACCGTACAGCCATTATTTAAATGAAAATCGGCTTGATTATTTATATTATTTGGCATTTTAATATTATTTTCTGATAAAAGTTTTTGATTACCGGCAATTATTTTTTTATTTTCCACTGTGGCTGTTATTCCCTTACCTATAATAAGTGAAAAATCACTTGCAGATTTTATATTATTATTGTTTTTTTGCTTATAGCTTTTTACAATCGCTTTTCCTATTGGGTGTTCTGAAAGTGCTTCGGCGGCTGCTGCAAATGAAAATATTTGTTCTTGGGTATAATTCCCAGTTGTTTTCACATCTATAACCTCAGGTTTACCATAAGTAAGAGTGCCTGTTTTATCAAATGCAACACTGGAAACGGTTGATAAACGCTCTAATGCATCACCTTCACGAACTAAAAAACCATGTTTTGTTGCGTTGCCGATTGCTGCCATTATAGCGGTTGGAGTGGCAAGCACTAATGCACATGGACAAAATACAACCAAAATTGTTACAGCTCTTATAATTTCCTTTGTGATAAAACCTGTAAGTGCAGCAGCGGTTAAGGCTATAACAACAATCCATGTTGCCCATCTATCCGCCATACCCACTATTTTTGCTTTTCCCGCATCGGCAGATTCAACTAAACGTATCATTCGTTGTATTGAGCTATCTTCTCCGACTTTGGTCGCTTCCATTTCAAAAGTACCAAATTGGTTAACAGTGCCGCTTGAAACCTCATCACCAACCGTTTTATCCACTGGCAAAGACTCACCAGTCATAACCGCTTCATTTATAGATGTCTGACCAGATATTATAATGCCATCGACGGGAATTGTTTCTCCTGCGAGCACTCTAAGCCTTTGACCAACTTTTACAGTTTGAGCTGGAATAATCTCAATATTATCATTGTTATAAATAACCCTTGCTGTTTGAGGTGTAAGTTTTACAAGTTTTTCAATACCAGACCTAGCTTTTGCAACGGTTAAATCTTCAAGTAATGCACCGAGCTGCATAATAAAAGCTACTTCACCGGCTGCAAAATCCTCGCCTATTAAAACAGAAGCAATTAGTGCAAGTGATACCAGTACATCGGCTTTTATATCAAATTCTGTTATAAGACCGATTATAGCCTCTAATATAATTGGCACACCACAAAGAATAATTGCAATCCATGCCATATCAAACGGCAAAATATTGATATTGGCAAGGCTTAATAACAAAGATATACCACCAAATATCAAGAAAAGTATATCTTTTTTTGTTCCTCCAAACTCCAAGATACTTTCGAGTTTTTCCGTAAAGCTTTTCATATAATCCTCCTTTTATACCTATAGGGGTATAGGTATATTATATTTATATAGCCTTATTTTGTCAACAAAAAAAGCAGCCATAATTGACTGCCTTTTATCCCATATTTGCAAATCTTTCAACCGCTTTTGTAAACTCGTCTATTGTTTTATCCACATTTCCATGCTCTAAACCATCTTTAACACAGTGTTTTATATGACCTTCAAGCACTATTTGTCCACATTTATGCAAAGCTGATTTTGCTGCATTTAGCTGTGAAAGTACATCTTCACATGGTATATCTTCATCAATCATACGGTCTATTGCCTGTACTTGACCAATAATTTTCTTTAATCTACGATGTAAATTATCTGAATCCATACATTGTTTCATAACAATATTCCTCCATATATAAATTTATATATAAGAGTATATATTATACATTTTTTTTAATCAAGTTAAATATTAAATCTAACCTAGTCATTAAAAATATTAAAACTCAAGCCCAATTATTTTAATAATATAAAAATGTAAATATTAAAATTAACGGTCATTTAATTTAATAAAATATTATGTCAATAATATTTTTATACAAAAATATACAAAAATATTTATTATTTACATTTAAGTCCAAAGGTGTTAGGCTTTAAGTGTATGTATGATTTATTAGGTGATAATTGATATGAAAGTGAATTTTATTGTAAAAATAAAATCATAGTGAAATTATTTATAGTTTTTATTGCTGTACAATTATGAAAGGAGTAGCATTTTATGTGCAAGGAATTAAAATTTACAGTATCAGATGTTTTAGAAAACTATAAGAAAGGGCAAAGATTTTTTTACAAAACTAATGCTAAAGATGAAAAAGATAAGCTACATTTTATACAAGATGATTCTAAGAAACAAGTAGGTAGTTTATATTATACTTTTGATGTTAATGATTGTGGATATGATGAAACTAAAAAAGATTATTATATTGATGCATATATTAAAGTGCCACAAGCTATACATATTGATGTTAAGTCACAGATTGTAAATCTTGAAACAAAAGAAGTATTATTGTCTTTTAAAAAAGCTACTTGTTTTTGTTCCAGCAGTATGCATTATACAGATGATGTTATCACTCCTTTAATATTATCAGATGAACAAAGATATATTTTTTATACAACTGCAACTTTAAAATATGCTAATGCTACTCATGAACTATGTATTATAACTGACTCAAATATTGATTTTGAATATACACATACACACCCTAAAAAGCAAAGTGAATATGTTATCTTAAAACCTTCCGATAATTTGATTAAAAACAATATTGAACCATCTGATTTTGATGATAACATTAGAGGCGGAGCAGATACTATAAATATTGCATTATTTAGAGAGCCACAACAATGTAGTGATTTAGATTATTTATGCGATTTTGGAAAGGACAGCAGCGGAAATCCTTTGTTTTGTGTTCCACTTGAGGGAAATTTAAAACTAAAATCCTATAATTTAACAATAGAAAGTGCTCAAATATATGAATATATAGTAGATGATAATGGACATCTATTTATTAACAATAACATTGAACCTAATATTAATAATAATCAATTAAAATTTGATTATAAAAAACCATGGGATAAAGCATTTATTTTATCTGGCGGCTGGAAAGAGTATATTTTTAATTATGAAGTTTACATATCTATGAAGGTTAAAAATCCTTCTGGAAGTGTTGAGCCTGTAGATTATACTATAACATCATATGATGATAAAAAAGGTAAGAATATACAAAATATTAAACCTATTTCCATCATGTGGGGGTGTGTTGATGAAAATAGTTTAATACTCTTACAAGATAAAACCAACAAAAAAATAAAAGATATTACGCTTGATGATATGGTTTTAACATCAAATGGTGCTAAAAAGCTGCATAATATATGGCATGGTTATTCTGATAAATATATTATAATAAAAGCTGATGACAAGGAGTTATTATGCAGCCTTGACCACCCAATTATGACAGAACAAGGCTTTAAAAGAGCTGAAAAGCTATCAAAAACTGATAAATTACTAACTTATGATAATAAATATGTTAATATTGATGAGATAATAATAAAAGATGAGAAAATAATGACATATAATCTAGCTTTTGAAGATGATAACGAACTTACAATGATTGCTCAAGGTTTTGTTGTGGGTAACTTTAAGGCTCAAAATACACCTAATATTCTTTAGTATGGGGCGTTTATATGGATATAAAAAAACTCGATATTGTTTATCTGGAAACGAAATCACTTGATAATAAAAGTTTAATATTTGATATAAAATGGGAAGTGGATAACAAACCAATTAGCACCTATAATGGAGATTATATAATTAACATTTATAAAGATGATGAGTTTATTAAAAATTATCAATTCAAAGGTGAAATTCAACTTAGCAAAACAGTTACTATAACAGATATTGAAATAGATCATAACTCTAAATACTCGGTTGATATAAGTGTACAAGATAATAGTGTAAAAAGTGAACAACAATCACTTATTATAGATGTTTTTAATGATTTAACTGGTGTTTTTGATGGTGAGATGCTAACATTTCAATGGAATGTTAGCTCTCAAATTTGGCTTAATGGTATTTGTGAAGTTGTATATTCTACTGGTGCGACTGATACATATTCATTTAATTATGCTAATTGCATTTTTCAGGTTAAACCATTTACATTATCTAAAAATGCATATATAAATGTATATTTAAAGGCATGTGGTGGTGTATCTTATGGCTTGCAAACCCAAGCTATGAGATTTAATCAATCAGCAATTGAAATTGTAAACTGTGATTTTACAAATCAAAATAATAAAGATTATCTTTCAATAGATTTTGAAAGCTTATATGATGATTTAAATACAGTTAATATGTATATACTGCATAATAATTCTGTTTTATCTTATTATAATAATTTAAAAACTCAAGAAAATAAAAAATCTTTGTTATTTCCGCTTGATGATATTGATAAATCAAGCATTAAAAATTATAAAATAAGATTAACTGCACAGTATGAAAATGCAGAAACCAATATTATAAATTTTGATTTTCCGCTTTTAACTCCAATCATAAAACTATTAGATGTAAAAAATGAAAAATACATATTTGGTGTTGATATGCCTGATATATTATCAACATCTTTTGTTGTAAACGATACTTTAAATAATACATTAAATATAGGATATGAACCTTTTGAATATGATATTAATAATATTACAAGCCTTAAAGTCAGAGCTGTATATAAGTTTAATAATATAGATAGATATTTACCGTTTTCAGATAATTTAGAACTGCCTATATGTAGTTATTATCCTTATAAAGATGATAACGGAAACATAAATATTAAATATATACAAAACAAAAATGATTTTAATAGCTTAAACATTGATATTCAAGATTTAAAATGCTTAAAAGAAGATATTTCTATTGATAATATTATAAAATTAAATAAATCTACTGGTTTATTAGAGGTTTCTAATAAAAATTTATGTACACCTGAACATATACAAAGTTTTATGTTAGCTTTAGATAATGATGTCACAGCTTATACCATGTATATGTTAAAAAATAGTGTTTTACGTTTGGCAAATATTCAAAATAACCATACTTCTAAACTTTTATATGGATATGAACCACAAAACAGATGTGCTGATATAGTACCTAGTATGGCTTTAGAAGTTACAACATCATCATATATATATCAAGATAATTCTTTAAACGGTATAACATCTGGTTTTGTTAATTCTTCAATTAATACATACCCTGTTACTATGCGAAAAAACAATAATTATCTTGAATTTGATTGTTTTGCAAGCAATATAGCACAATATATGTCAAATCAATTAGCTTATAGTAATTCTTCTTTGGTTGTATATGTTTCATCTATTATGGATTTATCACATGTTGATATTAAAAAACCATATTATAAAGTTTTATTTCCATCAACATTTAGAACTTCAACCGCTTTAGAAAGCCCTAATCCATCGGATAATTTTGTTATACTTGCAACAGATAGCTATGAAAAAATGAAAAATATAATGGATACTATTAAATCCAATCCTAAAGATATAGATAATATAAATTCACCTGTTATTATCTTTCGTGGTAGAAGTACATTGTCTTTAAAAATAGTTGTCTTTTTTGAAAATAATAGATTATTTGTACCAGTTGATACAAAACTTGCTGATATTTTACAGATGTACAATATAGATAATGTAACTGATGTAAAATTATATAGGCGTAATGCCGATGGCAAAAAAACAGAGGTTTATTTAAATAATTGTTTAAATACTGAAAATATCGTTTTAGTTAGTGGTGATATGATTTATATTAAGTAAGTGTGGTGAGCAAATGAGAAGAATATATGAAGGGAAAATTATAGTTGATTTATCTGAAAATGGTTGGTGTATTGCAACATTATATAATAATGATAAATGTTTTATATTTTATCCAGAGGGTTTTATACCAGACGAAACTTTTTCAAAAAAACTTGAAATATTTTTATTAAAACAATATGCAAAATTTATATGGATTGAAAATCCTCAATATGAGTTTTGGAAAATTACAACCGCAATAAATACTATATCAATAGGTGATTACTGGATAAATCTATCGAAAAAGCTATCAGAAGATAATTTAAAGTTTTCTGGCTTATTTGGTATAAAAAACAATACAATATCACAAATTGAAGTTTGTTTTGATATATCAAGAAGTTATGGTTTAATAACATTTTCATTTCAGATTGAACCCGAAAAATTTGATTTATTAGACATATCAATTCAGTATATAAAAATTTTAGATGATACTGATTTATGGAAAAAGAATTATATCGAAAATTTCAAATGCAATATAATAAAACCTCAGTCAACAATAAATATAGATGCCTCTATATGTCTAGTAGATTTAGAAAATACACAGCTTTCTTTCTTTTCATTTGCTGACACAAACTTTACAAGCTGTTTTTTATCTCCAGTTGGAAAACAAGCTGTTTTATCATCACAAAATGTAAAAGCAGTATTTCAAAAATTTGCTGATGCAATATATTCAAATAATGGTCAATATTTTCCTACTGCACAAACATGGTATCTTACTTTAGATGGAGTATTTAAAACTCAAAATGATATTATGTTAGGGCTTTCAGGCACAGAATTTTTTTCAAATATATCTGAAATTAAATTTATTTGTTCTCAAAACGCTGTTATTCCAAATAAAATACTTGAAAGCACTATTAAAACCGCATGGATAGCAATAAAAGGTGATTATTATTGTTCTTCGGTTGTAATGCCCTTTTTTGAGCTTAAAAACGATTTATTTAAACCATATAATCTAAAAATAAACACTTTTTCAGACTTTTGTCAGCCGTTTCCTATGTTTTTATGGGGCGGTTTAATTAAAAACTGCTTACAAATGCAAAATATAGAAGATATATTATTTAAAACAAGATATAATCTGTTAAATCAAAATTCAAATTGTGTTGATAATGAAATAAAAACTGTCATTACATCGTGTGGTTTATGTGCTGGCATTGAAAATGGTTTATTTTCTTGGGTTGGTGTGGCTCAAACCAATAATACTGGTTTGCCAAATATTAAACTGGAAAATCCATCTTCTAAATTATCAAATGCATTAAAGCAGTCTAAATGTGTTTTTGTAGTCAATAATAAAGATGATTTTTGTTCTTTAAGCTCAAATAAACTATCATTTGATTTTGATATAGAGGATTGGAATATAAATTTTTCTGAAGATACATGGGATAATAATTATTTATTTATGATTAAATATAATGATGATATTTCTATCCGTTCAGCTTTATCAGACTTTGCACAGTTTAAATATATACTTTCTTTAGCATATGATAACAACAATAATGTTAATAAAGATTTTGAAGATTTTGTTAGTATAATAGACAAAAAAGAGTTTAAAGGTATTTTGCTTTTAGGGGGCACAGCTACATGTAAAACCACTATGCCCGAAATTAAAATCTCTAGTGTAATTAAAACTATTTATACAATTATTTCAGCCTCTAAAATAAATACAGATAATCAAAGTATAAATGTATCTAAATCTAATATAAATGCCCTTATATCTTATGATGAAGATAATATTGAATGTAATAAAAATTCGGCTTTTGACTTATTTACAAGAAGTTTAAAAACGGTTATTAGGGAGTCAAAAGTTATAAGTTTTGAAAGTAAATCAGAATTATATTTATATACGCTTTTTGGAGAGCAAATACATACAAATGAAAACTGTCTTTCACTTATTGGCAGATTAGAAACAACAGATAACATTAAAACATATAAATTTACCTTGGAAACACCTGTAAAATATATTGCTAACGATTGCCCAATAGATTATATAGAAATAAATAATGTTATAGTTTCTGGTGGCAATAATCAAACAGTTTATAATATTTCGTGCAATTTATCCTATATAAAATGTGATGAAATTGATATCTTTTCATATGATAAACTGGAATTTAATAATATAATGCTTGTACAAAATGAGCAAAGTTCATATATTGATTATAATAATTTGCGTATTTTAAACTATGTTGTCAGGGAAAATTCATTTGTTAATTTATTTGGTGCAAAATTATCACAAATAAGTGTTTTATATAAAAAAACACCTGATAATCTTGGTTTTACAGCAATAAACACTCCATTAACACAAGGTAAATTATCAGATTTATATTCAGCTTTAATTTTTGATATTTATTTAAATTCTTCGGGCAAACTTGGAAAAAATGAACCTTTATATCTACAAATGCTCGTTGGATTTAGTGGTAAAAAATATTATATAGGTGTAAAAACACAAGGTTTAAAACTATTTACCTTGCAAAATATGATAACTATTGATTTTAATTCTATTTCACTTGAAAAAAATAATGCTGAAAAGCTGATGTTAGCACTAAAAGGCTTTTCTATGAAAATGATGGGATTTAATTTCCCTCAAAAGGGTATTGATTTATATATTTTAGGTGATAACGGAAATATATGCTGGTATGCAAAAAAGGATTGATTTTTTATGTCAGATGTTAAAGTTTATACATTTAATATAGGTCAGGGATTATTTAATCTTTTAACTGAAGAGACTGCCCATAAAAAATTTTGTGCTGTATTCGATTGTGGAACACTTAATACTTCATATCCATTAATAGAAGAAAATTTAAATTCAGCTGTGCAAATAATTAATGAATTTGGTGGTCTGGATTTAATTGTTATTTCTCATCAAGATGAAGACCATTGGAATAAAATGTTAAACCTATTAGAAAAATGTTATAAAATTAATATAGATAATAACTGGATTTTTAATGAAACAAATCATAGATATTTAAGAAAAGTTTCATCTACATATGAATTATTAAAAGAAGACTATTACAATATATTTGATATTTATAAATATATAGAAAAAGATACATATATTTTAGATAAACACTATTGTATAAATGAAAATGAACTTGAATTAGAAGTTAATATAAATACTGATAACAATAAAATTAATTATGATATATTTATAATTGATAATGAAATTTATAAAATTGGCTTAAATATTAATGTTAATAACTGTGAATATAATAAGAAAATAAAATATGATGAAATAGAAGATAATATAAATAATTTAAGCATAGACGAATATACAAAAAGGTTAATATTAGATAACATATATATAGATATTGATGAACTTAAAAAATATAAAGATTTCCAAAAACCAAAGTTTAAATATAAAATAAATGAATGTATACCTAAAATTATAATTGGTGGATATGAAAGAAGTGCATCTTATAATAATTTTTGTAATGCAATGAATTTTTTTGGAAATGTAGAATTTTTTTATGTTAGTTATGTTGTTTATTTTAATTATAAATATATGCACTCTTGTTGCTCATTAGATTTTGATATCATTGGTTTAAACCGTTCAATTATAAGAAATGCAACTTCAACTATATCAGTTTATCAATATGATAAAGGTAAATCAATAATTTTCCCTGGAGATGCAACATATCATGTTTTCAATGATTTATATAAAAAAATAAATATATCTGCACCAGTTGAATTACTTATTGCCCCTCATCATGGCTCTTTTGATACAAATATAGTACTAGATAAAGAGAATAAACTTTTGCCTGATGATAATCAACCATTTTTAAAACTTTTAGATAAAATTAAACCTAAAACAGTCTTTATAAGTGCATTGTTAAGTAAATTTGGTCACCCAGATTTAAAATTTTTAGAATATGTTTCTAATTTTGCCCAAAATGTTCAAAAGCATAATATAAAATATTCAAGTAAATTAGAAAATATTAAAGAAGGTATATTTCAATCACAAAAAGCAGTATTTTCAACAGAATCAATGTATAAGGATTTTAGAGACAACTTTTTATTATTTCCTGATATTCTACAAATAGGACAAAATAAGGTTTCAAAACCAAAAGAAAACAATTTTATATTACCGCCTGATGATTTATTTATTTAATGAGGTGATTTTGTGACTATATCTACTCTTTATACAGAATTAAATAATATTTTAGATAATAATACATTAAAAATTGATATGAAATTTTTAAACAGTGTATATAGTGATATATTATTTGCACTAAACACCGATGAAATAACTATAAATCATTGCAATATCACAAAAAATGATGATTTTATTCAAATTGATGGCATAGTAAGCTCAATTATTAACAACTGGAAAAATACAAAAATATCTATTTTTACAGCACAGAAAGACCAAGAAAATGTTTATTCTAAAATAAAACTAGAACTTACAGGGGATTTTTTGCTTACAGATTTATTCGGTGAGCTTGCCCCATATAAAGATAATAGTTTTGAGCTTAAAGAAAGTTTATTCTGTGATATTGCTATAATAAATCCTGTTTTTCAGTCTGATTATGGTACTCAAGCTTTAAATATAGATGCTTTTGCATATAAACCAGTTTCAGGGTTTTGGGACAACTGCTATTTGTTTGATAATAATATAATGTGCATTAAAGGTAGATATATAAGCAGTTTTAATGATTATCCCGATTTAAAAATAGAATTTTTCACTTCAAATAGTGTTAAATTAACAATAGGTTCAGCAGGTACAGGAAAACTTGTTATAAACACAGTTTATAGAAATTTTGAAATGTATTCTGTTTATTATACAGAATATGATATTTATATATTGGCTCTTGATAAAACATTATCTTTTGATATGTATTTAATTGATGATAATAGATATCAGTTTTCAAGTATAACTCCTATATCTGTAAATGATATAACTTCTTTTTTAAAAAATGTCTTTAATTTACATAATTATATCCCAGTGCCAGATGAAATGCTTTTATCAACGTTTTCACTTAATAACCTTGATATAATCTACACAAAAAATGATGAATTCAGCAAAATTAAACATATTAGAGCAGCTTTTAAACTGGATAAGCCTTTACAGCTTTTTATACCTAATATCACATTAAATAACTTTTATGCACTTTGGGAGTCTAGTTGCTGGTCGGTTAGTGAACCTGTTACATCTTTATATTTACAAACTGAATTTAATTTTAAACTAGGCAGTTTTTTATTAAATGGTACTATAAATGCTTATTATCCGTTTATGGATTTTAAAGGACATTTTGAGCTATATAAAGAGGTAACACTCAAACAGTTAGCAACCGATTGTAATACAAATTTACCTGATTTCTGGTCGGGAAACAATAAAATTTTATCTGGTGATGTGCTTATAAATTCAAATGAAAAAAATTATTCTTTCTCTTTGCAAGTTTCAGATATATTAAGTCTAAAAATAAATGATAACCTTAGCTTTAAAATTGATAATATTTATACAAATATATCTCATGCAAACGGTCAAAATTTGTTTACTATATCAGGTTATTTATCATTTAAATATGGTAAAAATGATTATTTTTCATTTTTCTTAGAGTCAAATTATTCTGATAATGATTGGATTTTCACTGGTGGTCTTAGTAGTGGAAGTGTTAAATTAGGTGCATTTATTTCAAGTGTTTTAGGTATAACTGTATCTGATAAACATGCTATAGATATAGTTTTAGATGGCTTTTTAGCTACATATTCAACCAAAAATCAAGAGCTTTTATTATATGCAAGCTGTAATGTTTGGTTTGATATCTTAGGTGTACGCACAACTTTGGGAGGCAGAGTTAGATTAAGACAAGTAAATGATATAAAGCAGGCATCATTATCTGCATATGTTGATATTAATAAACTCAAACTTAGGGTTTTAGCTCAAGTTGATGATATTTACTTAGAAAATAAAAAATATACTTTTAGATTAGAATTTTTAAATAGTTATTTGCAAGCTGTATATAGTGATAATAAATTGATTATCACTTTAGGCGGTTTTTCTTTTGGTGATATTATAACTGGTGTAATTCATTTATTAAATCCAAATTTAAAAGTTTCTTTATCTACCCCTTGGAATATTATAAATAAAATAAATCTATCTAAATTTGTTTTAATAATAGATTTAGAAACTAATTATATATCCCTTATATACAACGCTAATTTTACAATAGCAGGAATAATGAAGATAAATCAAATAGGTTTTCAATATGATGGACAAAAAATAGAATATATACTCACAGGTAAAATTCTAGGTTTAGATTTTACATTAGATGACCCATTCAAATGGGACGCTATCGACGGTTCACCAGATGAAAATTTACTTCCAGCCGAACAAACAGTTAAATTGTCATACTTAGCCTTTGGTAGTCACCTTAATTTGCAGTTAGTAGGCGATAATTTAACCGAATTATTTAATGATTTATCTGAAAAGTTTAATGACAGCGTAATTAGTTATAGAGATAATAGCGAATGGTTAATAGCATTTGATTTTGAGTTAAGCAGTTTATTTAAAATAAAAACATTATTATATGACCCAGATGTTTATGGAATTCTTGTTAAACTTGATTTGTCCAAAGAGTCTGACAGCTCACCTATAAAAAATTTAAGCGGTTTGCAAGCAGAGCTTTTATATAAAAAAATAAGTGATGAAACTGGTGTTTTTCGCTGTGAATTTATCGTACCTAAAAGCATATCCACATTAAATTTAGGTGCTATTGTGCTTAATATTGGTAATATTATAGCAGAAATATATACAAATGGCAGTTTTTTTATTGATTTAGGTTTTCCTCATAATAAAGATTTCTCTAAATCTTGGGGACTTACAGTTGGTATATACTCAGGTAAGGGTGGTATATATTTTGGTACATTTAAAGGTGATGCTGTAAATTCTGTTCCACAGATTACAAACGGTTGTTTTTCACCTGTTGTGAAAATTGGTGTAGGTTTATCAATAGGTTTTGAACGTTCTTTTGATTTAGGTATTGCAAAAGGCAGTGTATCACTGGTTGCTGTTGGTATTTTAGAAGGTGTTTTTGCTGTTTTTAATCCAGATGACCAAAAAAAAGATAAAGCATTATATTATAAAGTCAGTGCACTGGTTGGAGTTGTAGGAAATCTGTTTTTCTGTATTGACTGTAAAATTGTAACTATAAAAGCTAGTGCTTTTATATCTGCTTATTGTCAGCTTGATATAGAAAGCTATCGTGAAGCTATGATAGAGGTTTATTTACACCTTAAACTTAGTGCACATATTAAAATATTGTTTTTTAAAATCTCTTTTTCTTTTGAGTTTAAACAAAATGCAAAATTTTATATAGGTTCAAATGAGTTTACTCCATGGAAGTTAAATTCTGGTTCAGATTTACCTTTGAAAAATATAAAACCTTATAAATTTGAAATTCAAAACTTAGATGAACATATAACAATTTCACCTGTTATAACTCCGCTTGTTTCATATGATAATGATAATTATTGTATGGCTTTTCCAACTTTCTTAAAATATGATGATTTTAAAAATCTATTAAATCTATTTTTAAAGCTATTATTCAATAAAAAAGAAACAATATCTTATACAGATATATTATCTTTTAAAAATATAGATTGTGATTATAATTTTGTTTTAAATTTATTTGCTAACAATATAACTGTAAATATAGGATTTTGCAATATTGATAATCATACTTTGCAAGATGGATTTGTTTTTCCTATGCTTCCACAGCTTTCTCTTGATGTGAACGAAACTCATATAGATTACTCTGATAATATTGTAAGTGATGAATACATAAAGAATATAGATAAATATTTTAATAATCTTGACCCTGATGCATGGATTACAACAAATAAAATATCAAATGAAATGCTGCCTATATGTGCTTTTATATTAACAGATTGGGTTAAAATCATTTTAGATGAACTATCAAACAGCATAATAAATCTATTTGAGCAAAACAAACCACAATATAAAGCAAATAAATCTAATATTATAGTAAATAAAGGCGATACTTTACAAAAATTAAGCCAAATTGAAAATAACATATGGAATTATGCATTTAATATATATGGTTTAGTTGTAGATGATATATTATTAGATTTAGAAAATTATGAATTTGACTGTCATAATTTACTTACGGTAGAACAAGCGGCTGCACTATTTTACATTCGTCTATATAATACCGATGATATTTTATATACAAGTTATGCTGAGGCATTACTTAAAAAGAATACTAATTTAGATATGTCTTTAAAATGTGATTATTTCGGACAATACAAGATTACATTGCTAGATGACACACAGAGAGATTTATTTGCAGGCGAAGATATACAAGATGTTGCAAAAATGTATGCTATTTTGCAGAGTCAAAATAAAAATTGGACTGATTTTCTAAAATTATTTAAAGAAAAAAACCAAACTAACTCAAGTAAATATAAGCTCTTTGGTAAATATAATCTAAAAACCAATGGCAAAACACTTTGTGATATTTTTACAAATTATTATCCTGATTTTAATAATAATCCACAAAATTATAATTTATGGTCAAGTGAAATCTTGCTTCCAAGTATTGAAATCCCAACTGAAACAAAAGAATTTAAAACTTCTACTATTACAAGTTTAAATTTTGATAATGTTTTGTCAAAAATACTTGATGATAAATACATTTATCAAATCGGTGCAGTTGTTTCTCGTGCTTTTTTACAAGGTTTAAGAATACCAGATGTAAATAATACTAGCATACAGCCGTTATATAAAATATTAAATCAGCAAATAAATATATCTATAATTGATTATAATTTAAAGTTATCTTGCAAAAATAAAGAAAATTGGATAAATATTTTAACAGATGAGCTTGTTTTATCTTCTGATTTAATAAAATTATGGCTTCCTCAGCGTAATTTATCTGAAAATTTTATTATAAATCAAATAGAAACTTTTTCAGAAAAAGATATATGTTTTACTGTTTCTGAAAGTCTTAGAACTAACAACGGAACTGATATGCAATATATAGCTATGCTTCCAGACGCTGCGAGTGATTATTTAATTAAATATAATAAACCCCTCACATTTGATAATAATTATAACTTTAAATGGACAAGTATATTATCTATTAAATTGTACAGGCATAGCAAAGGAATTTATAAGCTAAAGGGTGTTAAAGCTAAAGACACTGATAATTTAATAATATTATCTAATAATAATATCTCTTGTGATTTATATTTCTTAAATAATGATTCTGGTTCTGCAAGCAAAGGGCTTATACCTATTAACAAACAAAACTGCAATATTATTAGAACAAATCTTTCAAAAGAAACTCACTATATATCAAATGTAATTACTACATTTGAACATATTGCTGATATAAGCAATGCAAATCAGTTTATAAAATTATTATGGCAATGCACAGTTATAGGCGGTGGATATTGGTTATATATTGAAAATGATAATATTTCTGATTTTGTGTTTGATAGTGAAAATATAGGCGAAATTACAATAGTTATTTCACTTGATGATAACTGTATAAAGTGTACAAATTCTTTTTATTGCGAATGTGAGCCAAAAGGTATAACCATATATGGTGATAGTGAAAAAGTTAAATATGCCTCTTTACCTGTGGGGTATGTTGGATATGATATTGAACGTAAATTTGATAATAAAAACCAATATCAAAGTTTATTTCAGCTCTTAGGATATAGTTTTAGCTTAGATGGAAAATCTTTCGAATCAAGACCTATTCTACCTATGAATGAAGATGATGTTTATATGAAATATAGACTTATTTTCCCAGCATATAAAATGTTATGTGGTAGTGTTTATAGTGCATTAAACAAAAGTATTAAATTAAATTTATCTGTAAGAGATGTATTAGGCAATATAAATTCACAATCTATGCCTATTATATATGTAAACTATAAATATAATGATGAATTAATTGCTTTACATCAAATTCCACAGATAAAATGGTCATATTATTCTTATATTAACCCAGATAATAAACAATATATAAAAATTATAAGCGAAGTAGTTACAAATCCGGATAATAAAAACTTAGATAAAATACTTTATTTAATAGAACAATTAAAATGTAGTGATATATATTTGTTATGTTCTTTTTCTCTTTGTGATTGTCAGTTACCTAGTAATACTTTGACAAAAATAATAGATTATCTAAATAATGTATATAGTTATCTTGTAAATTCAAGTTTAACACAGCCTCAACTGGAAATTGATATTTTATTAAATCAAAAAAATGATTTACAAGATATAATACCTGTAAATTTATCTATAACCATTTTTAGAGATAAAAATTTAGTCGATGATGATGCAGCACTTTGTGCACTAAGCAATATTTCTAAAAATGATATCTTTGATAACTACTTTGAAACTGTCTTTTCTGATTATAAACTTGCATATGATATGTATGATAAACCGATAGCAGTATCAAAAAGTATTTTCTCTAATTTTAATAAGGATAGTTTTTCTATATCATCATATAAAATAAATATAGATAGTAATGATTTATTCACTCCTTATTTTTATGCTTTATCACCGTTATGTAATTCACTTGTTACAAAAGAAATTAATGGTTATAAATTTGTAAATGCTGATGCTAATAAATGGGATAAACAATTTTTTGAGGATATTGAAAGTTTTCTTGATGGTGATAATATAAACAAAATATTACAAAAAAGTGATAATAAAAAACTATTAGATAGACTAATTAAAGCAAAATCAAATTTAGCTGAGGTATTATCTAATAGAATATGTGCCATACAAAAAGATATTTCTATCTATCAAGAGGTTATTTCACTTGCAAAAGAAAGATTTAAAAAAGATTTATCTTTAGCTTATGAAACAGGCACTATTGCATGTTATAAAGCCATATGGAAAAAAACAAATAATACTATTTATCGTCTTGAGCCACAAGTAAAAGAAACTAAATGTTTCTCATCTACAAAATTAGAAAACGATGGTGAAAGGGCATTTTGTTTATTTATAAAAGAATGTAATCTTAATAGTTTTGATGTTAGTTTTCCATATTTAGAATATAACATACAAACTGGATTAGAGGGTTACGATAAATCTAATTGGTTAAAATTTTATTCACCTATTAAAGATAATATATCATTAGTAAATAATATAGGTATACCATTTCCAAAAAAGGAATGTCCTAAGCCTCCTAATCTTATAAAACAAACAAATTCAACCGAAAACCAAAAATTTTTAAAGTATAAATGGTCTTTAGATTTATTGGCTGAGGTTTATTCTCAAGATATATTATATATAAACCTTGAATATGATACCGTTTTATCTAAATTAACTGCTAATTATACATGCATAGATGTTTTAGCTAATTATCAATTAGAAAGAGATAGTATAATATCTGATGTTTTAGGCTCATTAGAAAAAATAACATCTTATGCTGAAAAATATATAGAGGCTTCAAAAAATACTAATATTTCAAGAAATCTAACAAAAAGTAAATCAATAAATATTAAACTTGGATTTTCATTTGATGATTATAAAACTAATATAACTATACTAAACCTGCAAGATTTAAATAAACAATTATTATCACTAGGTGCAAGTATTGAGATATTAAACATTAAAAACACATATGATAATTTTGTTGACTTTAGTATTGATATTTCTAGTTTACCTGTATATGAGTGTGGATTTATAAAACCTACAGCATATATAGTTAGAAACTCAGAACTTTTTAGCAATCCAAATGTTATCACTGATGAAAGGTTTATTTTCCATACTGAAAATATCAGTTTAAATCCTTTATATATTTCAGCAAATTACAGCATACCATTCACTATTAAAGCACAAGGTTTAGCAAATATTATAGATGAAATCTGGAATTACTTAAATCCTAATGATTTTATACGTTTATCTATGAATATATCTTGTAAATATAAAGTAAATGATAATATTGATATTTTTGCAAAGTTACCTATAGCATTTTTACATGATATCAAATCTAAAGAACAGATAATAAAAACTTTATCATCTTGTGAGTTGCCAGACAAATTTAATATAATCATTGATACATATATTTATAAAAAATCGTCAGATGAATTACTAGCACATGCTTGTTTTATAGGTATTATATTATAAATTAGTATTTACACCTTATATTCTCTAAAAAATAAATATATCTTAGTGTAATTAAAGAAAACTCTAGTACTAAGTTTAAGCTTAATACTAGAGTTTTTTAATTAGCTTTCAAGCTCTGCATAAACGCCATAGATATATGGTTCATCACCTACAGCAAGTTTTCCTGTTAAATGTCTTGATGAGTCAAATAAATCCAAATCTATTTGATATTCTTCATTGTATTCTACAGCAAGTTTTCCCGAATGTAATGTATAGGTTTGTGTTTGTACTTGTCCATCAGTAAATGTTACAGTAACATACATTTTTACACCTTCTAGCAAGTCAATTCTTTCATGCCATGCTTTCTGTAAATCGGTTTCTTCAAATGCAATAGGAGGTTCATTTAACCAAAAGCCATATGTTGACTTATCATCATAGGTTTCTTCTATTTGATTATCCAGCTTCCATAAAGTTTCTACATACCATTTTTCACTTATTTCATCATACACAGGTAGTATTAAATCTGAACCTTTGGTCTTTTCGTTTTTGCATACTTGTGCACCAGCTATACCAATATCTTCACTATTCCACATTGCTTCATATTGAGCTTTATCAATTTCTTGAATTTCTTCAAGTGATATATCTTGTTCAGTGAACGTTTTTGAGCGATATATACCACCATCAGCATCTAAAGATATTTTAACTTTTTCGATATTTTCACCTGTAATTTTAAATAAACAGCCTGTGAAAAAGCCTATGGTGCTATCAATACCTCCACCTTCTTCAAAAACTAAAATATTATCTTGAGGTTTTATAATTTCTCCAGTATTGGCAGCATAAGCTACTAAACCAAAAGAATTAGTAATTTCATTACTTATACCATTATTTTTTTGATAGCTATAAACGCCTGTAAATACAATTATAAATGCACAAGCGGCTGCAAGTATTCTTTTCTTATAATGTATGGTTTTAGTTTGTCTTGCTTTTTCAAGCGTTTGAATTTTTAAGTATTCAGGAGCTTTTATGTTTTTTAAATCACTTAGCTTAGTAACACGTTTCATTTTGCACTACCTCCAAATCTTTTCTAAGTTTTTTTCTTGCTCTGTAAAGTTTAGTACGGACAGTTGAAGAATTACATTTTAATATTTGTGAAATTTCTTCAGTTTTATAGCCTTCTACATAGTGCAGCCAAATTACTGTGCGTAAATCTTTAGATAATACCGATATACTTTGCCATAAATCAATATATTCATCTGGCATTTCTGCGACTATTTCATTTTCTAATACAGTTTTGTTTTTAAACCATGCACATCTTCTTAAATCACAACATTTATTTATTGTTACACGTAAAAGCCATGCTTTTAAATGTTCATCATTTTCAAAATCTGTTTTAGTGGAAAATAGTTTTAAAAACACCTCTTGGTATACATCTTCAGCATCAGTTTTGTTTTGAAGTCTACATAGTGCAAGTCTATAAACTTCATCACCATGCTTATTCATAGCATCATTTAAAAATATTTCGTTTTTGAATGCATTCAATTTTTATTCCTCCCTTCTATAATTAACACGAAATAGGGATTTATTTTGTTCTCAAAAAAATAATTTTATATATAATAAAAAACGCTAGTAATAAAACTAGCGTTTTTGTTTACTTAGTCATAAAATATTGCATCATACATACACCATTTGCACCAGAATTTAAAACTAAATGCTCATTTTCTGGATTTATTCCGCCAATAGCATAAACAGGTATATTAGTATTTTCACAGATTGTTTGTAAAAATTCAAGTCCTCTTGCTGGTAAATCTGGCTTACAAGCAGTATTAAAAATATGACCTGCTATTATATAATCAGCTTTTAAATTTTGAACTTTAATAGCTTCATCTAGTGAATGAATAGATACTCCTAAAAGTGAAATATTTTGCTTAATCTCTGGGTTTTCTATTAGTTTATAAAGCGGTAAATGCAAACGATTTATATTTAATGCTTCACAAGCCTTAAAATGAGAATGAAGTATTAGTTTATCTTTTAAAATAGGTTTTACTTCATTTGCAAGAGCTATATAATCATTTAAACTTAAATCTTTTTCACGAAGAATAAAATATTCTATAGTATCATCTAATGCAAGCATTTTTAAACGCTCTATAAAATTATCTTTACAAAGCTTTCTATTTGTTATACAAACTCTTTTATACATAGACATAATCATTCATAACCGGCTGTAAACCACGTTCACAGATTGCCTTTAAAACTTCATCAACAGTTCTTGTATCTGCGATTTCAAACTGGTCATCACCCTGTTCAGCTTCATCAGTATGACCACCAATACCAGTTGATACACCAGCAGAAATTTTTGTAGCACAGATATCTATAACATTATCTCTAAATCCTGCACGTTCACGGGTAGATATAGTTATATTTGCAAATGGTAAAAACATTCTATATGCACACATAATCTGTAAAAGCTGACGCTCATGCACATCTTTAGGATTGATTTTATCATTATTTATTATTGGTCGAAGTCTTGGACATGAAATTGATATTTCTGCATGAGGATATTTTTTTTGTAATAAATAAGCATGCATACCTGTAGCAAAAGCGTCTTTTCTAAAGTCATCAAGTCCTAAAAGTGCCGCAAATGCAACACCCCTCATACCACCCATTAAAGCTCGCTCTTGAGCTTCTATTCTATATGGAAAAATACGTTTATGACCTGCTAAATGTAAGGTTTCATATTTATCTGAATTATATGTTTCCTGAAAAACAGTTACATAATCTGCACCACATTTATGTAAATATGCATACTCATCTGAATTCATAGGATAAACTTCTATCCCAACCATTTTAAAATATTTCCTTGCAATTTCGCAAGCCTTGCCTATATACTGAACATCACTCATATTACGGCTTTCACCGGTTAAAATAAGTATTTCCTCAAGACCTGTTTTAGAAATAGCCTTCATTTCTTTTTCTATTGCATCAAAATCAAGTTTTGCACGTCTAATTTTATTATGACAGTTAAAACCGCAATAAATACAATAATTTTCACAGTAGTTTGATATATAAATAGGTGTAAAAATATAAACATTATCACCAAAAAATTGACGTTTCTTTTCTCTTGCACGTTTTGCCATTTGCTCTAAAAATGGCAAAGCCACAGGTGAAAGCAGTGCCCCAAAATCATCAGGGGTTAAAATATCAGATTTTAAAGCATTTTCAACGTCTTTTACAGTGTATTTATCTGAGTTATAACTATTATAAGCATTTATAACCTTGTTTTTGATTTCTGGATTTATTTGCTCCATATCTGGCAAATACTCCATATGATTTATTCTATTTTCCATTTTCTATACCTCTTTAATCTGCAAGAAATCCAGTCAAAGGAGAAGATGCGGCTGCACCAGTGTCAAGTACACGACCTAAACCAGCAAGATATGCGGTTCTACCAGCTTCTATTGCTTTACCAAATGCCTCAGCCATTTGTGGAATATTGCCTGCGGTTGCAATAGCTGTATTTGCCATAACCGCAGCACAGCCCATTTCCATAGCTTCACAAGCTTGGCTTGGTCTGCCGATACCTGCATCAACTATAATTGGTAAATCAATTTCATCAATTAAAATCTTGATAAAATCACGAGTAGCCAAGCCTTTATTAGAACCAATAGGTGCAGCAAGTGGCATAATACAGCTTGCACCAGCGTTTACTAAATCTCTAGCAACATTTAAATCTGGATACATATAAGGCATTACAATAAAGCCTTCATTTGCTAAAATCTCAGTAGCTTTTATGGTTTCAGTGTTATCTGGTAAAAGATATTTACTATCACGCATAATTTCAACTTTTACAAAGTCACCACAGCCACAAGCTTTGGCAAGTCTAGCAATTCTAACCGCTTCATCTGCTGTTCTTGCACCAGATGTATTTGGAAGTAAAGTCACACCTTCAGGAATATAATCTAAAATATTATCTGTTTCAGAATTTGCACGTCTTAAAGCAAGTGTTATAATTTGTGCTTTTGCATGTTTTACGGCAGCATCAATTAAATCTAGTGAATATTTTCCTGAACCTAAAATAAATCTTGAAGTAAATTCATGTCCGCCTAATTTAAAAACATCATTATTCATAATAAAATACACGTCCTTTAAATAGTATTTTGATTTAATAATAATCTCATGGTCATTGTAGCTTGATGAGCTGCACAGATTGCAACTCTTGGCGACATAAGCCCTAAACCATCAGATATATCACTTTGATTATCTCCACAAATATATAAATTTTTGATTGGATTTGTTGTTTTTATAAGATTAGCTGAGTTTATACCTGCCATACCATTCCCAGATACAACTTTTATATTATTTGCTAAAAGTGTTTGTATAAGCATTGCTTTTTGGTCTGCTTTATCAAACGCCTCACACACAACATCGCAACCAGAAAATAAATCAACTGCATTTTCACTTGTCACTTTTATTTGATGAAGTTCATAATTCAAATATGGGTTTATCTGAGTTAAATAATTATATAAAGCTTTAGTTTTAGGCTTGCCTATATCAGAAAGCACATAATTTTGCCTATTTATATTTGTTATATCTACATTATCAAAATCAACTAAAATTAACTTACCTATTCCAAGTCTTGTGAGATAAACCGCTATATTTGAGCCTAAACCGCCTAAACCTGCAATACCAACACATGAATTTGCAAATTTTTTTTGATTTTCAAGCCCGTGACGTTCAGATAAAGCATTAAATATATCTTTTTGTGTAAGCATTAGCCACCACCTACAAAATGTACTATTTCTACTATGTCACCATCTTTTAAAGATACATTATTAAAATTTTCTCTTGATAAAATTTGACCATTATATTCAACTGCTACTCTATCTGGTGATAGATTTTGTTTTTGCAAAAGCTCATTTATATTTCCCGAAAAATCGGTTAAAAACTCGCCATTTACTTTAATTTTCATATAAAAACCCCTTTCTGATAACAAAAAAAGCACCACAAAGAAACTACACCCGTGGTGGTGTACCCCTTTGTGATGCTTAATCACGCTAGTAATAAATTAACATAATAAATTCAATATGTCAATGATACAAATATAATTATGAACAAACAATAACTTATAATCTTTGAATTATAGTTGCAACTTGAGCGCGAGTAGCATTACCTTTAGGATTTAAAGTATTATCACTCATACCTGTAATTAAACCAGTTTCAACTGCCCAAGTTAAAGCATCTTTTGCCCAAGAGCTTACGCTACTTGCATCTGTATACTTATCAAGATTTGTAGTAACCTTTGGACTACCTGAATATCTATATAGGATAACTGCAAGAGCTTCTCTTGTTATAGTTTCATTTGGTGAAAATGTTTTATCACTTGTGCCTGTTATAATATTATTTTTATACGCCCAGTTAATTGCATTTCCATACCAAGCATCTGTTTTAACGTCTGTAAATGGATTTGTTGTATCTACTTGTGGTTTTTTAGCCATATTATAGAATATTTGAGCTATCATTGCACGGGAAGTATTTTCATTAGGTGCAAATTTATCTTTTGATACTCCAGTTATAATACCATTTTCATTTACATATTTTACAGCATCATAATACCAACTATTTTCAGATACATCAGTAAATGGATTTTCAGTTGATGTATTTAATGTGATTTCTACACTTTGACCATAAAGCTCATTTGCATCTAATGTAAGTTCTACATGGTCGCTTGCACACTTTGCAGTTATACGCTTGTCAGCAGAAGCAATGCTTGCATTTGGAATATCTAAAACAAGTTTCACTTCTTTTTGATTAAATAATGGGTCAGATAATGCAATAGTTACTGTATTATCCGATTTTTTAATAAGCATAGATACAGGACTAGAAGTTTTAACTCCTGAACTTTGTCCAGCCTCAAAAAAGTTAATAGCTGTGATTTGATTTTTATCATCACGCACTGCATGTATATTTTTTGAGTTTTCCAAAATAGTAATATCAGGATTAGCTGCATAGTTTTCCATTTGTGCTGCGTCTGCGTTTGGAATAACCACATAACTATAATTTGAATCTTTATTCTTTCCATGTTCAAAAGTCATAGTAAAATATTTTTGCGTTATAATATTATCATTTTGACTTGAAACATTTCTAATATCCTTTTGATTTTGTGTGGAAATTTCAGTAGAAATAGTAACTTCACTATTTTCTGGGAAGTAGTAACCAATATTAGTGTTAAGTGAAGTATCATTGTAATTTAACCACTTTAAATTGCTTATAACACCATTTTCTGTGTTAACGGTTTGTCCTGTGCTGTCCTTTGCAGTGATAGATAGTTTAGCATCTTCATCTGACATACGATTATCAATAGTGGTAGTAACATCTCTATCTAAATTATCATCTATATCAGAGCCTACAAATACAATTTTATCGTTCATAATAAACCAAGACTTGTTACCATTTGCATTTTTATACGCCACAAAATCATCAGGTAATATACCATTTTGTTTTGCAGTATAACCATTATCATCACCAAGCTGCATACCTGCCATGCTTACACCATAATCCTTAAGAGTTACACTGCCTGAAAACTCATTTGTGCCAACAGGGAAATATACATAGTCATTTTGCTCGGTGCTACCTGCTGGATATTCAGGATAGAACTGACTGCCGTTATAAAGCTCCATTATAGTTTTTCTTTCTTCATTTGGAACAGTAGTACCTGCCAAACGATAAGGATTTACAGTGGTAAAATAGTTTACACCATATTGTTTAGTTTGGTCAACTCCAGATAGATATAAATAATATGCGCCATCACCTTGGAACCAAGGCTTTAAGTTTTCACCGCTCATATATTCATATTTAGCAATTCTATTTGAGCTTCTGGAAAGAGCAAAAGTAAATTCATCGTTTAACTGTAAATTTCTATCCATAGCATTAAATGCAACTGCACCTTGTTTAATATGATTTACAGCTTTGATATTTTCATTATTTATAATTTCGGTATAAGGCTCAATAGCTGGAAGATTTAGACCACTTTCGCTAAATTCAACTGGCATAGATTCAATTACATACTTAATCTGCTGTTTCATTTTTAAGCTATTTGTGTCTGACAAGAATGTAGTCAAAAGTGTCATAGCCTCTATAACACCAACGGCATCAGCATAACCAGATGTACTTCTAGAAACAGCTCTGCCCTTTACAACTTCAGACATATATCCTTCATGGATAAGTGGTAAAAAGCTATTATAAATCCAATTTTCAATTGTTGAAACCTTGTTTGCAGGTTGCCAAGGTGTGCCACTTAAAATATAAAGTGAAGATACAGCTTTTTGTAATAATAATTTACCATAAGAACCTGTATATGCTACTCTATGATGCTGAATAAATGAGCCATCAGCATAAACACCATCAGTGTTATTATTGACAATGTTGTATGGGTCTATTGTGTCGAAAACTGTCATCATATCATTTACAGCTTTTTCAATTCTTTTTGAGTCCTCTGTTAAAGCACCTTGGATAATACGATTTGCAGTAATATCTATAAGGTTTGTTCCAGTGTGAGTTGCCGCAGTTAAATCCACATCGCCATTTTTACCAGTGCGAAGGTGATTATCAAATGCATCGACATAAAGCTTTATAAGCTCAGGATTAGTATTTTGTATTTCAGTTTGAAGCATTGCAAGAACTGAAGTTATTTTTGTAGGAACACCAATTTCCCAGTTCCACCAGTTGCCAAATAATCTACCTGTTTGTTTATCCACATAACCAGTGTGACTATTATAAACTTGATAAAAACTGTTTAGACAATCTAAAATAGTTTGTTTTATTTGCTCATCTTTATAGTATTTAGTACCAAAAGTAGAATATGCTAATGCAATATCATAAATATATTGTGAATTTTTATAAAACGAATCCGAGTTTAAAACATCAACCGTCTTTTCATCGCTCATATCATAACCATCAGCATTAAATAAAATATAAGGATTTACTGTACCTTGATATACAGACAAAGCCTTTTGTGCATTTTTTTCTATTGAAGTGATTTTTGATTTAACAATGCTGTTATTATTTATTTCCTCATTACCACATAGATATTGACAATGATTTTTTATTAGTAAACCGGTGTAATTTTGAACATTTTCCGCACTTAAATTAGGTGTAGAATTATAGGTTGCAAGTGCTGGAGCAACTGAACCGTTTAAAATTAGCGACGATAATAATAATCCTGATACAAATTTCTTCATTTTTACCACAAACCCTTTCTTTTTTACTGGTCATAGGTAAAGGATAATAGCATATGACTATTTTGTCAACATTTTTTAAGCTTTTAAATACCATTTTATTAAAAGTAAACAGATTTACTTTTGATTTTTTAGCACAACTAAATAATAAAAAAATATATTTGAATTAAGTTAAGAAAAGGTATATAATAATTGTTATAATAACTTTTGTAAAAGTGAGGTGTATTAGTTTATGCACAAAAAAATCTCAACAGCAGAGCTTAGAAAGAAAAACAAAAATATAATTTATAGATTGTTTTATGAAAGCTTTGCAGATAAAACCAAACAGGATATATCTTTAGAGCTTAACTTATCACTTCCAACAGTCACTCAAAATTTAAATGAATTATTTCAAGATAATTTAATAGAATATTCAGGTTTTATAGACTCAAGCGGTGGCAGACGTGCAAGAACAATGAAAATTGTATCTGATGCTAAAATAGCTATTGGTATGGAGATTTCTTTAAACCATATTAGAATAGTTGCAACCGATTTATATGGAAATGAGATTGCATATCAACGTATAAACAAACATTTTGATATAAATAATGATATAAATGTGTGTTTAGAAAACTTTCTTGATGAATTTTCGCTTGACAGAAACAAACTTTTAGGTGTAGGAATAACACTTCCAGCAATTATAAATAATAAAACTGGAATGATTGAAAATGCACCTGTTTTAGGTATTAAAAATTTGCCTATATCTCAAATTACAAGTAATATAAAATATCCATCTTATGTTTTAAATGATGCAAATGCAGGCGGATATGCTGAATGTTTTTTCCAAAAACAAAATAAATCAATAGCATATTTATTTATTGGTAAAGGTGTAGGCGGTGCAATAATTATAAACTCTAAAGCATATGAAGGTCAAAACCTTAGAAGTGCGGAATTTGGTCATATGTGCATAAAACCTAATGGTAATAAATGTGCATGTGGCAAAAATGGCTGTTTAGAGGCTTATTGCTCGACTGCAAGACTTTGTGACGATTTAAATATAACGATAGATGAGTTTTTCCATGAGTTATCAAAAGGTAATGCTCAGTATAATAAAATCTTTGATGAATATTTAGATAATCTTGCACTTGGTATAAACACTATTAGAATGGTTTTAGATTGTGATATAGTAATAGGTGGAAGTATTACAGCTGAAATAGCTGAGCATTTGGATAAATTAAATGAAAAAGTGCAAAATTTAAATCCTTTTGGCGAAAAATGTGATTATATCCGCATAGGTTCATGCGGAACAAAAGCAAATTGTATAGGTTCTGCACTTCATTTTGTAAATACGTTTTTAAATAATATTTAAACAGATGCTTTGCATCTGTTTTTTTATTAGTATTTCATAAAAACCGATATATAAATTTAAGCAAAATGTAAAAAAAACTTTAAATAATTAAAACATATTGACTGTTAATATAGGTTGATGTATTATAATAAGCAGTTATATAAAATATATTTTCAAAAGTTTTTATTAAAAATATTTATTATATCCCAAAATACAAGGGGGCAAAATTTTTTATGAAATACTTACTCGGTATTGATGTAGGCACTTCAGGCACAAAAACAGCACTTTTTGATACAAAAGGTACTGTAATTGCAAGTAGTACATTCGAGTATCCAATGAGCCAACCCCAAAACGGTTGGGCAGAGCAAAACCCAGAAGATTGGTGGCAAGCCTCTGTTAATGGTATTAAATCAGTTATTGAAAAAAGCGGTGTTTCTGGTACTGATATAGCTGGTATTGGTCTTTCTGGTCAAATGCATTCACTTGTAATGCTAGATGAAAATAATAATGTTCTAAGACCTGCTATTTTATGGTGTGATGGTCGTACAACTCAAGAATGTGAAGAAATACATAGTATTATTGGTAAAGAACGACTAATTGAAATCACTGCTAATCCTGCACTTGCTGGCTTTACATCAGGTAAAATTCTATGGGTTCGCAAGCATGAGCCAGAAATCTATAATAAATGTAAACATATTTTACTTCCTAAAGATTATATTAGATTAAAATTAACAGGCGTTTATGCAACTGAGGTTTCTGATGCCTCTGGTATGGGACTTTTAGACGTTCCAAATCGTTGTTGGTCTGATGAAGTTTTAGAGAAATTAAATATTGATAAGTCTTTACTTGCTAAAGTCTATGAAAGCCCAGAAGTTACAGGCTATGTTACCGAAGAAATCGCAAAACTTACAGGACTTAAAGCAGGTACTCCAGTTGTAGGCGGTGCAGGCGATAATGCTGCGGCTGCTGTTGGTACTGGCGTTGTAGAAGATGGTAAGGCTTTTGCAACTATTGGTACTTCTGGTGTAGTTTTTGCACACACTGATAAGCTATCTATTGACCCTAAGGGCAGAGTACATACTTTCTGCTGTGCAGTTCCTAACGCTTGGCATGTTATGGGCGTTACTCTTTCCGCTGGTGCGTCTTTACAGTGGTTTAGAAATCAGCTTTGTGAAAACATCGTTGCTGAAGCTAAAGAAAAAGGCGTTGACCCTTACGAAATTATGACTGCTCTTGCAGAAACTTCTCCAATAGGTTCAAATCGTCTTATTTTCTCACCTTATTTAATGGGTGAAAGAACTCCTCATCTTGACTCTGATTGTAGAGGTTCTTTTACTGGTTTTTCTGCAATTCATACAAGAGCTGATATGATACGTGCAGTTATGGAAGGTGTTACTTTCTCACTGCGTGACTGTCAAGAAATCTTGAAAGGTATGAATGTATCTAGTGATAAAATCATAGCTTGTGGTGGCGGTAGTGCATCACCTTTCTGGCGTCAAATGATAGCTGATATTATGGCTTGCCCAGTAACCACTGTAAGCGGTAAAGAAGGCCCTGCCTTTGGTGCTGCAATTTTAGCTGGTGTTGGTGCTGGTATATATGAAAGTGTGCCTGCTGCTTGTAAGGAAATTATAAAAGAGGGCGAAGCCAAGGAAGCAAATAGCGAAAATAGTGCAAAGTATGATAATTACTATGAGCTTTATAAAATGGTTTATCCAGCACTAAAAGAAATGTATCATAAGCTGATAAACGCATAAAAAAAGAGGTGCTTAAAATGGAAATCCTTTCTGTTTTTGATGCAGAATTTAAAAAATATGGTCGAGTGCTTGATGGTTTAGATGTAACTGAACTATTAAGCGAACTTGCAAAAACTGAAAAACCAGATGGAGTTGTATATAAACCATCAGAACCAGAATTTGAAAAACTAGCTATTTTTGATGTGCTGAAAAATAATGTTTATGGCGGTATGCCTATTCAAATCGGTTACTGTAATGGCACAAATACAAAACTAAACTGTGTGGAATATCATAGAGATAGCGAAATCAATATTGTTTTACAAGATACTGTATTTTTGCTAGGTCTGCAAAGCGATTTAGAAAATTACACACTAAAAACTGAAACTATTAAAGCATTTAAAGCCCCTGCTGGCAGTGCAGTAGAGCTTTTTGCAACCGCACTTCATTATGCTCCATGTGATGCTAAAAAGGGTGATGGTTTTAGAGTGGCCGTTGTACTACCTCGCAGCACAAACACAGATAAACCACAATTAACCGCTATTTGTGATGAAGATAAACTATTATTTGCAAAAAACAAATGGCTAATCGCTCATAAAGATACATCAGAAGCCCAAAATGGTGCTTTTGTGGGTCTTATTGGTGAAAATATTGATATTAAAGATTTAATTTAAAAAGTTTATTTATACAAGATTAGTTTTAGGAGGAAAAAATCATGACTAATATTCCTGTAATTAAAATGGGTATCATTTCTGTTAGCCGTAGCTGTTTTCCAATCGAGCTTTCAGAAAAAAGACGTGCTAATGTAGTTAAAGCTTATGGTGAAGGCATTTATGAATGTCCAATCTGTGTTGAAAATGAAATTGACGCTAGAAAAGCTGTTGATGATGTAAATGCAAATGGTGTAAATGCTCTTTGTGTATTCCTTGGCAACTTTGGTCCAGAAACTCCAGAAACCATGATTGCTGATTGGTTTGATGGTCCTATTATGTATATTGGTGCTGCTGAAGGTGATGGCGATTTATATAATGGTCGTGGCGATGCTTACTGTGGTATGCTTAACGCATCTTATAACCTTGGTCTTCGTGGCAAACGTGTTTATATTCCTGAATATCCTGTTTCCACTGCTGAAGAAGCTGCAAAGCAAATTAAGGAGTTTGTACCAATCGCAACTGCTCTTGTAGGTCTAAAGGGCTTAAAAATCTTTGCATTTGGTCCTCGTCCAAATGACTTCTTAGCTTGTAACGCTCCAATTAAAGCTCTCTATGATTTAGGTGTTGCAGTTGAAGAACATTCAGAACTTGATTTACTTGTTGCTTATAACAAGCACAAGGACGACCCAAGAATTCCTGCAAAGGTTGAAGAAATGAAAGCTGAAGCTGGCAACGGTGACAGTAAATATGTTGGTATTCTTCCACGTCTTGCACAATATGAATTAACTCTTGAGGATTGGATGCGTGACCATCTAGGCACAAGCAAATATGCAGCTTTTGCAAATAAATGTTGGCCTGCATTCCAAACTGAATTTGGATTTGTTCCTTGTTATGTAAACGGACGTTTAACCGGTCGTGGTATTCCTGTATCCTGTGAAGTTGATATTTATGGTGCTTTAAGTGAATATATCGGTATTTGTGTATCTGGTGCACCTGTTACTTTACTCGATATTAATAACACTGTTCCAGAAACAATGTATAATGAATTTATTAAGGATAAGACAAATTATCGCCACAAGGAAACATTTATGGGCTTCCACTGTGGTAATACTTGCCCAAGCCTGCTAAAGAATGCTCATATGGGTTATCAGTTAATTATGAAACGTGACCTAGAACCAGAACTTGCTGAACCAGATATCACACGTGGTACAATGGAAGGCGATATCAAGGCTGGTGATATTACTTTCTATCGTCTACAATCCACAGCAGGCACAAAGCTGCGTGCATATGTAGCTCAAGGTGAAGTTTTAGATGTTGCTACTCAGTCATTCGGTTCTATTGGTGTATTTGCGATTTCTGAAATGGATAGATTTTACCGTCATGTACTGATTGAAAAGCAGTACCCACATCATGGAGCTGTGGCATTTGGTCATTATGGTAAGGCTTTATTTGAAATATTCAAATATTTAGGTGTTGAAGATATCGGCTTTAATCAGCCAGCTTCTATGCTATATCCTAGCGAAAATCCTTTTGCATAATAGTACTATCATATAATAGCTTGCAACTTTGCCGTTTGAAACAAATATAAATCTGTTTTTAGTATTTATTTTATACATTTGAAATTTTTGATATAATATATTATAATATTTCAGTAAATGAATTGCTAAATAGGAGATTTAAAATGGCAACAATAAAAGATATTGCAGATGAAGCTGGTATTTCAAGTGCTGCTGTTTCTAGAATTTTAAACAATAAAGGTTCATTCAATGCAGAAACTATTGCTAAAGTTGAAAGAATAGCAAGAAGATTAAATTATAAACCAATTTCTGTGCTTCAACAAGAAGATAAACAAAATAATAAAATTATAGCTGCAATTTTTCCATCTGTTGAAATTCCTTATTTTGGGCTTTTAACATCTCTTTTAGAAAAGTATGCATATGATTATGGATATCAGTTAATGCTTTGTGGTTCATTATTTGATAGATGTAAAGAGGAAGAATGTTTTAAAAAACTCAAAGATGGTAAATTAAGTGGAGTTTTACTAGGGAGCTATACATTTGATGCTGTTGCTATTGAAAATGAAAAATTGCCAATAGTTACTATCGGTTATAAATTATGTAATAGTATACCATCAATTTCTACAGATAATTTTTCAGCAGGGCGTATTGCTGCACGTCATTTATTGAGTAAGGGTTGTAAGAAATTTTTATATATTACAAGCTATTTAGGAGATACTTCTTTAGATTTACGTTATCAGGGTTTTAAATCTGAGTTATCTGGGTTTGATATACATACATATACAGTAAGTATGGAAATGCAAATAGAAAATGATTTTTCATCTATTATTACTAAAATGGCACTACAAAATCCAAATGCTGATGCGATTTTTGCAGAAACTGATGCATTAGCTATGAATTGTATACAAGTCTATTCTGAATTGGGATATAAAATCCCAGAAGATGTAAAAATCATCGGATATGGTTATCCTTTCTTTTCAGCGTTTTCTAATCCTAAACTAACATTAATAAAAGAAAAGACTAAAGAACTTACAAAGACAGCTGTTGATATACTGGTTGATATGATAGAAAATGAAGGTGTTCGTTACGAAAACAGAGACATAATAATTCCTGTATCTCTCGCAGAAAATAAAACAACATAAAATGACCCCTCTTTTAAAAGAGGGGTCATTTTTATTAAGCTTCATTCTTAGTTTGAGAAGATAATTTCCTATTTTCTAGCTCCTTTTGAATATCAGGAAGTTTCTTTTCCACATTGAAAAGATAAACAATAACAGCCATAATAATAGCAAAAATAAGAGGAACATATTTGAAGAAAAGGTTAATGCCTTGAATGGTTTGTGCTGACTGAACAGCTTTTAATCCATCATAACCTATAATTGTTAAGAAAAATCCAAAAAGAGAGGTTAATATACCTTGACCTATTTTTTGACCAACTGAATTTGCAGAAAATAGCACGCCTTGTACACGAATTCCAGTTTTCCATTCACCGTAATCAATACAATCAGCAATCATTGCACCAGCAAGTCCCATAGATAAACCAAAACCAATGCCACGGAGTAGACCAGTACCTAGTAATAAAGTTACGTTGTCTGATGGTGAAAAAATAAATGCAATTTGTGAGATTATCATTAAAATAGTGCCACCAAAAACTATTGTTCTCTTAGAAACTTTACCAAGTACAGCAGGTACAATTAACATAAGCACAACGCCAGGTAAATTACTTACACTAACAAATGCCGCCATCAGACCAGGATTTTCCACTACATCTTTTAAATAATAAACAGATATTTGTAAATTAAAGATAAGGATAACATTATTACAAATATTTAATAATAAAGTTAAAATCCAATATTTATTTTTAAAAGCTGCCTTTACACCTTGAAGCATATTTTCTGGAGGTGCAGTGTTATCGACTCTTTCTTTTACAAAAATTACACTCAAAAATAAGAAAGCACAGCCAATAAAACCAAATAATATAGTTGCTTTAATCCATGCCATACGATTTTGCATACCGCCAAAAAAGTTAAGAACAGGTAAAATATATCCAGCAACAACACTTTGTGTAGCAGCAGCAAATAACATTGAAATTGCTAACATTTTAGAACGCTCAATAGAATCATTTGTAACATATGTTGGCAGTGAAGCGTGTGCCATACAAATATATGTGTAAAAAATAGTGTTAAACAAGTTGTAAGTAACAAAATAAATATAATTTGTAAAATTAAATTATTTTCTGGAACAAGAAAAATTAATACAACTGATAAAGCCATTGGGATTGTCCATTTTGCTAATACAGGTATACAATGACCTAATTTTCCTTTTCGAGTGTCAATTAACTGACCAGCTACAAGGTCAGAAAAACCATCAAAAAACTTTGAAATCATTATTATTACACATGAGCCAACTTGGTTTACTGGTGATGATAAAATTGATTGGTGTGAAAATGATACAATATATTTAGCAAAGAAAAAATATATTGAAGATAATAATATAACAATTTGGCGTTTACATGACCATATGCATATGGGGAGTGAAACAGATTATATTTATAAAGGTTTATTGAGGGAAATTGGTTGGGATAAATATTTACAACCAGATGAAAAATGTCCTTGGATTTATCAAATTCCTAAAACAACACTTGGTCAATTAGCATATTTCTTCAAGAAAAAATTAAATATGGATACAATACAGATTATAGGTGATGAAAATATGCCTATAACACGTATATGTATTCTTGTGGGAGGCGGTAGTTTGGGTCTTGGCGTTGAGGAAATGCCAATGCAAGTTATGGAGAGAAACAAATTAGATTTAATAATTGCTGGAGATATAACAGAATGGACACTTTGTGCATATATAAATGATGCATATCAAATGTGATATAATCGTGCAATGCTAACATTAGGTCATGAACGTAGTGAAGAAGCAGGTATGAAATATTTGGCGGATTGGTTAAAAAGTTATATACATAACATACCTATTAACTTTGTAGATGCCAAAGAGCCATTTAAATATCTATAAAAAGGAGTAAATATATGAAGTGGGCTAGTAGTTTTCGATACCTTCCTATCAATTATTCCGTTGAACTTGCTCAAATAGAAAATCAAACTCAAAGAGTGGTTTTTTATAATAACTTATGTGGTGAACGTATTAGAATTAGATTGTCAAATAAATATTCTAAACAAAAACTTACTTTACAAAAAGTTTTGATTGGTAAAATACAAAACGGCTTATTAAAAGACCAAACATCAGTAACTAGAAATGGTGAACAAATTATCACTTTATTACCAGAAGAAGAATGTTGGAGTGATGAAATTATATTTCCTGCTAAAGCAGGAGAGCATATTGCAATTTCTATTTACATTAAAGATAAACAATCTATTGGTAGTACATCAATATTATGGTCTAAAACTGGTTGTATTGTGACAAATAGCATAAATGGTGATTTTACAAACTATAATACTTTTGAAACCATACAAGCTGACGATATATATTCTGTAGTTAAAGAAGATGTTAATAAAGGCATGATGTTTTATGGTTTTACTGCTGTTCAAGTTTTAACAGATGATGATGTAAAAGTGATTGCCGCATTTGGCGACTCAATAACACATATGTCTTATTTTACTAACGCTCTTTACAAAAGACTATATGAAAAATATCCTTCTAAAGTTTCACTTGTTAACTGTGGCATTGGTGGTAATAGAGTGCTACATGATGCAACATATGTTGATTTTTTACCCAGACAAGGTAGTCTATTTGGTGATGCTGGAGTAAAGCGTTTTGAAAATGATGTATTTTCATATGAAAAAATAAATTCAGTTCTTGTTCTTGAAGGTATAAATGATATTATGCACCCACTTCAATTTTCCCATTTAAACGAAGTCATAACTGCAAGTGATTTACAAAATGGATATAAAAAGTATATTGAAATTGCAAGAAAACACAACGCATCTATTTATGGTGCAACAATAATGCCATGTGGTCATGAAATATGTCCACCAGAATGGTTAATAAAATTTGAAGAAATTCGTCAAGATATAAATTCAAGAATTAGAAATAATTCAATCGGTTATGATGGATATTTTGACTATGATATTGCAGTTCGTATGCCAGATAAACATGAATATATGAAAAATGAATATCATATAGGTGATGGACTGCACCCCAATGATATTGGTGGTAAATGTATGGCTGAACAAGTTGATTTGGATTTGATAATGAAATAAAAAGAGGTTTTTAAATGTTATCTATAAATATGATGAGTTTTCCAGAAGGAAAAAGCAAAGCATTAACTTTAAGTTATGATGATGGTGTTTTACAAGATAAAAGACTTATTTCGCTTATGAATAAATATGGTATTAAGGGGACATTTAATTTAAATAGTGAAATAATTGGAAAAGTTAGAAGCATGACAGTAGATGGAATAGATATAAATACATCTACTGTATCAGAAGATGAAATTTTAGAACTTTACAAAAATCATGAAATCGCAACACATGGTTCAAAACACTCTGCACTAACAGGTCTAGGAGCCTCTGCTTTGCAAGAAATTATTGATGATAGAATATATTTTGAAAATCTTTTATGTTACATTGTTAGAGGTCATGCATATCCTTTTGGTTTATACGATAATAATGTAATAAATATGCTTAAAACCGCAGGAATTTGTTATGCCAGAACGGTTAAATCAACAAAAACCTTTGATATTCCAGAAAATTTCCTTGAATGGAACCCAACTTGTCACCATTCAGATAAAGACCTTATGCTATTGGCAGAAAAATTTTGTACACAAAATGCATTATTTAATAAGCCAGAATTATTTTACCTTTGGGGACATTCTTATGAATTCGACCAGTTTTCAAATTGGAATGTAATAGAAGAATTTTTTGAATATATTTCAAAATTTTCAAAAAATATTTGGTTTGTCACCAATATTGAAGTTGTAGATTATATAAATGCCTATAAAAATTTAATTTATTCAGCAGATGGAAACAAAGTGTTTAATCCATCTATACAAACTGTATGGTTAAATTGTACAGGTAAAATAATTTCTATACCTTCCAACAAAACTGTTTATATATCATAAATATGGAGGTTTAAAATGGCAGTTATAAAAATTTCCTTTTGCTCTGAATGCTTATCTCGAATGGTTGACGTAACAGCAATAATACCTTTGGAAACTCCATTAATGCCAGGCATGAAGCCAGAAGATATAAAACCTGCACCAGATAAATTTAAAACTTTATACCTTTTACATGGTTATAGCGGTAATCAAGATGATTGGATTACATTTTCAAATATACGTAGCATTGCAGAAGAACACAAACTCGCAGTAATAATGCCAAGTGGTGAAAATAGTTTCTATACTGACAGTGATATATTAGGAAATAAATATGGTACATATATAGCCAAAGAACTTATTGAATTTACAAGAAAAATGTTTCCATTATCCAATAAAAGAGAGGATACATTTATAGGTGGTCTTTCTATGGGTGGCTTTGGTGCATTGAGATTAGGTGCATTATATGATGATACTTTTTCAAAAATTATAAGTCTTTCTGGTGCATTTGTAACCGAAAATTTACAAAATGATAATAATTTCTATTCATATATGATTGGAAATAATAATTATTTTGAACAAGTATTTGGAAACCTTAATAATTTACAAAACAGTGAGAATAATCCTATTTTCTGCGTTAAAAAAGCTAAGAATATGCCAGAAGTTTATATGGCCTGTGGCTGTAATGATTTTTTAATAAAAGAAAATAAATCTGTAAAAAAACAGCTTGAAAATGAAAATGTTAAATTATATTACACGGAAACAGATGGTATACATGATTGGAATTTCTGGAATTCTCAAATACCACTTGCAATAAAATGGCTATTATCAAAAAATAATTGAATTGGAGAAATAAAATGCAAAATGTAATGAATACCCTTTCAAGTTTAACCGATTTCCCAGAAATCACAAATGATATTATGCATGGTGACATGCCAGGGGATAAAATCGAAATTAATGAGGGACATAAACAAAAAGCAGCACTTATTTTCCCTGTTTTGGTGGAAAAGCTAAAGAAATATATGGCTAATAACCCATATAATCGAGCTGTTATCTGTGTTTGTGGCGGTAGCGGTGTAGGTAAAAGCGAAACTGCAAGCCTTTTAGGCACTGCTTTACAAAAATGTGGTATTGGTAGCTATATTCTAAGTGGTGACAATTACCCTCATAGAATACCAGCTCAAAACGACGCTGAAAGAGTGCGTGTTTTCAGACATGGTGCGGTTCGTGGTCTAGTTGCAAGCGGTCTTTATAATGAAAACACAAAGGCTATTTTGCGTGATTTAC
>JAGHIZ010000043.1 GCA_017886875.1 Butyricicoccus sp. | reverse complement strand
TTCTAGACCTTTTGCTGGCAAGTATTCAGCTTGTACTGGGATAATAACTCTGTCTGCTGCTGCAAGTGCATTGATTGTAAGCATACCAAGTGATGGCTGACAATCAATTAAAATATGCGTATATTGTGCTCTTACGCTATTTATATACTGACGGAGAATAGTTTCTCTACTCATGGCATTTACAAGGGAAACTTCCATACCAGACAGCTCTATATCTGCTGGCATTAGGTCTATTCCTTCTTCATGGTGAAGTATCCCCTCGCCTTTTATAAGTGACTGGTCGGATAAAATCTTACTCATAATATTTGAAATTGTTATTGGTAGTTTATCTGGCTGATGATGACCTAAACTTATGCTTAAACTACCTTGTGGGTCACTATCTATTAAAAGTACCTTTTTATTTTCCCTTGCAAGTGCAACTCCTAAGTTAACACAGCTTGTTGTTTTTCCTACTCCGCCTTTTTGATTTGCGATTGCTATTACTTGTGCGTTCAAAATATATGTCCTCCTTGATTGTTTTTAGGCATTAAAAAACCGCTTGCTTATTTTTAAGCAAACGGTTCGTTTATGTAAGTTATTATTCAGTTTTGGTGTATTAAAGGTGTAGTGATTAAATTTTATCGTATAATATACATATCTAACAGCTATAACAGAGGTTTTTTAGCTTTTCATAGTATATTTAGGAACTTTTTATAACAATAATCTTGTATTGCCAGTGCATATAAAAACTATTTTATCCATTTTTTATACTCCTATATATAAGAAAGTCTAATATTTTTATTTTACCACATCAAGACTCTATATTCCATTAAAGATAATAAAAAAGTTAAATAGACTTTATTATAACGAAATAGAAGTTTTGTTACTTAATTAATTTTCTTTATCTAATTTATTTATTATGACACATAATTAATCTATATATTTATCCGATATAGTTAATATGAAAATACATTTAATCAATATAAGGGAGGAATTTATATGAAATTATTAGAAGTAAGACAAATAGCCTCAGAACGATTAAATGTTCTTCGCCAACAAAGAGAAAAATTAATAAATATGACAAAAGAAAATGTATCTATTCCACAAAACAATATCAATTTTGATAGAGTTGAAATTTCCAAAGCTATATCAGATATTGATAAAGAATATGAACAAATAAGCGATATTGCTGATAAGTTATCAATTATGGACGCCAACATACAAAATGCTGAAATTTCTCGACAACAATCTGAGGCTGCTGCTGAAGCTGCAGAAGAAATTATGAAAATACTTGAAGTTTTTAGACGAATTTCCAAAGGTGATAAAGTACCACCAACAGATGAAAAAAAACTAATGGAATATAATCAACAAATGTACATGGCAGCTAAAAATATGGCATTTATGAATAAAAATTGTGATGGTGAAAAACATAAATCTCTTTGGGAAGACAAGCCTACAGAAGAAAAACCTGTAGAACCATCTGAAATTGCTAATAATACAGAAGTTGGTAATCCACTAGCTGAAGTATCTACCAGTACATCTGAAATATGTACAGATTTAGAATAAGCTAAAGTGGTGTTTCTTGACAAAAAAACCATCATATCGTATAATGATAGCGACATTTAAAATGGTAATGTTGCAAAATTTAATATTTCAAAAACAGAAAAAGGAGTAAATTGCTGAAAAAATAAGTGACATTACAATAAAAACGAAATATTAATTTTCGGCAATTATATATAAATATGTTATCTGTAGTTATTCCAAGCTACAATGAAAAAGGTCTTGTATTGAAAGCTTCACAACGTCTTAGTGAAATTTTAAGTGAAGCTGGAATTGTATATGAACTTATTTTTGTAGATGACGGTTCTAGAGATACCACTTGGGAAGAAATTTGTATTGCCAGCGAAAATAATGATGCTGTAAAAGGCATTAGCTTTTCAAGAAATTTTGGTAAAGAGTCGGCAATTTTTGCAGGTCTTGAAATGGCAAGTGGTGAATGCTGTGCTGTTATTGATTGTGATTTACAACACCCTCCAGAAAAACTTGTTGACATGTATAATTTATGGCAACAAGGATATGAAATAGTAAATGGAGTAAAAGAAGATAGAGGTCGTGAAAGTGTTGCACATGGTTTTGCAGCTAAATGTTTTTATAAACTTATGAGCAATGCAATAAATATTGATATGAGCCGCTCATCAGATTTTAAACTTATGGATAGAAAAGTTGTAAATGTACTGCTTTCCTTATCCGAAAGAAAAACATTCTTTCGTGCACTTGTTGGGTGGGCTGGTTATAAATCGGTTGATGTTCCATTTTGTGTAGAAGAACGTACAGAGGGTGCAACCCATTTTTCAACAAAAGCATTATTTAAATATGCTATTTCCAATATAACTTCATACTCCTCTGCACCTATGCAGATTGTAACTGTTCTTGGTAGTATTTTTCTATTTTTTTCTGTAATTCTTGGTATACAAACTTTTATTAAACATCTATTAGGTAATGCGGCTGATGGTTTTACAACCGTTATTTTGTTGCTGTTAATAATAGGTAGTATACAAATGATTGGACTGGGAATTATTGGATATTATATTTCACAAATCTTTATTGAATGCAAGGCAAGACCAAGATATTTAATATCAAGACAATGTGGAAAAGATTTTACAAAATAAAACAGTAAAGGATTATAAAATAAATGAATATTGATAGTTGTATTACATCTGATAAGCTTTTTGATAAATTATGGAGTAAAATCCCCAAAAGCACAAAATTTACATTTGCTGCAACATTTATAATGGGACTGATAACACATATTTTTGCATTTACAAATAAATTTTTAAATCATGATGATGTAGGGCATCTTTTTGAAGCATCTTATGGCACACCTTCTGGACGTTGGTTCTTGCCATTTGTATTAAGTTTAGACGGCGATTTTAGTATGCCTTGGCTTATAGGTGTTTTATCAATTTTATGTATCTCCATAACAGCTTGTTTAGTTTGTAGTATTCTTCGTGTTAAAAAACCTATAAATTGTATTCTTATAGGTGGTATTTTAGCGACATTTCCAACCGTAGCTGCAACATTTTCTTATATGTTTACATCAGACGCTTACTTCTTTGGGTGTTTATTAGCTGTATTAGGTGCATATGTTTCAATAAAGTTTAAATGGATTGGCATTCCATTAGGAGCAATATTTTTAACCTTATCAATGGGAATTTATCAAAGTTATTTTCCTATAGCAGTTGCCCTTATGATTGCATATATGTTATTTGAAACTTTAGATGGCAAACAAACATTAAAAGCACTTATTATACGTGGTCTTTTGCTTATTGCAACGCTTTTTATTAGCATGGTTGCATATTTCATTACAGTTCGTATTACCACAGCGAACGTCGGACTTGTGGATTATATGGGCATTTCATCAATGGGAAAACTTTCAATATCTGACTTACCTTCTCTTATAAAATTAAGTTATGTAACTCTCATTGATTTATTTTTAAGAAATAGTACAGGATATCATAATTTATTAGTTAGATTTATAATTATTGCTATAGGTATTTGTGGAGCAATACTTTTTATTGCTCTTTGTTTGAAAAACAAAAAAAATATCAAACATATTGTACTTGCAGTAATTTTAATGATAATTTATCCTTTAGCTTGTAATTTAATTTATATTATGGTTAATGGAGACGCTACTCATGATTTAATGCTTTACGGTTCGGCTTTTCTACCGATTGCAGCCATTGCACTAATTGAATATGCAAATGAAAACTTGCAGCCTATTAGTAATATTGGTAAATTAGTTAAAATAGCAACCAGTTTGATAATAACTTTGTCAATGATAGCTGTTGTATATAATTATATGATTGTAGATAATAAAATTTATTTTAAAATGCAGATTTCAGCAGAACAATGTAAATCTTATTCTAATCGTCTAGTGAGTGCAATACAAAATTGTGATGGATATAGCCCTGACTTACCTATTGTATTTATTGGAAATAAAGAAATATCTGAGGATTTATATCCAACACCTGTTTTAGACCAAATTAATACTGTTGGTGTACAAGGATTTGCTGCACTACGTACAAGCTATACCTATACGCACTTTTTAAAATATTATCTTGCATACACAGATGAAATTTATGAACAGGATACTGATGTTAGTAAAGAAATGGCTGAAAATCCTGAAGTTTCAAGTATGCCAAATTATCCTGAAGATGGAAGCATAAAAATAATAGATGATATGGTTGTTGTAAAGTTTAATTAACTTTTTCACCCAATAAAAGGCGAATACTATCAGTGTTCGCTTTTTTAATTACCAAATAATTTAAAAGTGAGGTTTAAATTTATGAAAGTATATGGTTCTAATATTTGCATTGATTGCAGAAATTTTAATCACATAAATAAAGAAAGAGGTTTGAATTTAGAATTTATTGATATAACTGAAAATACAACCAATATGCGTGAATTTTTAAAAATAAGAGATACTGCAAAAGAATTTGAACAAGTTCGTAATAATCATGGTATAGGCATACCTGTTTTTGTGTTAGATGAAAAAATTACTTTAGATATAAATGAAGCTTTCTCTTGGATAAATCAACCACCTGTTGATGATAGTGAAATAGTGGAATGGCGTGAGTAATAATATAAAAGCCAAGCCTAGTTTAATTACTAAGCTTGGCTTTTTAATATTTTTTAATGTTTCCAATCTACAACAAATGCATTTGGAAGCTTTCTACCATGTGGGTTATCACTAGCTGTTGTAGGATTTGTTATCTCTCTACCATTGTAATACATAACAGATGATGAACCACCGTCAAGATTTGTAGCCTGAACAGCTCCATATCTTTCCAAAATATCTTTACAATCACCTACTGTTGCACCTGTTGAACGTGTGCTTCTTCCATCAATTACAAGCATAAGCACAGTTTTGTCCTGTGTCTGACCAATAGCTGAACGTGGTTGAAGTCCCCAGCCTGATGATGCACTCTTTAATTTTGATTCACCATCTACAATAAGTGCTGGACCAAATTCTATGGCGTCCCATAAATTCTCTGTGATACTTGTATCACCTATTTGCATAAGGTTATTTTGGTCAAAGCCTATTATTTTATAATCATGTCCATATGGTTCCTGTAATGTTTCACCATCAACCTTTAAAAATCCATATGGTGTGCCACCATTGCCTACACCGCCTTCATCAATAAAGCCAGATGCATTTATAGCAAGTATAGCATCATTATCTTCAGCTATATCCTTGACATATTGACCTGTTTTATAAAGGTTTGCACATGTTTCAATACCCACTCTGGACTCATCTTTTACAATCGCAAGACGTCCTTCATATGTACTACCTGTTACTTCTACTATCATTATTTCTTGGTTTGCACTTATAGCTAATACATTATCACCATGTATTGTTTTAATTCCTGTTTCTCCCGATGAGTCACATTTATCTATTGCAATTTTTCCCCAACCATTTTTTAGTATGTCAGGATTTTCTGCAAGATATGCTTCAAAGCTTGCTTTATCTAACTCTGGAAATTTAGCATAAAATTGTTCTTCTTCACTTAAAACCTCAGTTTCTGAAGTTTTAGAAACAACATCATCTTCTCCCCATGTTGAAGCTGCGGTTTTTTGAAGTTCATTTGTTTCATCTCTTGTTTTCATTACTTCATCAATAATATCTTGAGGTATAATTGCAGTTGCTAGCCATTGATGTGTCATTGTGCCCATAGCAGTCTCAATATATAACGCTCTCCATTTACTTATAAATTCATTATCTGTATAAAGCAAATATGGATAAACAACAGTTGCCATAATAACTGCCACAACCAAAAAGCTTACTCCTAAACGACGTTTTAAGCTCATGAAGCCACCTTCCTATCATATCTTTCATTCTTTTGTTATTTGCTTTCTATTCCCACGACCACGAGTTCTATTATATCTTCTAACAGGTTGTTTTTTATTTTCTTCAGCTTTTTTTATAGTGTTGCTCGTTTTATTTGCCTTTCTATGAGCTTCTTCTCGCTCTTTGAGTTTAGCTTGTACTTTTGCTCTAATACGAGCAACTGTTTCATCTGATAATTTAGCTGTTCTAGGAGTTGAAATATCCATTCTAAATTCATCATTTATACGAGAGATTTTTCTTATCTCTGGTTTTGTTATCTCACGCTTTTGAACACTTTTTTGTTTTCTTATAGGTTTTTGTTCTCTATTGGCTAATTTTACATGAGCTATAGCAGTACGATGCTTTTTTACACTCATATCTATTCTAAACGGTCTATAAAGCATTTTTTGAGCAAATGCTCTTATCTCACTTGATAAATTTTCTGTAAATAGAAGTGTTTGATGTCTTTTAGGGAGTTTAAACTTTATATTTTTTATATCATTTAATAAACCTCTTTCAAGCATCTTATCAGCATCGCAAATTACAAAACATTCTACTTTATCAAGTTTAACTAATTTTTTGTCTAAAAACTCTATTAAACGCAAAGGTGTAGCAACTAAAATGTCTGCACCTCTATTTATTGCTTCAATTTGTGGAATATCAGAAACGCCACTATAAATAACCGCTGCAACTCTGCCCATATATCTGCCATATTGACATATGTTTCCGTAAATCTGCATAGCACTTTGTCTGTTCGGTGCTAAAACTATGCTTTTAATAGGTCTATCCTCTAAAAATTCTGGTTTGCCCATTTTTTCAAGCATTGGAACTGCAAATGCTGTTGTTTTTCCTAAACCTTCATTTGCACAACATAATAAGTCTTTGCCCGCTTTTATTGGTGCAATCGCTTTTTGTTGGAGTGTTGTAGGATTTGTATATCCCATTTCATTTAATGCTCTTAAAATTGACTCATTAATCCCCAGTTGTTTAAAATTCATATATTTATACAGACTCCTGTCTATTCTATTTTCAATTCTCACTATAACAGCTACTTCTTCCCCTCTTGTATTCCTAGTTAATTCGTGGTATAATGTTCCTCGATTTAGAGTTAGCTAAGGAGAACATTTATTATGCACGAAATAATACACGAACTAATACATGCTGTTACTCATTCTCTTGAAGATGTTCTACAAAGTGTGCCAATACTTTTTATTGTTTATGCTATTTTATACTTTATGGAGCATAAAATGCGTTCTGCACCTAATTTAATAGAAAAAACTCAACGTGTAGGCCCTGTTATTGGAGCTTTAGCAGGAAGTATTCCTCAATGTGGTTTTTCTGCTGCTGCATCTGCACTTTTTGCTGAGGGTTTTTTAGCTCCTGCAACTTTGGTTGCTGTATTTCTCGCTACATCAGATGAAGCTGTTCCTTTACTTTTATCAGGCGGTGCAAGTCATGATGCAATCGCTCTTTTGATTATTAAAATTATAATAGCTATTATTGGCGGATATTTTCTACATTTTACTTTTCTTAAACCTAAAAATAAAAACACTACACCTGTTAATATGGATATAAGCCATCATGGACATAATTGTTGCGGTTCTTCGCCTTTTTCTGCAATTATACTTCGCACTCTTAAAACATGTGCATTTCTACTTTTAATTATGGTTATAATTCATATTGCAGTTGAATATGCTGGTGAAGATAGAATTGCAGCTCTTATGCTTGGAGGAAGTATTTTTCAGCCTATTATATGTGCTTTTATAGGTCTTATTCCAAGCTGTGCAATCTCTGTGCTATTTAGTCAGCTTTATATGTCAGGTGTTATAAGCTTTGGCAGTATGATTGCAGGACTTTCAACTGGTGCAGGTTTTGGGTATATGATTTTACTTCGTGAAAAATCCAGTAGAAAGCGTGCACTTCCTGTTATATTGGCAACATGGTTTGTTGCTGCAATAAGCGGTATTATCTGCCAAGTTCTAATTAAATAAAAATATTTCGCCAGATTTTAATTTATCTGGCGTTTTTTATTGCTCTACGCTGTGAAGCAATGAAAATGCCTCATGTGCCCACTCCATATCAATTTTTATAAAATCTCTGCCTGATGTATAAAGCCTTTCATTTACATCTTGATATAGCTTTTGATATGTGCTAGATGGCATTGAAACATATTGCTCTACACCATCGGATAATACCGCTACAAATCTAAAAGCTGAACCTCTTTCATCTAAATCATGAAATAAAAGCTCTACCACATCAAGGTCAAGATTTAACTGAGCAAATAGTAAATACTTCATCATTTCTACTGCTCTATCATCTAAACCACGCTCTAAAATATTGATTTTTTCTCTAAATGAATTAAAATCCTGTGTCCAGCGTAAAGTATAGCCTGCAAGTGGGTCAAAATCTGCACTTTGTGGCTTTTCTTCACTTAGCCAAACCATAAATGAATTTGCTAAATCATGGTATAAACATGGCTCCATTACAAGTGATGTAACACCACAATTTGGGCAAGTCCAACGAAAACAAGATAAATCTTGCACTTTTGCCCTCATTTCTGGTGTTCTATCTATATTTATAGAGCCAACTGTTTTATGCAGACTTTCTTTTTTACAGTGAGGGCATTCAACTTTTATTTGACTTGCCATAACTGCCTCCTTAAATTTATCAAGTTATGGCATCTAAGCTATAAATAGCCTAGATGCCAATAAAAATTATTTTAGGCGTTCTGCTCTAAATTCAAGAAATTCATCATATGTGCATTCTTTATCTAGCACACCATCTTCTCTTAACTCAATAATACGATTTGCAATAGTCTGCATAAATTCATGGTCATGAGATGCAAATAATACATTACCCTTAAAATCTCTAACACCATTATTCACAGCGGTGATTGATTCAAGGTCAAGATGGTTTGTAGGTTGGTCAATAACAAGCACATTAGAACCAAATAACATCATACGAGAAAGCATCATACGCACTTTTTCGCCACCAGAAAGCACATTAACTGGTTTATAAACATCATTGCCAGAGAATAACATTCTGCCAAGGAAACCACGCAAAGTTGACTCTAGTGTATCGGTTCTTGAATATGGTGCAAGCCAATCTAGCATATTTTCTTGATGTCCATCGAAAAATTCATTGTTATCTTTAGGGAAATATGACTGTGATGTTGATACACCCCATTTGAATGTACCTTCATCTGGCTCGATTTCACCCATTAAAATTTGGAATAAGCATGTCGCAGCTCTTTCATTTTCAGCGATAAATCCAATTTTATCACCCTTTTTAACAATGAATGATACATTATTAAGCAGTTTTTCACCATTAATAGTCTTTGAAATGCCACTAACCTCAAGTATATCCTTGCCCGCTTCTCTATCCATTGTAAATCCTACCCATGGATAACGACGAGATGATGCAGGAAGTTCTTCAACACTTAACTTATCAATCAGCTTACGTCTTGAAGTTGCCTGACGTGACTTGGATTTATTAGCAGAGAAACGCTGAATAAATGACTGAAGTTCCTTGATTTTTTCTTCATTTTTCTTATTTTGGTCACGAACCATACGTTGAATAAGCTGTGAAGACTCATACCAGAACTCATAGTTACCAACATATAGCTTAACCTTGCCATAGTCGATATCAACAATATGAGTACATACATTATTTAAGAAATGACGGTCATGCGATACAACAATAACTGTACCTGCAAAATCCATCAGAAAATCTTCTAACCAATGAATAGCATCAACATCTAAATGGTTAGTAGGCTCGTCCAATAATAAAATATCTGGGTGACCAAAAAGTGCTTGTGCAAGCAGAATTTTAACCTTTTCTGTATCCTGCATAGAACTCATTGGGCGATAAAGTGAAGCCTCACCATCTAATCCTAGACCTTCTAAAAGCTGTGCAGCTTCTGTATCTGCATTCCAGCCGTCCATCTCTGCAAACTCTGCTTCAAGGTCTGCTGCTCTGTTGCCGTCTTCCTCTGTAAATGGGTCTTTTGCATATAATACTTCTTTTTCCTTGATAATCTCATATAAACGTGGATTACCTTGAATAATTGTATCTAAAACAGTAAAATCATCATAAGCAAAGTGGTCTTGTTTAAGTACAGACATACGTGTGTTTGGTTTAATTGATACATCGCCTGTTGTTGACTCTAATTCGCCTGAAAGTATCTTTAAAAATGTTGATTTACCTGCACCGTTTGCACCGATAACACCATAACAATTACCTTCGGTAAATTTAATGTTAACATCTTTAAATAGTGGTTCGCCTGTAAAGTTTACACTTACGTTTGAAACTGTAATCATATAACCTCCGTCATTTTACAAATAATAACTTTTCCGATATTTAAATCAAATTATTTATATTATAACACATCTATTTTTCACTGTCACCAAACTTTTAGCAAACTTTTCTCAATATCAAATTTTTGTTACTGTTGCTTGAAAAAAGTATATCAAAGCGATATACTATAAGCAATATGAATGGAGGGTATAAATTATGAATAATCTAATGGATATTATTAAAAATCGTCGTTCAACCCGTGCATTTGTAGAAGGCAAACTTCCTGAACGTGAGAAAATCGAACAAATTGTGGAGGCTGCTTTATGGGCACCTACTGGCATGGGCAAGCAGCTCTGGCATTTTTCTGTTATATATAATGCTGAAAAATCTTTACAACTTGCAAAAGCAGTTGCAAAAGCTTTAAATAGAGGTGAAGAATATAATTTTTATAAATCACCTGTACAAATTATTGTTTCATATAAACGTGATGAAAAACACGCTTTTTTAGATGGCTCTGCTGCTATGCAAAATATGCTGCTTATGGCTCAAAATTTAGGTCTTGGCTCTTGTTGGATTAACCAAATTCGAGAGTGTTGTGATGAGCCTGAAGTTCGTGAGCTATTAACCTCTTATGGTGTACCTAAAATATTGTTATATGTTCTGCTGCTATCGGCTATATTGAAAAGGAAACTCCTGCAAAACCTCGCATGGAAAACACTATTTCTTTTAATGATTGAGGATAAAATTATGTCTTTAGATAAATTTTATAATTGGGTAAAACAAAGTAATAACATAGTATTTTTCGGTGGTGCTGGAGTATCTACCGAAAGCGGTATACCAGATTTCCGTTCTGTTGATGGTCTTTATCATCAAAAGTATGATTTCCCACCTGAAACTATACTTTCTCATACTTTCTTTATGCAAAACACATCAGAGTTTTATAAATTTTATCGTGATAAAATGATATGTCAAAATGCCAAGCCAAATGCCGCACATTTAAAGCTTGCAGAACTTGAAAAAGCGGGCAAATTAAAAGCAGTTATCACACAAAATATAGATGGACTTCATCAGGCTGCTGGCTCTAAAAATGTGCTTGAACTGCATGGCTCTGTGCTTAGAAATCGTTGTATACGTTGCAAAAAGTTTTATAATATTGATACCATTATAAATAGTACAGGTGTTCCAAAATGTGAATGTGGTGGCATTATAAAACCTGAAGTTGTGCTTTATGAAGAAGGTTTGGACAACTATATTTTACAGCAAAGTGTTAAATTTATAAGGAAGGCTGATATGCTTATTATTGGCGGTACATCTCTTGCTGTATACCCTGCCGCTGGGCTTATTGACTACTATAATGGTAATAAGCTTGTACTTATAAATAAAACCGAAACCCCAGCTGATAAACGTGCTGATTTAGTAATTCATGCACCTATTGGCGAGGTTTTCTCTAAAATTGAAATATAGGAGAATTTTAAATTATGCCTATTAGCAAACGTGATGTTTTAGAACTGCGTCGACGTTTAACAAAAAAATCTTGTTCGTTTGATAAGCTTTGTGGCTGTTATGTAAATGGTGAAAAACAGATTTTACTTCGTTTTAATCAGTCTTTTACTGATTTAATTGAAGATGAGATGTTTAAATATTTGGATATTGCTAAAAAAGCTCTTTCTGGTACTCTTGGCAATAATCTTTTAGAACTATCTTTTGCAAAAGATGAAAAAGCTACCGAAAAACAGCAGTTTCTATGGCTTTTAAAAGCAAGCAAACTTAAAAATCCAGATTTGCTTGAAAGTTTTTATAAGGGAGTTATAAAAAACTGTGATATATCAGGCAATTACCTTATTTTACTTTTCCATGATATCTATGATGTAATATCAAGGACTAAAGACAGAGCAAAACTTGATGAGTCTGAAGAAGTCTATGAGTATATAATTTGTGCTATTTGTCCTGTTGAGCTTTCTGAAGCTGGTCTTAGTTATAATGAACAAGCACAAAAAATTGGTATTTGTCAGCGTGATTGGATTGTAAAAATGCCTGAAATCGGCTTTTTATACCCTGCTTTTGCTGACGCTAGCTCAGATAGCAATAGCATTATGTACTATATGAAAAATGCCAAAGATACTCACCCAGATTTTATTGAAAAGACTCTTAACTGCACACTTATTCGCACCGCAACCGAACAAAAAGCTGCTTTTGAAAGTGTAGTCAAAGAGGTTTTTGGTTCTGATGATGAAAAAGCTCAAGATTTTTTTATGCAAATTCAGCGTAATTTAAATGGATATTTAGAAACACAGGAAGAAGCTGTTTCTGATGAAAAACTAACTGAGGAAGTTATATCCGATTTAATAGCTGATGTTGATGTGTCAGATAAAATCAGAGAGCAAATAGAAAATGCTTATAAAAAAGAATTTTCTGAGCAGCCACCTACTGCAAAACAGCTTTTAGATACTAAACTTGTTGCTATCGCTGACCAAAGAGCTCAAACTAAAGCCTTACAAAATAAAGTTATTGAATTACAAGATGAATTATCTAAACAAGCTCAAACAGAAGTTATTGAACAAACTTCTGATATGCAAATTTTGCTTGATAAACTGCTATCTGCTTTGCCAGAAATAAACCAAAATGAACTTAAAACAAAAAATATAGATGGAAAACAATTTTTGTTAATCCCTATTAAAGAAAATAATTAAACCTCAGATGACTTTTATACTTACACAATTTGTATGAAAGTCATCTATTTTTATTGTTTTTTCATGTTGTTTTTTGTCATTTGTGCCTGTTGACATATTGTATTTAGTGTTATATAATAAATCGAAACTTAAAACTGACACCTTATCAAGAGTGGTGGAGGGAACGGCCCTATGAAACCCGGCAACCTGTATTTTTTGCAAGGTGCTAAATCCGACGGTACTTCAGTTCGATTGAAACGAACCGATAGATGAGGCTTTTGTGGCTTACTTCATCGGGGTGAGCTTTTTTTATTGCTCATTTTCATATTTTTTAATTATATTTCAAATGAAAGGAACTATTTAAAATGGCAAAACATCTTTTTACTTCTGAATCTGTTACTGAAGGTCACCCAGATAAAATCTGTGACCAGATTTCCGATGCTATCTTAGACGCAATGCTTGCAAATGACCCATATTCTCGTGTTGCTTGTGAAACCACTTGTACTACTGGTATGGTTTCTGTAATGGGCGAAATTTCTACTAAATGCTATGTTGATATACCAAAAATCGTGCGTGAAGTTGTGCGTGAAATCGGTTATGACCGTGCAAAATACGGTTTTGACTGTGATACATGTGCAGTTATCACAACTATTGACGAACAAAGTGCTGATATAGCTTTAGGTGTTGATAACTCCCTTGAGCGTAAAGAAGGTCAAGAAGAAGCTGAGCTTGCAACAGGTGCTGGCGACCAAGGTATGATGTTCGGTTATGCTTGTAATGAAACTCCTGAGCTAATGCCACTTTCTATTTCTCTTTCTCATAAGATGGCTAAACGTCTTTCTGAAGTTCGTAAAGATGGTACTTTTAATTATCTGCGTCCAGATGGAAAAACTCAGGTTACTGTTGAGTATGATGAAAATCATGTTCCAGTTCGTGTTGATACAGTTGTATTATCTACTCAACATTCCCCAGATGTATCACTTCAGCAAATCCGCAAGGATATGATTGAGAATGTTATTAAGCCAACTATCCCTTCTCATCTGCTTGATGAAAACACTCGTTTCTTTGTAAACCCAACAGGTCGTTTTGTTATCGGTGGTCCTCAGGGTGACTCTGGTCTAACCGGTCGTAAAATCATCGTTGATACATACGGTGGTGTTGGTCGTCACGGCGGCGGTGCGTTCTCTGGCAAAGACCCAACTAAGGTTGACCGTTCTGGTGCATATGCTGCTCGTTATGTGGCTAAGAATATTGTTGCAGCTGGTCTTGCTGACCGCTGTGAAGTTCAGCTTGCTTATGCTATCGGTGTAGCTCACCCTGTTTCTGTAATGGTTGATACATTCGGCACTGGCAAGGTTGATGAAGGTTTACTGTCTGATGCTATTGCTAAGGTATTTGACCTTCGTCCAGCAGCTATTATTAAAACTCTTGAACTTCGTCAGCCTATTTATCGTAAGCTTGCGGCTTATGGTCATATGGGACGTGAAGACCTTGGTGTTGCTTGGGAGCGTACTGATAAAGTAGATGCTCTTAAAGAAGCTGTAAAGTAATAAAATCTAAAAGCGTGTTTTGATTTATTTATCAAGACACGCTTTTTTATATGAATTTAAGCACAAAAAAACACAGCCTAATTAGCTGTGTTTTCTGGAGGTACCACTCAGAATCGAACTGAGGATCAGGGAGTTGCAGTCCCACGCCTTACCGCTTGGCTATGGTACCATATGGAGCGGATGACGAGGCTCGAACTCGCTACCTCCACCTTGGCAAGGTGGCGCTCTACCAGATGAGCTACATCCGCATTTTATTGGTGCCTCCGGACGGAATCGAACCACCGACACGGGGATTTTCAGTCCCCTGCTCTACCGACTGAGCTACAGAGGCAAATTTAATTTGGCGACCCAGATGGGGCTCGAACCCACGACCTCTAGCGGGACAGGCTAGCGCTCTAACCGACTGAGCTACTGGGCCAAACATGGTGGAAGTTAACGGGCGCGAACCGCTGACCCTCTGCTTGTAAGGCAGATGCTCTCCCAGCTGAGCTAAACTTCCGTATCAATCAGCAACGATAGTTATTATATAGCATATAATACTATATGTCAACACTTTTTTCAAAAAATTTTCTTTATTTTTTCTTTTTTATTAAAGCAATATTATAATGCTATATACTCTCCTGCTCAATAAATATGTATTTCCAGAGAAATATACAAATTTTATTATTTTAATTATAATTTTTTCTTAATATGTATATTATTTTTTATGATTTACTGTTATAATTATTAGAAACAAGTATCGTAAAGGAGTTTATATATAAATGAAATCTTTTTGGAATGAGTCTATAATGGACCAAATCAAAGATATGGTATATGTTGTATGCTCAAATGATTATCGACTGGTTTCAGCTAATCAGCGTTTTAAAGAACGTTTTCCTGAATACCATAAAGGTATAAAATGTCATAAACTCATTTTCGGTAGCGATAAACCATGTGAAATTTGTGGTATAGATAAAGCTACTAAAGATAAATCTGTTATTTTAAATAAATGCATAAATGATAACGAAATGATAGAAGTTGCATTTCAAAAACAAAATACAAATGATGATTTAGACCTTTGCGTTTGTACTGCATCAAATCTTCCAAGTGTTACTGAATCAATGGAAGTTATGCGTGATGTGTTAAACGGTATAAATGCTGCTGCGTATACCATAAACCCTAATACTCATCGTATTACATTTGTAAATTCCTATTTACAATCACTTTTACCTGAAATGAAACGTGGTGCACTTTGTTTTGAAGCACTTATGGGTAAAACTTCTCCATGTAGTGTCTGTCCATTTAATTCCATGAGAAAAAATGGTGATACTTATCATATGCCTGAGTCATATATAAGTAAATTAGGAAAATACCTTAATATTGACGCAGTTAATGTAGTACAGCCAGACGGTCAAAACAGTGTTATTTTTACAGGATATGATATAACAGCTCAAGTTGAAAAAGAAAGACGATTGAGCACAATCGCTTATTTAGACCTAACTGTAAATTTAAAAAATCAGCTTGCTTTTTTACGTGATGCTGAAAAACTCTTTAACTCAAAAGAAACATTTTATATCTATTTTTTAAGGTTAAAAAACTTTAGTAATTATAATCTTATGCTTGGTCGCAAAGCTGGCGATGAATTTATAAAAGCGTTATCTGAACATTATTGCTCTATTTATTCTGATAAAGATAAAATTTATCGTATTGGTGGTGTTAAATTTGCTTTTATAGCTACTAATGAAATTGATAGACAAAAAGCTCATGAAATCGCTGCAAACCCTATCTGTGATGATATAGAACATAAAAACAAACTATTTCTTCCTGAAGTAAATATTGTAGGTATTGAAGTACCTCGATTTGCTGAAAATGCACAGCAAGTTTTACATCATCTTGAATACACTTTATCTAAACAAGTTGAACGTGAAATTGGTGCTATAACATATTTTGAAGCGTCTGATATTAAAAAAATGGAGAGAGATAATAGAATAATTTCTCTTGTTAAGGGCGATGTAAGAAAAAATGGTTTCCAAGTTTTTTACCAACCTGTATACTCTATAGAAGAAAATAAATTTACAAAATGTGAAGCTTTGCTAAGATTATATGATGATGAGTTAGGTTGGGTTTCGCCTGCTGATTTTATTCCGATTGCAGAAGCTAATGGAACAATCGGTGTACTCGGTCAATTTGTTATGGAAGAAGTATGCAAACTGCTTGAAGAACGTAAAAAAAATAATCTTGCTGATGTGCAAATAAATATAAATGTATCTTCTGCCCAGTTTTCAACAGAGGATTTTTATCAAACTGTTAAAAGAACTATAAGTCAATACGATTTTGATTATAAACTTTTACATATGGAAATAACAGAAAGCATTATGATAAACTCTTTTGAATATATTATCAATGTTATGTCAAAAATTATAGCTCTTGGTATTGATTTTAGTGTTGATGATTTTGGTACAGGCTATTCAAATATTAGTTATCTTGGTGCTTTACCTCTTACTGGTTTAAAACTTGACCGTTCATTTATTGAACATGTAGCACATTCAGATGTACATGCAATGATTGTTCGTAATGTTGTTAAATTCTCTAAAGATTTAGGCTTTCATGTTGTGGCTGAAGGTGTTGAAAACTTAGAGCAGTATAATATTTTAAAGCGTCTTGGCTGTGACTATATACAAGGATTTTTATTCTCAAAAGCTATACCTAAAGATGACTATGAAAATTTCCTACAAAAACATTACTGTTATAATATATAAAAAATGCAGCTCTACACAATAGAGCTGCATTTTCATTACTTTTTATAAACTAAGTCAGCCTCTGTCCAATCTTTTAAAATTGGAAGCATATTAGCTGCCATCTGTTTCGCACCTTGGAGGTCATGTAATAGATAGTTACCACACTCAATCCTACTTGCCCCCGGAATTTCGCCTTCATAATCAGCTATAAATTTCATACTTTCATTTACAAGCTTAATTGCATCTTGTGGTGCAAGGTCACGAACTAGGAAATAAAAACCTGTTTGACAACCCATAGGACCACAATAAATTATATTTTCTGCAAAACCACTATTTCGTGTATAGGTTGCGAATAAATGCTCAAAAGTATGTGTTGCTGCTGGGTCTAAATAAACACCACCATTAGGAATAACCATGCGGATATCATAGGTAGTAATATCACCATCTATTCTTGATGTATACATACCCTGTGTAAGCACATCATGATTTACTTCAAAACTTGCAATTCTTTTCATTATTTTACCCTCACATTTAGTTATGAGCTGCTAAAGTAGAGTCTTTGAGCACAACATCATGTGCACCGCCTTCAACGATAGAAGTAGCAGATACAAGTGTAATCTTAGCTTTTGCTTGAAGCTCAGAAATTGACAACGAACCACAGTTACACATTGTAGAACGAACCTTATTAAGTGTTAGAGTTACATTATCATGCAAAGAACCAGCATAAGGAACATAAGAATCTACACCTTCCTCAAAAGATAGCTTCTTATCTCCACCCATATCATAACGTTGCCAGTTTCTAGCTCTTGCAGAGCCTTCACCCCAGTATTCTTTCATAAATGTGCCACCAATTTTAACCTTGTTTGTTGGTGACTCATCAAATCTTGAGAAGTAACGACCAAGCATTACAAAATCTGCACCCATAGCTAAAGCTAAAGTAATATGATAGTCATGTACAATACCACCATCAGAGCAAATAGGAATATAAACGCCTGTTTCCTTGTAGTATTCATCACGAGCTGCTGCAACCTCGATTGTAGCGGTAGCCTGTCCACGACCAATACCCTTCTGCTCACGAGTAATACAGATAGAACCGCCACCAATACCAATTTTAATAAAATCAGCACCAGCTTCAGCAAGGAAACGGAAACCTTCTCTGTCTACAACATTACCAGCACCAACTTTAACGCTATCACCATATTTTTCACGAATCCATTTGAGTGTACGAAGTTGCCATTCAGAATAGCCTTCAGATGAGTCAATACATAATACATCAGCACCAGCTTCAACAAGAGCTGGAACTCTCTCCTCATAGTCACGTGTGTTGATACCAGCACCAACAACATAACGCTTTTCATCGTCCAAAAGCTCAAGGGTGTTAGTTTTATGGCTATCATAGTCCTTACGGAATACCATATAAACTAGGTGTTGATTTTCATCAACAAGTGGCAAAGCATTTAGCTTATTTTCCCAAATGATATCATTTGCAACCTTTAAAGTTGTATCAGCTGGAGCAGTGATTAACTTTTCAAATGGAGTCATAAAAGTAGACACCTTTTCGGTTGTATCCATACGAGATACACGATAATCACGGCTTGTAACTATACCAAGCAGCTTACCTGTTGCAGTACCATCTTCAGTAACTGCCATTGTAGAGTGACCTGTTTTCTCCTTTAGAGCTAGAACATCAGCCAGAGTCATATCAGGTGTAATGTTAGAATCAGACACAATAAATCCAGCTTTATAAGCCTTTACACGAGCCACCATAGCAGCTTCATTTTCGATTGTCTGAGAGCCATAAATAAAGGAGATGCCGCCTTCCCTAGCCAAAGCAATCGCCATATTGTCATCAGATACAGCCTGCATAATTGCTGAAACCAGTGGGATATTAGCATATAAAGATGCTTGTTCACCCTTTTTGTATTTTACTATAGGTGTACGCAAGCTAACATTTGCTGGCATACACTCTGAAGATGAATAACCTGGAACTAAAAGGTATTCACTAAATGTACGGGAAGGTTCTGAAAAATAAAATGCCATGTTTGTTTCTCCTTTTCCGACCAAATCTGCAATTTGTGTTTGTACTATTATACTACCTAAACATACATAAAGTAAAGGCTTAGATTGTTACATAAATATAAACTTTTTCGCTTTTTTTCTATGCAAACCGCCCTTTATTGTCTAATCAACAAAACTCTTTTAGTTTTCTGAGCGATTTTCATGCAGGTATGTAGCTTCTAAATCTGACAAATGAAGTTTAACTGCTATTGGATATTTTTCATAAGCTGTTGCTATTGTAAAACTTCCTGCTCTTGCAGAGTCATCAAATCCTCCCATATGCCAACGTATAGCAACTGCTTCTTCATTTTTAAGTCGCATAAAACGCTCAATTAAAAATACTGACTTTTCACCATGACCATATGGAAATTTATCATCAATAGTATAATAAGGTACTTTTTCCCACTCACCATTTTCATTTTTCTTATTTCTATAATCCACAGTATAAAATCCCGCTTTACATATATCATGAAGTAGTGAAACTATTGTAAAGCTTTCAAGGTCATCTTTCTCCATGTCAAAATGTTTTGCAATCATAACTTCATATACATTTAGACTATGCTCAACAAGACCACCTTCATAAGCTGCATGAAACCTTGTTGAAGCAGGAGCTGTAAAAAAGTCTGTGCTTTCTAACCATTCAAGTAGTTTATCTGCTCCTCTCCTTGTAACCTGTCTGCGAAAAATCTCTAAAAATTTCTCTTTCATATTTTTCCCTCTTTTAGTAAATTTAAAAGTATTTCTTTTGTATTATATTTAGGATTTTCTAATACAAACCCTAACATTTTATTTAATATATCGCCTATTTGCTTGCCTTTAAAACCAAGGCTCATTAAATCATAGCCATTTACAGACAAATTTTTAACTGAAAGACATGGTTTTTCATTTATAACATCATTTATAAGTTTTTCAAGCCTTATAAAATATGATAAATATTCCTCATGTGTTCCTCTTGCAATACTATCAGCTTTTTGCAATCTTATTAAATTTCTAAGACGAGTTTCACCAAATCTTACAAGTTTTCTTCTTATAATATGCGGTTCATCTTTTATAAAACTATCGTGATGTTCTATAAGAAATATAATTTCTTCTCTTGTAGCTTTTGATAGTTTAAGTTTTTGTGTACGAAATTCAGCATATTCTTTACTAATTTTGGGGTGTGAATAAAAATGTCCTATACCATTTTTATCTATTGTCATACATTCTGGTTTACCCGTATCATGATAAAGTGCCACAAATCTTAAAACTGGTTCAGCTTTCACTTGCTCCATTGTTCGTATTGAGTGTTCTAAGACATCATATATATGATATGGATTTTTTTGCTCTAAATTTTTCATTGGTAAAATCTCAGGCAAAATAACACCAAATACATCAATAAATTCTCTTATAACTTTACCTGCATGGCGACCACATATTAAACGCATAAGTTCAGTTGAAATACGTTCGGCTGAAATATTTAAAAGTAAATCAGCTTTTGCTTTTATTGCATTTTTAGTTTTTTGCTCTATTTCAAAACCGTATTCTGATGCCATACGAAGTCCACGCAGTATCCTAAGTGCATCTTCTGAAAAACGCTCATCAGCGTTACCAACGGCTTTCAAAATTTTGTTTTCTAAATCATTTTTACCACCAAATAAATCTATGAAACCATCATATTGTGAATATGCAATAGCATTTATAGTAAAGTCTCGTCTTGATAAGTCCTCATCTATGTTGCTAATAAAGCAAATACTATCAGGACGTCTAAAATCGGTATAGGCTGCCTCTTTGCGAAAGGTTGTGATTTCAAGCGGCTTATTATCAATTAAAATTGTAAGTGTACCATGTGAAATACCTGTTTCAATTATACGTTCACACTTAAAAACTTCTTTCATTTGCTCTGGCGTTGCCAAAGTGCATAAATCGTAATCGTGTGGTATTTGTCCCATAAGTGCATCTCTAACTGCACCTCCTACAACATACGCACTAAATCCCGCTTTATTTAACATATCTATTGCATATTTTACCTCATTCGGTAAATACATTATTAGTTCTCCTTATCTTTTTGTGTTAAACGATAAGAAGTACCATCTGGATTTATAACAACTGTATTATCAAGCTGTGCTTTTAAACTTCCTCTAAACTCGGCAATATATTCTTCTCTTAAAGCTTTTCTTTCCTCCTGCTCTTTTGCAGTTAACCCCTCTGTTTTAGCCTTTTTAGCAAGCTCATTTATTCTATCAATTTTTTTCTTATCCATAATATAAACTAACCTTTCAAAACAAAATTTTTCTTTTAGATTATTATAGCCCCAAAACAAACAAAATACAAGTTTTCTTGACCTATATATATTTAGCATGATACAATGAAAGCAGTATAATTTTAACCAAAAAAGGGGCGTTTAATAATGAATATTGAAACTAAATGTCTGCACTCTGGCTATAAACCTGCAAATGGTGCTCCAGGGGTAATGCCTATTGTGCAATCCACTACATATCGTTTTGACTCAACCGAGCATATCGCTGCTCTTTTTGATATGCCAACAGAATTTATGTATTCACGCTTTGCAAACCCTACTTGTGATGCAGTTGAAAAGAAGATTGCAGACCTTGAAGGTGGTGTTGGTGCAATGCTTACAAGCTCTGGTCAAGCTGCATCAATGATTTCTATTTTAAATATTTGCTCTGCTGGTGACAGCTTTATTGCAACCTCTACCATTTATGGTGGTACTATTAATCTTTTTGGTGTTACACTAAAAAAGCTGGGCATTGAAGTTATCTGGGCTGATGCTGAGGCAAGCGAAGAAGAAATTCAAAAACTATTTAAGGAAAATACTAAAGCTGTTTTTGGTGAAACACTTGCAAACCCTGCTCTTTGTGTATTTGACATTGAAAAATGGGCTAATATTGCACATAAAAACAATGTTCCTCTTATTGTAGATAATACCTTTGCTACTCCTTACCTTTGCCGCCCATTTGAATTTGGTGCTGACATTGTTATTCATTCAACTTCTAAATATATGGACGGACATGCTTTACAGTGTGGCGGTGTAATTGTTGACAGTGGTAATTTTGATTGGGTAAGCTCTGGCAAATTCCCTGATTTTACCGAGCCAGATGAAAGCTATCATGGTGTTGTTTATACCCGTGATTTTGGTAATATGGCTTATATTATTAAGGCTAGAATGCAGCTTATGCGTGATTTTGGCTGTTATCCTGCTGCACACTCTGCATTTTTATTAAATCTAGGTCTTGAAACTCTATCTGTTCGCATGAAACAATACTGTGAAAATGCTCTTAAAGTTGCAAACCACCTTAAAAACCATGAAAAGATTGATAGCATTCGTTATCCTGCTCTTGAAGGCGATGAATACCACGAAAGAGCTAAAAAATATTTACCACTTGGTACTTCTGGTGTTATGGCAATCAATATTAAGGGTGGCAGACAAGCTGCAATGAAGTTTATGGACAGTGTTAAACTTGCTTGTAATGAAGTTCATGTTGCAGATATCCGCACATGCGTACTTCACCCAGCAAGTGAAACTCACCGTCAATTAACTGATGAACAGCTTGTCGCAGCTGGTGTAGCTCCTGCTCTTGTTCGTCTTTCTGTTGGTCTTGAAAATGTTGATGATATCATTGCAGATTTAGACCAAGCTCTTGCACAAATTTAATATTTGTGAGGTAAACTTATGGAAATTCGTGAAATTTTACCTTGGGACGAAAGCTATTTTTACGGTATGGTCAAAAAGTTTTATGATAGTCCTGCTGTAGACCATAAAATACCTAACTACCATGCAGAAAGAACATTTAAACTGCTTATGAGTGGCACTCCTTACGCTCGTTGTTTTATTGCCGCTGATAAAGATAATATACCTAAAGGGTATTGTTTATGCTCAATTACATGGTCAAATGAAGCCGGTGGTATTTGTGTATGGATTGATGAACTTATGGTTGATGAAACTGTTCGTGGTCAAGGTATAGGTCAAATGCTGATTGCAACCGTTGGTGAAACATATCCAAATGCTGCAAGATTTCGTCTTGAAGTCACAAGTGAAAATATTCGTGCTGCAAAGCTCTATAAAGGTTTAGGATTTAATGAACTGCACTATAATCAAATGGTGCTTGAGCAACCGCAGCCATAAAAATTTAATGCGTGATACGAATTTTACTTGTATCACGCATTTTTTTATTTACCGCATAGACTTTTTAATTGCTCTGATGTAATTTCTGGAAAAAACCGCTGCATATCAGCCGGAAGCGGTGCGAAAAACTCTAGTTTTTCGCCTGTTATCGGCTGAGTGACATTTACAAACGCTGCATGAAGTGCGTGTCTTGAAATTATACTATAGTCCGAATTATACAAAAAGTCGCCTGGTAGCGGGTGACCTATATGTTTCATATGAACCCTTATTTGATGCGTTCTACCTGTTTCAAGCCAAATATGAGCAAGTGAAAAACCGTCTTTATATGCGATTTTTTTAAAGTGAGTTACTGCTCTTTCCCCGTCATCTGCAACAACTCTTGTAACTATTGACTCTGCCTCTCGTCTTATTGGTGCATTTATTATTCCGCTTTCTGGTAAATCGCCAGTACATACCGCTATATATTCCCTATGCATTAACTTTTTTGATAACATATCAGATAAAATAGCTGCTGAAAGCGGATTTTCTGCAACTACAAGCAAACCTGACGTATTTTTATCAAGTCTACCAATAGCACGAAACACAAATTCTTTTTTTTGTGTTCTAAATGCAAGTGCATTTGCAACTGTATTTTCTCTATTTCTTGGTGATGGGTGCACAGCTATTCCCGCTTTTTTTGAAATAACTGTCATATCTTCATCTTGATAAATAATATCTATTTCTATATCCTGTGGTATAATATGCTCTACAAAATCACATTCTCTTACTTTTATTGTAAGATTATCACCTGTTTTTAATTTATCAATAGTGCGTATATGTTTATTATTATTCGTTATTCCATCAGGCTCTTTTTTTAAGTCTATTATAATTCTCCTTGAAACGCCCTTTTTTCTAAGAAATTTTTCAACCGTTATATCATTTTCATCTTTTTCTACTTTGTATGTAACACATCTCATTATATTTATCTCTCCTTACTCATCTGATTTTACAGGTTTTAATATTTTCTGTCAAATATTTTGCTTTTTAAGCTATCTTTTCCTAAATTCAGTGTTATAATATTTATAAAACAGAATAGGAGTTGTTTTTTTGAACCAAATAGAATGTATAGAAAAACTGTGCTCACTTCCTGCTGTCACAGGTTTTGAGTTAAACAGTGCTAAGGCTCTTGCTGAAATGCTTATGCCTTTAGTAAATAAAGTTGATATTGATGCTTTTGGTACGGTTACTGGTCTTTTAGTATGCCCTGTACCAAATGCTAAAACCGTTTTACTTGACGCACATTTTGACCAAATCGGGTTTATTGTAACCGAAGTTCTTGAAGGTGGTTTTTTACGTTTTTCATCTGTGGGTGGAGTAGACCCTCGTATGTTACTCGGCTGTGAAGTTACAATTTTAACTAATAATCCAATAGCTGGTATTATATGCTCCATTCCTCCTCACCTTTCAAGCGAGGAAGACCGCAAAAATGCTGTCCCTGTACATGAAATGCTAATTGACACTGGACTTTTAGATGCTAAAATTCCTATTGGTACACCTATTGTTTTTCGTAAACCTCTTGTATCTCTTTCAAAAGGTATAGTATGTTCAAAATGCTTAGATGATAGAGCAGGTATTTTGGCGATTTTACAAGCACTTAAACAACTACGCAGGCAGGATTTAAAAGTAAATGTTGCAGTTTTATTTTCTGCTCAAGAGGAAATAACCTCACTTGGTGCTATAACAGGTGCTTTCCGTCTGCGTCCAGATTATGCCATAGCGGTTGATGTAAGCCATGCTCATACACCTGATGCACCTTCTAGCGAAACATTTGAGTTTGGCGGCGGTACTATGATTGGTATGGGACCTAATATGAACACCCATTTTACTAAATCACTTATTCGTTTAGCCCGTGCAGAAAATATTCCTTATCAGCTTGAAGTTATGGAGGGTAGCACAGGCACTAATGCTTGGAATATACAAATTTCCGCTTGTGGTACAGCTCAAGCTTTGCTATCCATACCGCTTAAATATATGCATACACCTATAGAAACGGTTAAATTATGCGATATTGATGCAACAGCAGATTTAATTGCTGCATTTTTAAAAAATTTTGATGGAGATTGTATTGTATTATGACCGAATTATTAAATAAACTTTGCTCTCTTTCTGGTGTATCGGGTGCTGAGGACTCTGTGCGTGATTTTATACGCACCAGAGCTATAACTTTTGCTGATGATATACGCACTGATGCTATGGGGAATTTTATGGTTTTTCGTGCTGGTAAACGTTCAACCAAAAAACCCCTTATGCTTACTGCTCATATGGACGAGGTCGGTTTTATTATCAAACGTATAACTGATGATGGTATGTTAAAATTCGGCTTTGTTGGTGGTATTGACCCTCGTGTTGTCATTGGTAGACATGTCCGCTTTGGTGATACAGTTGGTGTTGTAGGCATTAAAGCTGTACATCTTACAAGTATAGAAGACCGTAAACATACACCAGATGTTAAGGATTTATATATTGATATCGGTGCTTGTAGTAAAAGTGAAGCTGAAAATAAGGTTGATATTGGTGATTATGGCGTTTTTGACTCTGACTTTTCAGAATTTGGTGATGGTCTTATCAAAGCTAAAGCTCTTGATGATAGAATAGGCTGTGCAATTTTACTTCAACTGCTGAGAAAAACCCCTCCAGTTGATACTTGGTTTGTATTTACCGTTCAAGAGGAAGTCGGTCTTAGAGGTGCTGCAACCGCTGCTTTTGCTATACAGCCTGCTCTTTGTATCAATATTGAAGGCACTGCTGCGGCTGATTTACCAGAAGTTAAACCACATAATAGAGCTTGTGCTATAAGAAAAGGTGTTGTACTGCCATTTATGGACAAATCAGCAATCTATGATGAAAAGCTTTTTAATTTACTTCGCAATATTGCAAATGATGAGCAGATACAATGGCAAACAAAAACCGTTATTTCAGGCAGTACAGATATTGGTGCAATCCATAAATCACTTTCTGGTGTTCCTTGTGCCTGCGTTGCTGCACCTGTTAGATATATTCACTCAGCTAATTGTGTGGCTTCAATTGAAGATATTAAATGTGTGCTTCACTTAATGCAAGCTTTTATGGCAAAGTTTAATGATAAAACAGATTTTATCTAAATCTAAGGAGATTTTTTTACATGAATAATGTATTTGAATTATATAAAGAAGTTGCAAGTGCTTTTGGTCCATCTGGTCGTGAAACCAAAATAACAAATGTTATAAGCTCAATCGCTAAAAAATATGTTGATGATGTTTACACTGATACTTTGGGAAATTTAATTTGTCGTAAGCGTCCACCTGTTGGCAGCCAAGAAAATGTTCGTAAAATCGCTTTTGCTGCACATATGGACTCTATAGGAATTGTTGTAACTTATATTGATGACAATGGTTTTTTACGTTTTTCCAATATAGGCGGTATTGAAATTCAAGATTTTCTACACACACAAGTTATATTTGAAAATGGAACACATGGTATTATATCTCATGAGGAAAAAACCGAGCTTTCAAAACTGAAAATCAATAATTTATATATTGATATTGGTGCAAAAAACCGTGAACAAGCAGAAAAAATGGTTTCAATCGGTGATTTTGCTGTATTTACTTCACCTATGTTTGAACAAAATGGTGTTATTTCTGGTGCTTATATAGATGATAGAATAGGTTGTGTAGCTCTTTTAATAACAATGATGAAACTTCCTAAAACAGTAAATCATGATTTATATTTTGTGTTTACCGTTCAAGAAGAAGTTGGACTTAGAGGTGCTACAACTGCTGCATATGCACTTGAACCAGATATTGCTATAGCTATTGATGTTACAGATACAGGCGACCTACCAGAGCATAAATATCCTATGGCGTGTCATATGGGTAAAGGTCCTGCAATTAAAGTTATGGACCGTTCTGTGCTTTGTAGCCAAAAAATTCGCTCTGCACTTGAAGAAGCTGCCTTAGTAGCCGCTATTCCTGTACAACATGAGATTTTACAGTTTGGCGGAACTGATACTGCTGCTTTTCAGCGTTCTCGTGCTGGTGTTGAAGTTGGTGCTATTTCCATACCTACACGTTATATACACACACCAAATGAAATGTGTAGTGTAAATGATGTAATACAAACAGCCGATTTATTATTAACTGCTATAACTCAGACACTCTAATACAAAAAACCGATGCATTTTTGCATCGGTTTTAATTTTTTATTCGGCAGTCTCTGAAGTCTCTGAATTTGTGCTTTCTGGAGTTGTTGTAGTTTCTGTTGTTTCAGTGCTTGTAGTTGTGGTTTCGCTTGGTTTAGATGAAGCTGCTGGACCTACAAGAACTATCTTGTCTCTTGATTTGTAAGATGAATTATTTGCTTTAACCTTTGTTGTTTGACCATTTTCAGTGATAATTTTATATGTCACTGTTTTATAGCCTGTTATACCAGATTGTGAAGTTTCTCTTTCACCAGCTGATAAAGAAGAGTCGGTTTTCTCTACAGTTTTATAATCAATAGTTTCTATAATATCTGTATCTGTCTCAACTACTTTATCAGTTGTTTTTGTACCTAAAATCTTAACTGACATAGAACTTCCCTCTTGCCATGCTAAAATTTTAACAGGATAATCGGTATTATTTTTAAACTTAAAGTCTGGACCACCCCATGAAACAGTAGCATCTTCTCCAAGAGGTGTATATGATACAGTTAAACTGTGGTTATGTCTTTCGGTAACTTCAAGGTCTGCACGAAGTACAGCCATATAAAGTGTTGATGATGGCTGACATACACCGCCACCGACATCTTCTATAACTTGACCATTGGAATAAGCACCCGCTGTTTGGAAACCACGGTCAGTTGTACGTTCTCCAACAACGCCGTTATATGAAAATTCATCTCCTGGGTTTAAGATTGTGCCATTTATAAATTCGCTTGCAAGTCTTACATTATTAGTTCTTGATTTGTTGCTTGCATTCAAGCTAGTAGATGCACTTGCTAGTGTATCTCTAAAGAGCACTCCAGCGAGCTGGTCTGCTGTAACAGCAGCTGGTGTACGCTCAATAGGTATTTTATATGTCTGTTCTGAACCATCACCAATTATTTCTTTTGCTGTTTCTAAATCAAATTTAACACCATCTACACTTGGCAGAATAGTTGTTCCATCTGTTTTATCAACAGTTGCATTTTTAGCGGCTGTTTGTGCATTATCATATATATACTGCACATCAATAGGATTTTGCTCAGTTGTTTCTACTTTCACATCTAAAGTAGAAAAATCCATAGTTTTTATTCTATCTTGCACCTGTTTATAAAGTTTCTCTGTGTCAAATGACACGCCAACCGAACCTTTATCTACAACTAAATAGTCACCTTCAACAGTCCAAAATGGGTCTACAGGTTCGGTAATAGCTTCCGCAGAAATTTCATCAAGCTTTGTTTTTAGTGCTTCATCATTTACATTTACTGAAAGCTTTGACTCATTAAGCCCAAACAGTGCACCCATTGTATTTGCAATTCGGGTAAAAAATCCGCCTGTTCTTGTAAATTCATATGCATTCTTAGCTGAATTTTCACTATCTAACCCGTTTGCAACCTCTGAAACGCCTATTTTATATTCCGTTTGATAAATCTTGATTGGTAGGCTTGCATTATCAAGCACATCTGATTTTTCAATTTGTTTTTGAGCGTCAGTTATACTCATTCCACCAATCTCAACTGTGCCTGCATTAACTCCAAAATGAATATTTGGATATAAATAAGTATAACCTACTGTTGCTAAACACAATGCCGCAACAACCGAACCTACACCAATCGCGATTTTTTTACCATTGCCATTTTTAGCTTTTTTAGCTTGCTTTGTTTTTTTGGTTTTATTTGTTGGTTTAGTTTTTGCTTTAGTTGTTTTTTTAGCTGCTGCATCAATTTCTTTTACAATATCTATACCAGACTTATAATCTTGTTGAAATTGAGTTTCTTCGCTCATTTCGCTCATTGCCACATTATTAGAAATTTCTGAAACTATATCTTGTTTTTCTTGTTGTTTGCTTATAGGAGCATATTCTGGATTTGCTGAATGTGTTCTTGACTTTAGCATAGCATCAAGGGCATTATTTCCAGTATGTCCTAACGCACTATAATTTTTTTGTGTCATATAGCTCCCCTCATAAAATTTAATATTTATTAGAAAACGCACACCCTTTTATATATTTTAGGATATGCGTTCTATTTTTCTGTTATACGTTAAATCTAAATAGAACTACGTCGCCATCTTGCATAACGTATTCCTTACCTTCTGAGCGAACCAGACCTTTTTCTCTTGCTGCTGCCATAGAGCCACATTCCATAAGTGCATCATAAGATACAACTTCTGCACGAATAAAACCACGTTCAAAGTCTGTATGAATTTTACCAGCAGCTTGAGGGGCTTTTGTACCCTTTTCGATTGTCCAAGCACGAACTTCCTGCTCACCTGCTGTTAGATAGCTCATAAGACCTAACAAATCATAACAAACTCTGATAAGTCTATCAAGTCCACTTTCTTCGAGACCTAGCTCAGATAAGAACATTTCTTTTTCATCTTCCTCAAGTGTTGCAATATCTTCTTCAAGCTTTGCACAAATAGGAAGAACCATTGCACCTTGTGCCTTGGCAATTTCTTCAACTGCTGCAAGACGTGCATTTTCAGCCTTATCACCTGTAAAACCTGCTTCGTCCATATTAGCAGCATAGATAACCTTTTTAGATGTTAATAAATCGCTTTCGTTCATAACTCTTATAACATCATCATCAGTGCCAAAGCCTTCAAAAGTTCTTGCTGGCTTACCTTCTTCAAGATGTGCCTTTAAATTCTCAAGGATTTCTACATCAATATTTAATTTTTTATCAGCTTTTGCAGCCTTTTTTGTACGCTCGATACGGCGTTCAATATGCTCTATATCAGCGAAAATAAGCTCAAGGTTAATTGTTTCAATATCACGAGATGGGTCAACAGAGCCATCAATATGAACAATATTGTCATTTTCAAAGCAACGAACAACATGTACAACTGCATCTACTTGACGGATATGGCTTAAAAATTTGTTGCCAAGACCTTCGCCCTTAGATGCACCACGAACCAAACCTGCAATATCAACAAATTCAACTACAGCAGGTACAACTTTTTTTGAATGGTAAAGCTCAGCCAAAGGTGCAAGTCTACTATCTGGCACAGATACCATTCCTACATTAGGGTCAATTGTACAGAATGGATAGTTTGCACTTTCTGCACCTGCGTCTGTAATTGCATTAAACAAAGTGGACTTACCTACATTTGGTAATCCTACAATACCGAGCTTCATAATTATTTTATTCCTCCAAACAAATATCTTGTATTCTATAATTTAAAAAAATTATAGCTCTTAGATATTTATTATAGCGGTTTTTTTGCTTATTCGCAAGCAAATTCCGACACAATTCACCCAAAAAACATACAGATTTTTACTCCTGAAAGCACATTATTTTGTAAATTTTTCATATTTAAATTGAAATTTAATTTTTATGAACTTTTATATATATTTTGATGCTACTTTGATACATTTATCAGCACATCTACGTCATTTTTATACATTATTCGCTTGACATATGTTTTTTATAAGCGTATCATTACAGATATGTAAAACTTTTTAGAAAGGACAAAATTATTATGGATAATAATCTGAGTTTAAAGAAGTTACAAAAACCAGTAAATAAACCATTATTATTTAAGTTTCCAAGTGAATGCTTTTTTAATGTATACTTTAAAACTCAGCAGATAATAAATAACATTCCAACTGTTACAAAACTCAACAGATTGGCTGCTTTAACTATATGTGCAACTTGCTTTTTAGTGCCTTTTGCATTAAATTTTGAACCTGCATTTAATATAACTGTCAACGGTAAACATATAGGCTTTGCTAATTCCAAAGAAAGTATAAATCTTGCTGAAAACCTTATTAAGTCCAGTTTATCTAAGTATGGACAAGCAGATTTTTCTATTACTGATGATATAGAAATCACTCCTTCTTTCTGTCTTGAAAGCAATGTTAAAACTACTGATGAGCTTATTTATGCTATCACAAGTTCAAGTGAAAATATATGCATGGCTTCAGCTATAACTGTCAATGGTGAAATCTTAGGTGCTTGTGAATTGGCAGAAGACACAAATTCTGTACTTAAAAACTTACTTGAACAATATAAAACAAATCCATCGGATAATGCATCATTTATACAAGATGTAAAGGTAATCACCATTCCCGTTTCGACAGATTTAGTTATGACAAGCTCATCACTTTTACAGAGCTTAAAAAATAGTGAAAATATTGATGTACAAGTTATTTCTAATGTACAACATACAGTATCCATACCATATCAAACCCAAAAAATAGAAAGTGACCAAATAGAACAAAACATTGTAAAAACCATGCAGTTTGGTAAAAATGGTATTGCTTCTGTAAGTGAACAAGTAGTCACAATCAATGGTCAAGAAACACAACGCACAGTTTTACATACCTCTGTTATAACTCCCGCTACCGATTGCATAGTAGCAGTTGGTACTAAATCCAATGGTATAGGTTCAGGTCAATTTATTGTTCCAATCAGCGGTTATAGATTTACTTCTGCTTTTAAAATTCGTGATGGTCGTTGGCATAAAGGCGTTGATTTGGCTGTGCCTGTTGGCACACCTGTCTATGCAGCTGATAATGGTATAGTTACAACATCTAAACTATCCGATAGCTATGGTTATTATGTTGTTATTGACCATCAAAATGGACTTAAAACATTATATGCTCATAACAGTTCTTTACTGGTCAAAGAGGGCGATACCATCTCTAAGGGACAACAAATTGCCTTATCTGGCAATACTGGAAATAGCACTGGTCCGCATCTTCATTTTGAAGTACATAGCAATGATGTTGCTGTAAATCCTCAAATATTTTTAAACTTTGGCACAGAAACACCATAATTAAAAAAGACGTTTCACAGCTTAAACTGTAAAACGTCTTTTTTTTACTCACCTATCATACTTTTTGCCATATCCATAATTTGCTCTTTTGAAAGATAGGACGATAAACCTAGTAAAACTTCCCCATCAGCCGATACAAACAGTGTAGTTGGAAATCCTGTTATTCCACAGCTTATAACGCCTTCCATTTTAGTGTCAAAATACACAGGGAAAGTATATCCTTTTTCCTCAATATGTGCTCGTCCTTTTTCTTCTGTTTCTTGTATGCCATCTACTGCATCAATCATAACAAAATTTATTTTATCTCCATATGTTTCATATGCAGTTTGAAAATCTGGCATTTCTTTCATACAATAACCGCACCATGTAGCCCAAAAATTTATAATTGTAGGTTTACCAAGTAAATCTAAACTTGAAACCTCATTTCCATCAATATCTATAAGATTAAATTCTGGAAGCATAACTTTTTCTTCACTTGATTGTTTAAGCTCATCTAAATCTATTTGATTGTTTTTTGATAAGTTATTATATGCAAAACTTGCAATAAGCAAAACAACAATCAATGCTACAATAAGTAAAACTGTCTTTTTATTCTTCATAAAATTCTCCTTTAATATTAAACACTATTTTTTAATTGCTATTTTTACTTTTTTTCATAATAAAATTTGTTAAAAACACTCCATTTCTTTCAACCGTTTGTTGTTTTACAACATTATATCCTCTATGCTCAAAGAAAGGTTTTGCTGTTATTGAAGCGTGAGTTATAATACAATCTATTTTTATGATATTCTCCAATTTATCACATAAAGCTGTGGCTATTCCTTTCCTTTGATAATCTTTATGAACATATAATCTATCAAGATATCCATGTTTATCTATATCACCAAATCCAACAATAATTTCATTTTCAACTGCTACAAAACTATAATGTTCTAAAAATGATTTATCCCATTTTTCTAAATCAATTTTACCAGTAGCCCAAGCATTTAATTGTTCTTTTGTGTAATCTTTAGCATTGATTTTATGTACAGTATTATAAAAAAGCTGTGTAATTTCATCACAATCAGAAGATTTATATTTTCTAATAATCATGTTATTTCTATCCCTATTTTAAAATTAAGAGTTTATTAATTCTTGCAATTCATTTATAAATCGGCATAAATGAAAGCCATCACATACAGAATGATGTACTTGTATGGATATTGGCATAATATACTTATCATTTTCTTTATAATATTTACCCATTGTAAATAAATGAAGTTTTAAATTCATTATGATTATTAACAACCTTAGTAATATAATAAATCATAGTTGGATATAACTTTTTGTTTTTTATTTTTGTTATATCTAATTTTACTGTCATACTATATGTGCATGGCACATTAGACATATAATGATTAAAATATTCTTTTCTATCCTAATTTTCAATATCAATATAATTAAATTTCATAATATACCTCTATAATCTGTTTGTTGCTTTTGTTTGAATGTTTATCTGTTATATACCATTTATAATAATATGAGTTAATTTTTAAAAACGGTCAAACAATATGCTTGACCGCTTTTTATATATTAAGCTAAAAATTTATTTTTCTCTTTCAAAAATAATTTGATATCCAATCGCACTGCTTACACCTAATTTTTCATTAAATGGTGTCACTACTTGCTTTAATCTCCAACCATTTTCAGCTTCAGTCATTATAGTATCTTTACAATCTTCAAATGTATCTCCTGTTTTATCTTTTATTCCTCTTTTGGCTTTAATTTCTACAAATTTGTATTCATATTTTTTCATAGGATTTACACTCCCAAACAAAGATTTTTATTTTCTAATGAATAAATATATAAGTTTCTTCTTAAAATTTTAAATAACACTTAAAAATGATAGCAGCTTTCCAAAATAACCAGTTGACATAAATATACCAACTATAACAAGGAACAAGCCACAAATAGTATTTATTTGCTTATAATGTGATTTTATCCATGTAAATGCACCTTTAAGAGAGTCTATAACAACCGCACTTATTATAAACGGTATCCCAAGCCCTAAAGAATAACAAAGTAACATTAAAATACCTTTAAATGCAGAACCATGCTGTGAGGCTAAAAGCAGTGCAGAACCTAAAAATGCACCTACGCAAGGTGTCCAACCTATTGAAAACACAAAACCGAAAATCATAGATGGTAAAAATCCATGACCAGATGGATTAAAATTTATTTTCATGGTACGCTGGAGCAAACTAATTTTTAAAACACCCATAAAAGATAGACCAAAAATTATAACTATAATTCCTGTGACAATATTTACTATTTTTTGATGGCTGTTCAGTGCATTTCCTACTGTGCCTGCAAGTGCTCCCATAAGTAAAAACATAATTGTAAAGCCTGTTACAAAACCTATTGCACCAATGAGCGTTTGTTCCTTTTTTTGCTCTCCACCTGCAAAATATGATAAATAAACTGGCAACATAGGCAGTAAACAAGGTGAAATAAATGTAATAATACCTTCGAGAAAAACTATTAAATATTGCATAAACACTCCTTTCTGCACAAACATACTCTTTTCATAGGCAAAGTTTTGTGCTATGATGTGCATAGAAAACATTTGCTTTTTAATATAATGTTGTGCGTGGAATTAGCATAGCATAACTTACAACAAATGTCTAACATTTTTTATAATATGAGGTGAAAATATATGTCTAAAGTAATTATTGTTGGCGGTGGTCCTGCCGGTGTGTCTGCTGCTTTATATACTGTTCGTGCTGGTCTTGACACAACTATTATATCAAGTGGTGTTGGTGCTTTAGGTAAAGCTCATGCTATTGAAAATTACTATGGTTTTGCTCTGCCTGTATCTGGTGAAGCTCTTGCAATGTCTGGTTTAGAACAAGCTCGTAGATTAGGCGTTAAAATAGTTGAAGATGAGGTTACAAGCATTGGTTTTATGGACAAACTAACTGTTAAAACCACATCTGATGAATTTGATGCTGATTATGTGCTTTTATCCACTGGTTCCCCTAGAACTGCACCTAGAATTTCTGGTTTAAGCGAAAATGAAGGCAAAGGCGTTAGCTATTGTGCTGTATGTGATGCATTTTTCCATAAAGGTAAGCCTGTGGCTGTGCTTGGTGAAGGTGAATATGCACTGCATGAAGTAAAAGAGCTTTTACCTGTTACATCATCTGTAACTATGCTTACAAATAATGTTACGCCTGAAATTTCACTTCCTGAAGATGTTCAGCTTGATACAAGAAAAATTGAAAAAATTGAGCAAAATGAAGAAGGCGGCTTAAAAATCCGTTTTGAAAATGGCGGTGTTTTAAATGTAAGTGGTTTATTTGTTGCTTTTGGTGTGGCTGGTAGTGCAGAACTTGCAAGAAAACTCGGTGCTATAACTGAAGGCAATCGCATTGTTGTTGATGCTACTATGGCTACTAATGTACCTGGTTTATATGCTGCTGGTGACTGCACAGGCGGTATGCTTCAAGTAAACAAGGCTGTTTATGAGGGTGCTTTGGCTGCAACCGCTATTATCAAGGCCTCTCGTTCAAAATAAAACATAAAATATACTTCTTTTTTTAACATTTGTGTGATATAGTAGTTTTCATATTACTCTTTTTTGCTCATTTAAGGAGAGGATTAAACTTGTATAGAACACGAATTAATATAGGTTATAGAACAGTTAAATCAGCTCTTGCAGTAACTATTGCTTTATTGATTGCTAATTTTATACAATCTAATATGCCGCTTTTTTCTGCTCTTGGTGCTATGAGTGCTATGAGCCGAACCCCAAACGATTCTTTGACTGCTTGCAGAAATCAGCTTGTCGGAACAATATGTGGCTGTACTGTTGGTTGTATATTTTTAATGCTGTTCCCTGTTATATATCCGCCAATTATAGGTTTTGGCGTTCTAATTGTTATTTTTATAGGTAATAAACTTAAAATCTATTATTCTATCCCGCTTTCTTGTGTGGTGTTTATCTGTTTATGTCTTTATGATGCTGGTACTCCACTCTATTATTCTTTATCACGCTTTTTTGATACTTCCATCGGGCTTATAGTGTCTCTTTGTATAAATTTGCTTATAAAACCTTATAATAACCGCAGACGTATTTCAAATATGATAATACATTTTATACAGGCTTTTCCTGAATATTTAGAAGAACGTGTTATAAATGGACTTTATCCAGATTTAAAGCCTTTAAATCGTGTTTTAAGACGTCTTGATGATGAAATTAATATTTTTGAGCGTCAAAAATTCCCTAGAAACCCACTTCGTAAAGAGGTATCAATATATCTTAGAGGTTGTGAACAACTAGCACAAAGAATGTATGATGAACTTAATGCAATATGTTCTATGAATTCCACAGGCTTATTATCTAAAGAATGTTATGAACGAATGAAAAAGCTTGGATTAACAAATAAAAATGTAGAACATTTTTGTTGTGAAAATCCAAGCCTTACTGATAATGTATTATGTTATCATTTAAACAATGCACTAGATGCTTATGAATATTTAAAATGTATGCATGAAGCACCAGACGAGGAAATTTTAGAAGATTTACCCGTTCATCAAACACATGATTAAAAATCCATAATTTTCCCCATTCTATTAGACAATATGAAATAGTATTAATAGAATGGGGTATTTTTTGAGCTTTAAAGGAGAATAATTAATGAAATTATCAAAGAAATTTAAAAATATACTTCTTTCTATTTCTATGTTAAGTATAATTATTGTTACAACAAGCGGTTGTGTCTATTTAAACAATAAAGGCTGGGACGATATAACATCAGAAGAACAAGAAGAAGTAAAACAAGCCTATGAAGACGCAAAAAACGACTTAGAGGAAGAATTTTCTGGTGATGAACCTGAAAATGAATTTGTAAAAGAATTTATTAACAAAGCTGAACAAAAAATAGATTATAAAGACTAAATAAAAGAGGTTTCTTTATTTGTTTGCTTGTTTTATAGATAGTGCTATTCGTTTGGTTTTTGCATCAACTGACATAACTTTAACATTTACTATATCACCAACAGTTAAAACCTCTGACGGGTGTTTAATAAATTTATCTGATATTTCTGAAATATGTACCAAACCATCTTGATGTACACCAATATCAACAAATGCACCAAAATCTGTTACATTTCTTACTGTGCCAACCATATCCATACCACCTTTTAAATCTTCTAAATGTATAACATCACTTCTTAAAACTGGTTGTGGTAATGAGTCACGAGGGTCTCTACCCGGTTTTTGAAGTTCAGACACAATATCCATAAGTGTTGGCACACCTACACCGCATTTTTTAGCTATTTTATTTTTGCCTATTTCATCAATTCGCTTTGTAATATCTGATAAATTATTATTTATAACATCATTTTCTGTATAATTACATATTTTTAAAAGCTCTCTTGCTGCATTATAAGACTCTGGGTGAACTGCTGTTCGGTCTAATATCTCCTTACTGTCTGGCACTCTTAAAAAGCCGGCACACTGTTCATACGCTTTTGGTCCTAAACCTTTCACCTTTAAAAGCTGCTTTCTGGTTTCAAAACGTCCGTTTTCTTCACGAAATGCAGTTATATTTTTAGAAACTGTTTTTGTTACGCCTGCAACTCGTACTAAAAGTGCTGGAGATGCAGTATTTAAATCAACACCAACTGCACTCACACAGTCCTCAACCACACCATCAAGAGTTTCTCCAAGTCTTGCTTGTGGCATATCATGTTGATATTGTCCTACACCTATGGCTTTAGGGTCAATTTTTACAAGCTCTGCAAGCGGGTCTTGTAAACGTCTAGCGATAGACACAGCAGACCTTAACGAAACATCATAATCTGGAAATTCTTCTGCACCTAGCTTAGATGCTGAATAAACAGATGCACCCGCTTCAGATACTACCATATATTGAATATTTCCGCCATATTCTTTGAGAAAATCTGCAACAAACATTTCAGATTCTTTTGATGCTGTTCCGTTACCTATTGCAATACAGCTTATATTATGCTTTTTGCAAAGCTTTTCAAGCACTTTTTTAGACTCATCTATTTTTTTATGTGGTGGTGTTGGATAAATTACACTTGTTTCTAATACTTTGCCTGTTTCATCAACAACAGCAAGTTTACAGCCCGTTCTATAAGCGGGGTCAAAACCTAATGTAACTTTGCCTCTAACTGGTGGTTGCATTAAAAGCGGTCTTAAATTTATTGCAAATGTATGGATTGCTTGTTCATTTGCACTATCTGTTAAATCTGAACGTATTTCTCTTTCAAGTGATGGGAAAATAAGTCTAGTATAACTATCCTCACAAATCGCACGAAGTTCGGTTTGATATGGGCTTTTTGGGTGAATTATAGCTCTACGCATAATAATTTGTGCCTGTTCACTATCTACAATTAAGTTAACCTTGAGTTTGTCCTCTTTTTCACCACGATTTATCGCAAGTATTCTATGACTTTGTATTTTCTTAACTGGCTCGGAGAAATCGTTATACATTTTATATACACCGTCTTCTTCCTCACCTTTTGTTTGTATTATTCCTGTTTTCCAGATAAGCTCTCTAAGTTTTGCTCTAAGGTTAGCATCATCACTAAGGCTTTCGGCTAAAATATCACTAGCACCATTTAACGCATCTTCTGCTGTGTTTACTTCTTTTTCTGGATTTATAAACTGCTCTGCAAGCTCTAAAGCGGGTTTTGCATTTCCTAATGTATCTTTTATAAGCTCTGCAAGCGGTTCTAACCCTTTTTCTCTTGCAATCATCGCACGAGTTCTACGTTTTGGGCGATATGGTCTGTAAATATCTTCTATTTCAGCAAGAGTTTGTGCATTATCTATTGCTTTTTGTATTTCATCAGTTAATTTTTCCTGTGCAGCAATAGCAGCAGATACTTCTTCCCTACGCTCTTGTAAATTTCTAAGATAACCCAGACGGTCTGCAAGCTGTCTTATAGTTTGGTCGTCCATTCCACCATGCATTTCTTTTCTATATCGTGCGATAAATGGTACTGTATTTCCTTCATCTAATAGTTTTATTACCTGCTCTACAGCATTTTCTTGCTGTTTAAGTTCATCTGATAAAATTTTAATTATAGACTGCATTACTATTTTATCCTCCTGTATAATTATGTTTTCACACATAAAAATTTTACCATATTTGATATAGAACATCTAGTTATTATTTATATTATAAATATGTAATTTGCCTATATTTTGTTTTTTTAATGCATATTCAAATAATTTAGCAGTGTTACTTGCAGAATATTTAACATTTACGATTAAATAATCAACATTATCTATCATATATCTATTAGCTTTTACTATTGCGGCTCTGCGTGGTACATTTTCCATTCCGTCTGGATAATAACTTAAATCAAAACTATCTGATATATCTATTTTATTTTCTGCTGGGTGATATGGTAACAATAATATTAGCTTTATATATGGATATTGCATTTTTAAATCACTTATAGCTTTTGTAGCCAATCTATCAAAATTACCATAATGACCCACATAAAATTCTGTTACACCATATTCTACAATGTGTTTTTTTATTGTTTCTTTTAGATTTTCATAGATATTATCGTTTGTATCCCTATGACCTACAAAAAAACATTTTTTCATTTTAATCACCAACCCTTTTGGGTTTATTTTAACTCAAATGAGTTAATCTTTTTAACTAAATTTGGTTATCATTTCTATAAGGAGTGATAACTATATGAATATAGGTGAAGCTGTAAAAGAACGTATTTTGCAACTTTGCATAGAAAATAATATTTCCATAAATAAACTTTGCAGCCTTAGCGGTGTAACTCAATCAACAGTTAATAACATTGTAAGTGGTAGAAATCGCAGCACTACAATATCAACTATAAAAAAATTATGTGATGGGCTTGGAATTACAATAGAAGATTTTTTCACCTCTGAATTGTTCCGTAATTTAGAACAAGAAGTTAAATAATCCCTTTTGACCTGTATATATCAGGTCATTTTTTATTTTATAACCGCAAAATATGTATCTTTTATTTTGCACCTATATAAGTGCAATTTTAACGTATATATAAAATAAAATCAATACATACTGCACCAATATAAGTGCTAGGAGTGTTGAAATGAATATAATTTATGAAAAATCTTTAGGTAAAAATATACGAAAAATTCGTATGGAAAAAAAGTTATCTCAAGAACAAATTTCTGCCCAACTTCAAATAAAAGGCTGTGATATAACAAGAAGTGCTTATGCAAAAATAGAAGTTGGTCAAAGGCATATATATGCTGATGAAATAAAAGCATTAAAGGAAATATTGGATATTTCATATGATGAACTTTTTATATAATTTTTTATGCTTTTGTTAGGAGGAAATAAGATATGATAAAGTTGAATATTTTAAATTTATTAGAGAAAAAAGGTAAATCCAAGTATTGGTTATATAAACAATTAGGTATGAGCTATCAAAATTTTAATAAAATGGTTAAAAACGAAACTTCATCAATTCAAATAGCAAGAATAGAAATTCTATGTCAATTATTAGACTGTACACCAAATGAATTATTTATAATTGATTGGGAAAAATGAAAAGAGCACTCTATTAAAAATAATAGGGTGCTTTTTAAAACCATTTGATTTTTAGTATTAAATGCAGTAAACTTAAACTTAGAGTTTAAATATAAAGGAGTATTCTTTTTATGGATTACAAAATTAAAGGCTATAAGCCTGAAAAGCTATTTAACTTTTTTGAAGATATTTGTGCCATTCCTCATGGCTCAGGTAATGAAAAAGCGTTAAGTGATTTTCTTGTAGAGTTTGCAAAAAAGCGAGGTCTTGAAGTTTACCAAGACAATAGCTTAAATGTTATTATTAAAAAGCCTGCTTGTGTTGGCTATGAAAATTCACCAACCGTTATGTTACAAGGTCATATTGATATGGTTTGTGAAAAACTTGCAAGCGTTGACCATGATTTTGAAAAAGATGGTTTAGATTTAGTAGTTGAAAATGGTGTACTTCGTGCAAATGGCACTACTTTAGGTGCAGATAATGGTGTTGCTGTTGCTCTTATGATGACCGTTCTTGATGATGATACTATTAAGCACCCTGCTTTAGAATGTGTATTTACAACTGAAGAAGAAATCGGTTTAAATGGTGCTAATACACTTGATAAGTCTATGCTTAATGCTAAAATTATGATTAATATGGACTCTGAAGAAGAAGGTGTTGGCACTGTAAGCTGTGCAGGCGGTATGCGTTACTCCATGTTTAAAAACGCTGAGAGAGAACAAAACACAGGTTATATATTAACTCTTGCTATTCATGGACTCTTAGGCGGTCACTCTGGCATGGATATTGATAAAGAGCGTGTAAACGCTATTAAACTTATGGGTAGAGTTGTAAATAATATTTCAAAACAAGCTAAGCTTATATCTTTTAATGGCGGTACTAAGGATAATGCAATCCCTCGTGAATGTAATGCCAAGCTTTTATTTATAGATAAAGCTGAAGCTGACAATGCTATGACTGCTTTAAAGGTTATATCTGATGAGCTTAACGCCGAAATTCACCCAACTGAACCTAATTTTGTGCTTAATTTTGAGCTTTCAAATGATGCACAAACCGCAAGTACCCTTTGTAATGCTAAAAGCTTTATAAATGCAATTTGCTTAGCACCAAATGGCGTAAGACATAAAAATCCTAATCAGGGTAATTTTGTTGTAACTTCTTTAAATCTTGGTATTGCAGACACTGAATGTCAGCCAATGCGTATTGTTTTTGCACCTCGTAGCTCTGTAAATTCTCTGCAAGAGGATACTGTTCAAATGCTAGATATGCTTGCTGATACTTTTGGCTTTGAAACTCAAATTGCTGGCAGATATCCTGGCTGGGCATTTGCTGAAGTTTCCCCTATTCGTGAAGCTTTCTGCAATAGCTATAAAAAATTATTTAATAAAGATATGAAAATAGAAGCTATTCATGCAGGTCTTGAATGTGGTTTATTCTGTGATGCTATGGAGGGACTTGATGCCATAGCTGTTGGCCCTACCCTTTGCGATGTTCATACACCAGATGAACATTTAATCCTTGATTCTTTTGAAAGATTTTATATATTGCTTATAGATGTACTTGCAAGCCTATCATAATTTTTTGTTAGGTTTTAAGCATTTTAGGCGAATATTTTGGTTATTTTACCCCTTTCCTTTAGTCTGAAAAATTGCTATAATGTTAACTTGTTAGCTCTTAGTGGGTGAAAAAAGATAAAAAGAAAGGATTGTAGACTTATGTCTAACAAAAACAACGATTTTAAGCCTTATATTCCGGCTAATCGTGTTGTGCCTGAGTTTACCGTTACTTCAATACTTATCGGTATTGTGCTTGCGATTGTCTTTGGTGCAGCAAACGCTTATTTAGGTCTGCGTGTTGGTATGACTATTTCTGCGTCTATTCCAGCAGCAGTTCTTTCTATGGGTATTATTCGTATTATCCTTCGTCGTGATTCTATTCTGGAAAACAACCTTGTGCAAACTATCGGTTCTGCTGGTGAATCTGTGGCTGCTGGTGCTATATTTACGCTACCTGCTCTATTCTTATGGGCAAAGGACGGCGTAATTTCTATGCCTAGCATGATTACTATTTTCCTAGTTGCTACTTTTGGTGGTATTCTAGGTGTAATCTTTATGATTCCTCTGCGTCAAGCTCTGATTGTTGAAGAACATGGTGTACTTCCTTTTCCTGAAGGTACTGCCTGTGCAGAAGTTCTTCTAGCTGGTGAAGAAGGTGGCAGCAAGGCTGGCACTGTATTTGCAGGTCTTGGCATTGCAGCTATTTACAAGCTACTTGCTGACGGCTTTAAATTCTTCCCTAGCGAAATCGGTTATGATATTGAGAGCTATAAGGGTTCTTCTGTAGGTGTTCAAGTTTTACCTGCTCTTGTTGGTGTAGGTTATATCTGTGGTCCTAAAATTTCTAGCTATCTATTTGCAGGTGGTGCTTTAAGCTGGCTAGTTATTATGCCAATGATTGCACTATTTGGCGGTGATGCTGTAATTTTCCCAGCTACCGACCCTATTTCTGCTATGGCTCCTGGTGATATCTGGGGTTCTTATGTAAAGTATATTGGTGCTGGTGCAGTTGCTACTGGTGGTGTATTAAGTCTTATTAAAAGTTTCCCACTTATTATCCGTACATTTAAGCAAGCAATGGGTAGCATGGCTAAAAACAGAACTTCTTCTTCTCTGCGTACTGAGCAAGACCTTCCTATGTCTGCACTGCTTGTTGTAATGCTTGTTATTGCGGTTGCTATTTGGCTACTTCCTGCATTCCCTGTTACATTTATTGGTGCTTTAATTGTAGTTGTATTCGGTTTCTTCTTTGCAACCGTTTCTTCTCGTATGGTAGGTCTAATCGGTTCTTCTAACAACCCTGTTTCTGGTATGGCTATCGCTACAATTATTATCACCACTCTGATTTTAAAGGGTACTGGTACAACTGGTGCACTGGGTATGACTGGTGCTATTACAATCGGTGGTATTATTTGTGTTATAGCAGCTATTGCCGGTGACTGCTCTCAGGACCTCAAAACAGGTTTCATTCTTGGTGCTACTCCTAAGAAACAGCAGCTAGCTGAAATGATTGGTGTTATTACTTCTGCTGCTGCAATTGGCCCTGTACTTTATCTGCTTGATAATGCTTGGGGTTACGGTGGTGCAGAAATTCCTGCTCCACAAGCTACCATGATGAGAATGCTTGTAGAAGGTATTATGAATGCTGAGCTTCCATGGGCTTTAATTTTAATTGGTGTATTTATTGCACTTGTTGTTGAAGTTCTTAATGTTCCAGTAATGCCATTTGCTGTTGGTATGTATCTACCATTTAGCCTAAGTGTTGGCATTATGGCTGGTGGTATTGTTCGTTTCTTTGTTGAACGTCGTAAGAATGTATCTGATGATGACCGCAAGGAAGGTATTGAACGCGGTACTCTTTACACCTCTGGTCTAATTGCTGGTGAAGGTTTAATGGGTATAGCTCTTGCAGCTCTTGCAGCATTAAATATAAATATTGATTTATCTGAAAAGTTATTTAGCATTGGCAAAATTGGCGGTTTAGTTATGTTCGCTTTACTGCTTGCATCTCTTGCTTATGTTTGTGTAAATACCAAAAAGAAAAGCAAATAATAATTTAAAGCCTGCCCCTTGATTTTATCGGGCAGGCTATTTTTTAAGAAAGGTTTATATTATGAAAAATAATAATTATCTGGATTTAATACCTGTTAAAAACCCAGATTATGATTTTACAACCGATGAAAATGGAATTGTAACTGTAAATAAAGAATGGACTGGCTTTTATAATAAAATTGCACAGCGTTTTTTTAAAAAACCTCGTGTAAGTCAAATTAAACTTGATAAAGAAGGTAGTTTTATATGGCTTAATATAGATGGTGAAAGAAATGTGCATGAAATCTCTAAAATTTTATTAGAGCATGAACCAAATATGGAAAAAGCACTTTCCAGACTTATAAAATTTTTAGAAATACTTCATGACCATAAGTTTATCACTTGGAAAGGTGAAAATAAATGAGTTATTTAGAATATTTACCTTATGTATTTTTATTTGCAATAGCCACTATGATAATTTATGGCTGGGGGCTTTATAAATCCCAAAATGCCGCAATGGACGATAGTAAACTACTTTATTCTAAAGGTGTTAGTAAGATTTTATCTGAGCTAAAGAAAAAGGATAAACTAACAAGAGCTGAACTTATAAAACTTGTGACTGGACTTCAAACAAAACGACCTTTTTCAAAAAATAAAATAGTTGTAACCGAGCCTGAAAGCTTTGCTGATACAGTCATACAATATATGATAACACAAAAAATGATTGAAAAAATAACAGAGCAAGGTGTAAACTACTATGTTAAAAAATAAATTACACCCCAAATTACTGAAAATAATCAGCAGTTTGGGGTGTATATTTTTATTTATTATTTAACACAGAAAGAATTGCAGTCTACACACTGGCACTGTGTTGGGTTTGCCTCATGTGTTCCGATTGATACAGTGTTTAATGAACAATAACCACTTGCACAATGGTTTGCACACTGACTTACACTACAACGAATTGCTTTGTTTTCCATAATAAGAAACCTCCTTTGTGATTGTATATTTATCATTCCCTGTTTTAAAATTTCTATTCAGGATATAATAAATTTATGCTTGACTTATTTAAATAAAAAGTGTATTATATAAACAAGAATTATTATCATTCTAATTTATAAGTTCAGGAGGAATTTTATCATGGCTAATTTAAAAGGCTCTAAAACTGAAGCAAATTTACTCGCTGCTTTTGCAGGTGAATCCCAAGCTCGCAATAAGTACACTTATTATGCATCTAAAGCAAAGAAGGACGGCTATGTACAAATTGCCTCTATCTTTGAAGAAACCGCAAAAAATGAACAGGAACACGCTAAAATCTGGTTTAAACTTTTGCATGATGGTCAAATTCCATCTACTATTGAAAATCTAAAAGACGCTGCTGCTGGTGAAAACTACGAGTGGACTGATATGTATGCTACTTTTGCTAAAGAAGCTCGTGAAGAAGGTTTTGACCATATTGCTTTTCTATTTGAAGAAGTTGGCAAAATCGAGAAAGAACATGAAGAACGTTATCGCAAGTTACTTGCAAATGTTGAAGGCGGTCTTGTATTCTCAAGAGATGGCGATATGATTTGGCAGTGCTCCAACTGTGGTCATATTCATGTAGGTCAAAAAGCTCCTGAGGTTTGCCCTGTTTGTGCTCACCCACAAGCTTACTTCCAGATTAAAGCTGAAAATTACTAATAATAAACACATTGTGCCACTTGATTTTTACATGTCAAGTGGCTTTTTATATCTTGTCACAATCTGTTATTTTGTTTATAATTAAGTAGAATAAAAAAATAATCTAGCAGGTGAAAAAATGGCAAAATACAAAATTTTAGCTCTTGACCTTGATGGTACTCTACTTAACAAAGAAAGTATGCTTCCAGAAGAAAACAAAATCGCTGTAAGACAGGCTCAACAATCAGGTGTGCAAATTGTATTATGCACAGGAAGAAACCCTATAGAAGCTAAAATGTTTTCTGATAAACTTTTAGCTCCAGCTGATTGGCTTATAACAGCAAATGGTGCGTATATCTGCAAACCAGATTTAACACAAAATATATTTGCTGAGTATCTATCAAATGATGATTGCAGACTGCTTTTAGATGTTTGTAAAGAATATGATACTGACCCTTGTCTTTATGATGATTCACAGTTATATTATGGTAATGCATTTAAACGTTTTTTTAAAGAATTAAATATTCGAAGAAATATGAACGCTAAAACCGAACGTAGTCATTCAACATTTATTGGAACTGATGAAGAATGGGAAAAACTTTTACAAACAAATCAAAAACCATTTATTAAATCTATCTTATATCATGATAATCCTAAATCTGTTGATAAAATTATAGAAAAACTAGAGTCAACTGGACGCTTTGAGCTTGCACCATCAGTTTTATTTGGCGGACTTATGAAAAACGTCGAAATAAACTGTAAAGGTGTGCATAAGGGTAATGGTCTTAAAAAACTTACAGAACATCTTGGTTTTACAATGAATGATGTTATGGCTTTGGGAGATAGCGATAATGATTTAACTATGCTTGAAATGAGTGGACTTGGCATTGCAATGGGTAATGCAGAAGAATATATAAAAGAAATTGCAGATGAATGCACACTAACAAATATTGAATTTGGCGTTGCTCATTCAATTAAACAACATTTACTGTAAGAAAATAACCACCGATATAAAATCGGTGGTTTTAATTTTAATTTATAAATATGCCTGTGCAGAAAAGTGGTATTTCACCATTCCATCTAACATCAATTTTTAATACTCCAACACGTCTTATTCCATCAATTTCCACATCATAAGGAAACTGAAATTCTTTTTCCCTATTTTCTAATAAATACTGCCATTGTTCTAAAAATTCATTTCTTTTATCGTCGGATAAGGCAACAGACCATGTGTCAAATAGACAACAAACCATATTACTCTTAGTTTTAAGTATATCTCTTAAACTATCTGATAGATAATATATATTACCTTGCAAATCTCCCACAAAAGCATTTAGACCAAAAGAAGATTGCATCATTGATTTAAAAAATGCCTCAGAATGAAAACCATGTTCTTGCATAAAATACTCATGCACACCTACAAGCGGTACTCCACTACGCAAACCATATGATTTATCCTTTTTTTGATTATAATATCTGCGTTTTTCTTCATACATAAGCTGGTCTGCCTGCACAATAAGATTTTCTATTTTCTCATCACAGATATCTTTCCAAATATGACCAAGTGCTATTTTGGCTTTACTGTTCTCCATATCATTTTTTATTGAAGCAATTCTTTGTTTGAAATCGTCTTTACTAATAGCACTACATATAACTACAAATTCATCTCCGCCTATGCGAAATATATCTTTTTTATCAAAATATCTACAAAGATGGTCATAAGATTGTAAAAGTAATTTATCTCCTTCTAAATGCCCCTCTGTATCATTTGTATTTTTTAAATTCATAACATCGCCATATATAACGCCTATGCTTTTATTTAAATCTATTTCATTAATAGAACTTTCCATTGCATAGCGATTTCCTGCACCTGTTAATCTGTCATAATAGCTTATATTAGTTAATTTTCTAAACAGTTCACGCCTATTTATTATTGATACTATAAAGCTTGCCATAACATTTAACATAATCATAGTGTTATCTAAATTATCAGCAGGCGGATTGTCTATACCATAAAAACCTATGATTTTTTTCCGAAAAATAAGGGGGCATACAACAAGTGTTACTATATCTTGAGGTTTTAGTATCTTATATACATCAGGACTTGTATATTTTGTATCTTCAAGATTTTTAATAACAACACTTTTATTTTGTCTGAACTGTACATACCAATCTTCAAGTTGTTGTTCTGGTATATCAATTAAGTTTTCTATCTGTACACTTACACCGTTTGCACACCATTCATATGTATTAGCCACAAATTTAGGAGATGTTTCTTCAAAAATATATGCTCTTTCGCCTTTAAATGCCTTACCCAAATATTCAAGTAAAACCATTATTGATTTTTCTGGGCTATCCTCTGCTAGTGCCATTTTAAGTCCTTCACTTATAGCAATTTCATTATTAACAAAAGACTTAATAACTTTTTCTTGATGGTCTTGAATAGTCATATCAATTGCGATTTCCATTCTATATCTTCGATTATCTTCAATAAAAATGGTGTCTTTTAAAGCAAATTTTTTATCTATAACAGGATTATAATATGTCCATTCATAAAACTCACCAGCTTTTATTTTATCATTGGTACATATTTCACATGGTGAATTACACCCCTGAAGCAAACTATAACATTTTCTTCTTCTAAGCTCTTCAATTGATACATTTCCAAACATTTCACGAGCTTTACGGTTCATATATACAAGATTATATGTATCAGCATCTGAGACATATACAATCTCATTTAGATTTTCGTAAAACTCCCACATTTTTTCTATCATATAGCTTTTATTCTCCCGTACTAAGTTGTAACTCTGTAATCAGTATACCACAAATTTAGTTATATTTCTATTAAATTTATATAGTATTAAAAAAATAACTTAAATATATAAATTTAAACTTATTTTTCTATTGACTTTTTATAATATTAGTATTATGATAAATAAAAATAATTACTATTCGTATTAAAATGGAGATGATATTTATGGATATTAAAGGCTCTCAAACCGAAAAAAATTTATTGGCTGCATTTACTGGTGAATCCATGGCAAGAAATAAATATCTTTTTTTTGCTGAAAAAGCTCGCAAAGAAGGAAATGATGAAATTGCTGATTTATTTGAACGCATGGCTCAAAATGAAGGCATACATGGAAAAATGCTCTTTGAACGTTTAAATGGTGTTAAAGACTCTGCTTCTAATTTACAAAGTGCAATCGCTGGTGAATATGGAGAATGGACTTCTATGTATCCAAACTTTGCTCAAAAGGCTCGTGAAGAAGGTTTTGAAGAAATTGCAATGCTTTTTGATAATATTGCAAAAATCGAACAGGACCATGAATTTAGATTTATGACTGCTCTTTCTAATCTTTATGCAAAGGATAAATCATCTAGTCCTACAGAAACACCTAAACAGCAAGAAAGAACTGTAACTGCTCAAGGTTATCGTTGTGTATTCTGCGGTGCTATTTTTGAAGAACGCCCAGATGTTTGTAGTGTATGTGAAGCTATTGGTTCATTTGAACAGACTACTTATCAAAAAGCTGTCTCTGAATAAAAAATTAAACGTGCCATTTTTTTATGGCACGTTTTTTGATTTAAACCTTCTTTTTATAAAAAATTGCAATTATTAAACCTATAAATAAAACTATAACAGAAATTCCTATAACTAAATATGTGCTATAATTTGTATTATTATTGATAGGTTCAGCTTGGAAGCGATTTGGCATTGTTTGAGGTCTAGTTAATTGTCCAATTTGTGTTGTTTGTTGCGGCTCGGTCCGCTCTTGCGTTGTTTCCTCGCCTGACTCACTTGTTACAGTTTGTTGTTGGTTTTGACCTCTAAAGCCTCCTTTACCACCTCCCATGGTCATATTACCACCATGCATAGTGCCCATATCGGATATGCTTATTGATGATGCATCAACTAAACTATCTTGTGCATCACGTTGTCCATCAGATGTTGATGGTATTGTACCATCTAATTGACCGTTTATACTTTGTGCTCTTAATAAGCAAAACTGTTTTAATGTTTCTATACCTGTTTCAAATTCTTCATAAGTGCAGAATTTTGTTGTGTCCTGTTCTACATAAGGTGCAATAAGTGCTTTTACATCATCTATCATTTGCTCAAAATACCCGCTATCAAAATAATCAGATATAAACTGTGCAAAATAAGCATGGTAAAGCTTTGTATATGTTTCATCTGCAAAAATCCATGCTAACATAGGTCTGGACTCAACATCTCCACCAGATACAGGAGTATCAATAGGATAATTTACCATACTTGTTGAATTAGAATTGCTTTCAAATCCACCAAATGCTAAATTATAATCCCATGGTATCATAGACATTTTGCTATCTTCTTCATAAAGATAGTAGTTATGAATCATAGAGCCAGTATAGCTATCAAAATTACATACAAAATTATGCACAACAAAATAACGTATAACTTCTTCTACATTTACAACTTCATCTATATTGCTATTTTCATTTAGCTGTTTTAAAGCATCGATAAGACGGTCTTTATCTGCATCTGTTATATCAGTTTTAGCATTATCGAATATATTGGTGTAGCTATCATATGAATTATCTGTATATATAAGTGATATATCATCACTGCCCATCAACCTTCCGCCACCTCTATCACCATTCATTTGTTGTGGCATTTGTGGCATTTCGCCTTGCTCTGTTGGGAAATTAGTTGGTCTTTCGCCAATATCATCAGGCTTTTCTCCTCCGCCACCCATATTTCCTGTGCTATCAGGTTTGTATAATTCTCCATAGTCATTTCCATAATTTCTTTCTAAAAATGACTCCTCAACTGCTTCTACTGCCAAATAAAGTCCCCAGTTTTCACCATTGACTGTTATATTTACAAAGCTACAAAGGGGTGCATCTACTCCAAAATAACCCATCATTTGATAAGTTAAATAATCTTTCATATATGTATTATCTTGTATTATATTATTTAAGCACAGTTTATCTAAACCTTTATAATTTATACTATCATCGTAATGGTCAAATTCTATTTTAAAGCTATATCTATCATTTCCATAGCTTTCTACCTGTGTAAGTGATGTATTGCCCTTTGCTCTAATTGCTACATTTGAAAGCACTTCACCATCTATTTCAACCGAACAAGTTTCATATTCTTCATTTGTGCATGTATCAAGAAATCCTTGCCAATCGTCCATTTCTATATTTATTGTATGCACTTTTGAAGTGTCAAAAAGTGTGGTTTCATACTCCTTAACGCTGCTTGTTTGTTTAATGCCAAAATGCTCTCCATTCATAAATAAAGCTGTAACAATTATAGCAATTAAAGCGATAATCACACAGATTTTATTTATATTTTTACTTGTTGACATAATATTAACCCATATATTCTCCGTTATAGCTTACAAGTACAGCACTATTTACACCCTGCATATTTGAAAGTACATTTATAAAGTCTGTGTTATCACCTTTCATACGGATTTCAATATTTAATTCTATCATATCTTTTTGAGCGGTTTTGCTTTTTACTACAAAACGCTCAACTTGATTTTTTAAAAATTCGCTTGCGGAAACTTCATTTTCATGGTTATCACAGCGAATTACAACCATATAAGGGTTATAATATGCTTTTTTATTTGCAAATACAAGTATAATAAGACCAATTACAACACTGCCAAATACAGCTAGTGGTATAAGACCTGCTGCAAGCACAATACCCGCTGCGATTGACCAGAATAAAAATGCAATGTCAAGAGGTTCTTTGATTGCTGTACGGAAACGTACAATGGATAGTGCACCAACCATACCAAGTGACAGCACAATGTTAGATGTTACCGCTAAGATTACAAGCGTTGTTATCATTGTAAGTGCTATTAATGTGACACCAAAATTTGAAGAATACATAACACCTGCAAATGTCTTTTTATAGATTAAAAATATAAACATACCTATACCAAAGGCAAGCAGAAGTGCTAAAACCATATCAAAAACTGATACACTTGTAACATTTTCTAAAAAGCTTGATTTAAATATATCTTGAAATGTCATAAAAATTTATCTCCTTATTTAACCATAAATTCTGCAAGCTGCATATTTTGAAAAAGCAGTTGTTCTTTTGCCATGAAGTTGAACAATATCTCTTATCATAGCGGGTAAAAATTCGTCCCATTTAACCTCTAAAACCGCACCTGTATTTGCAGGTATTGTAACACGCTCAGGATTTAAAAAATCTGTGCTGTTCAAACCTGTTCTAATTTGATAATCCAATGTCACTCGTACATTGCCTACTGGGTATACAAATGGCTCTCTAACATAATCAACTATTGTCTTAGGTTTTAAACCTTGGCTTTTGGTTTTAAATATAAATTCATTTAAAAGCTCACTATCTGAATTAACCTCATCACCATTTAAAATCGCTTTAACTTGCTCATCTGATAATTTTACTTGTTCTTTACAGCAAAGACCATTGATTTTACTTTTTTTCTCAAGAGATATATGGTTAATATTATCGTTATAATATCTAAGTCTGAACTTTTCACGCTTATTTACACCATTTATCTTTTCAAGTAGTGCTTTATCTTGTAAATTATCAAAGTATAAACTCCTTACTAAATATTTACCATTTTGTGCATGAATATCATTTGACATAATTACTTTTAATCTATTTCTAAGCACAATTATATCTAAAAAATCAATTTCATGCTTCCATTCATGCCTAAATTTCATTATTTTTTACTCCTTTCATTCTTGTTTTTAAGTTCGTATGTATTATATACAGCCAACCTTAAATGTAACTTAGAATTTTACTGGGTACACACAAACGTCATACATAAAACAAAAAGACCACACAAAAGAATGTGTAGTCCTTTATCAAAATGTAATTTCAAAGCATATTTTATTGTTATCTATATAATTTGCGGTTATTTTTCCATTTTGTGCATTTACAATAGCTTTAGCCACTGAAAGCCCTATACCATAACCGCCAGTTTTTTGTGTTCTTGCTTCATCTGCACGATAAAATCTATCAAAAAGTTTTTCTGGATTTATATTAGGCAAGTTTTCACATGTATTTTCCAGTTTTATTATTATATTTTTATCATTTTTTAAAACTGATAGTGATATTAGAGCAATTCCTGTTAAGAATGCAAATAATCCATTTTGTTAAACCAACCAGAAATATCAGATAAAGAAATAAGTTTATAGGCACGAGAAATAGAGCTAGTAAGAGATTCAGGAGTTCTGGCTT
>JAGHIZ010000042.1 GCA_017886875.1 Butyricicoccus sp. | reverse complement strand
TCCTATAATGATTTACAAAAAGCTTTATTTCTTATAAATTCTAGACCTCGAAAATGTCTCAAGTGGAAATCTGCCTATGAAGTTTTCTTTCATCAACTGTCGCTTTTGACTTGACAATTCATCATATGAAATTTTCCTCCTCAAGTTGTACGTTATGCTTTTGAAGTGCTTTTATTTATTTTGCTGTTAAATCAGTATTGTCATAAATTTGTATCTTTAAATATTTTTTTACCTGCACTGACAGTGTTAATAGATATATACTATATTCTTTTTTTGCATATGAATATGTTTTTCCTGATTTATATAAGGTAACTATTGTTTTTTTAACTTTTAACTATATTTACTGTATTTGTTTTTATCAGACATTTTTTATTTGTATTTTATCTTGTCATACTTATCCACTGTTATAGTATACATCCAAATGCGGATTACATTATATAAAGAAATCATTTCTATACCATAAAAGAAAAAATAGATAAAGAATACAAAAAAGCAATCAGAATAATTGCATTATAGCTGCAACGACAATCATCATAGTTCTATTTATCACTATATTAGAACTTTTATCAAATTTGTGTTTCTAAAAGGAGAAGATTATGAAACTAACAAAGAAAATCAAGAAAATGTTTATTATTAATTTGGCATTAACTATAATTATAGCTACGATGAGCGGCTGTGCTTATGTAAATAATAAAAATTGGCATGACATGACTCCCGAAGAACAGGAAGAAGTGCGACAGGAATTTAATGATGAAAAGAGAGAGTTAGAAGAAAGTTATTCAGACAATAGTTTAGAAGATGGTTTTTCACAATATATTTTGGATAAAGTCGAACAAGCTATTAAAAACGACCGTTAAATTCAGTACTCAAAAATTGTTATATTTTATAAATAGTAATATACAGTTTTTATATTATATTTAATAATGTTAAATTTAAGACTAATCTTTTTAACATATCAAGACTTGTTAAATATATAAAAATAATACTATAATAAAAACAAACCGTAGCTTACATAATTACAAAAATAAGGTTTATATTATGAAAAACATAAATTTATATCAAATCTTTAAAACATATTCGTATTCAGACTTTAAAAAACTATTTGAAAATGCAAAAACAAAAGATGAGCAGGATTTTTATATGAAACTAGCAAATCTTGTTCTTCAAAAAGAGCAATTAAGAGTAATAAGTGAATAATTTATTATCAAGTGGTCAAAATGACCACTTGTTTTTTATTTAATCTTAAAGTCAACAGAATATAGTAAATTTACAATAACTATATTTATTGGGTGTTGTTAATTTGCTTTTTTTAAAACAATAATACCTTTTTATTTTTATTTACTTGACATTTTTATTATAATATGTAAAATCTAAAATATAGATATAATTTTTATATGTTCAGGAGATGCTTTCTATGATAAAATCAAATTTTTCTGGCGAAAGATTAAGAAGTGCAAGAATGTATAGGGGGATAACACTTACTGAACTAGCTAAAAGATGTAACCTTAATAAGCAATGTATTTCATTTTATGAAAATAATTTAAACACTCCAGATTATTCTAAAGTTCAGATTATTGCAAAAGAGCTTAACTTTCCATATGATTATTTTTTTCAGGAAAATGGAATTATCGCAAAAGAAGAAATTACATACTTTCGTTCATTAGCTACTGCAACTAAAAGAGCAAGAATATCACAAAGCATAAAACTTCAATATGTAGCAAAAATTTATGAAATTCTTATGAATTTTATATCATTCCCCAAACTTAATTTACCACAATTTGATTTTAATGGTAATGAAAAAGAAATAAAAAAAATAGCTGAAATTGTCAGAAAACATTGGCAGTTAGACAATCAGCCAATAGATAATTTACAATACATTTTAGAAAAAAACGGTATAATTATAACTGGATTTTCCACAAAAGAAAATAAAATAGACGCTTTTAGTCAACAAACTACTATAAAAGGAAAAGATAATTATTTCATAGCCATTGCTCTTGGTGAAAAACCTCAAGGAAGAATTTATTTTGATATGGCTCATGAGCTTGGTCATATACTACTTCACTCATGGAAAGATAACCTAAACAATCTATCAAAAGAGGAGTTTAAAAAGCGAGAAAAGCAAGCAAATATATTTGCAAGTGAATTTTTACTACCAGAAAAAACTTTTAAGGAAGATGCTTCTCTTTATCCTACAACATTAAGCTATTACGAATTTTTAAAAAACAAATGGAAAGTTTCCATTCAAGCAATGATTTATAAAGCTCATATAATGGAACTTATGTCAGATAATCAGTATGAATATATGATGCGTCAAATTTCAAAAAAAGGTTGGAAAAAATGTGAACCTAATGATTATCCTTATCTACTAAATGAAAATATTTTTCAAAGTGCGATTGATATTTTAATAGAAAATAATGTATTTTCATCTGAAAATATATTAGATTTATTAAAAAATAATGGCATAAACTTATATGCTGAAGATATTGAAGAAATTTTAAATTTAAAACCTAATACTTTAAAGGTAAAAGAAAAGATTTCTCCAGTAATACATATAAAAAATCATTTAAAAATTGATTTATAAAAAACAAAAGACCGTAGTTATTAGGGGTAACAACGGTCAGAAAGGAAGTGTTTATTGAATGTTAAACACAAATAATATTCATGGTACAAGTGTACCACAGGATAAAAAAATCGTCAAGATAATCATTGATGATACAGGTTATAACACCAAACCTACAGCGTTTATGGGTGCTATAACTAATCGTATGTCAAAACCTGAAAATATTCATCAGATTGACTTAAATCAACTTTCAAAGTTTATTATAAACGGTCATACATTCTCTGTAAGCTATGCTGAGGGCGGTATGACTGACAAAAATTTTATATCATCTGATTTAGTTGGTTTGGATTTTGATGGCGAATTAACTGTAAATGATGTATTAGAAACTTTAAAAAAGTATAATATTCCAGCAAATATAGTTTATTATACATACTCTCATGGTGAAAAAGGAGAAAGATTTAGAGTTATAACTGCTTTAAAACAAACAGTAACCAATAAAGATGAGTATAAGCAAATTATAAAGGGTTATCAATCTATATTTGAAAATAATATAGATAATGCTACGGTTGCAGCTGTTCAGCGTTTTTTAGGCACAAATAAAGGTTTAGCAAGAGAAATTGACCCTTATAATACAGCAGATAAACAGATTTTTTTAGATTTATATAATCAAAATTGTAAAACTGTTGATTTTAAAGTTATAAAGCAAAATAAATCCAATCTATCTAATTTTGACTTACAAAAAGAAATAGATAATTATAATTTATTAGATTATATAAGAAAAACATATCCAAAAAGTGAATTTAAACCTGCCAGTAGTGGTGTTTTTGTAAATCCTTGCCCATTTTGTGGGCATAGTGACCATTTACATATAACAGGTAATAAATTTCATAGCTTTGGAAATAAAGCGTGTTTAGCTTTAGAAGGTATTGGCATTGTTCAATGGCTACAATATACTGAAAATCTTTCTAGCTCAGATGCAATAGCAAAATTTAAATATGAACTTCTGGGAATTGATGAAAAAGAAGATAAAAAAGCCTATGCAAAATCCATGTCAAAAGCACAGGACAAGCCTATATTTATAGAGCCGATTTTAAACCGTAGCGGTGAGCAAATAGGGGAAAAAATAATTCCTCCACTGCTTGCACAGCATATCAGAACAACTTTATACTATTTCTTTGTAAAAGATAATGCAATAAGTGATATACAGCGTTATGTTTATAAAAATGGCTGTTATCGCAGGGTTACAGATGATGAATTTAAGGGATATATAAAAAAATGTATCACCGATTATAATATAAAACTGCTTAGAATGAAAGATGTAAACGAAGTTTTTCAGGATATTATAACAGATACTGTATTTATAAAAAGTGATTTAATAGACGCTGATGAAAATATTATAAATTTCACCAATGGTATATTAAAACTTGATACAATGACCTTAGAACCACATAGCCCAGAAATAAAAAGCACTATACAGCTACCTTGTGAATGGTCTTTCGAGGATATAGAAACCCCTGTTTATGATAATTTTATCACCACATTAACTGATGGAGATATTAAAGTACAGCATTTTTTAGAACAATATG
>JAGHIZ010000041.1 GCA_017886875.1 Butyricicoccus sp. | reverse complement strand
CCCATATCTTCTAATTTGTATTTAAGATACGTGGTAAACATACCCCAACCATTATCATGTACAGATTTTATTATAGATGAAATGAACACAGCCAAATGTTTTGGCAAGCAACTCTTTTTGCTCTGCATTCGGGTAAATTCTAAACTTATAGGCGTTGTTCATATCTTTTCACCTTGACTTTCGATATATTTTTTTATTATATCTATTGGTGCACCGCCCGTAGTTAATAAGCAAAAACTTTGACTCCAAAAATGGTCTTTCCACAATTTATCTCTAATCTGAGGAAATTCCTTTTTTAACAGCCTACTGCTTGCACTTTTATAAGCATTTATAAATTTGCTTATTTTACTCTTAGGGTGAGCTTTGAACAAAATATGCACATGGTCTTTATCATGATTCCATCCTTGCATTGTGATGTTGTAATTTGGTGCTATATATTCAAATATTTCTTTTGCACGATTTGAAATCTTATCATCAAATACTGAACGACGATACTTAACAACAAGTACAAGATAATAATGCAATAAAACATAGAATGAGCATTATTGTCTAATTTCACAACTTATTCAGCCTTTCTGACATTATCGACTGAATTTATTATTATATGTTTTCAACAAAAAAACAACGCAATTCATCCCACCACTTTAGAAGTGGGGAATTCTTGCGACTTTTAGTTAAAAAGGCAAATATAAACATAACACCTTTTACTGTCCAATATAGATTGCTGACACTCCCACGCCTAAAGGTATGGGGTTCTTATATACACAGCCTTTCCAATTAAACTCAAAAGCCTAAAAGACCAAGCTGTTTCTGCAAGACTTTCACTACCAAAGACACCATTGTGCCTATTACCGATAGTTTAAGGCTCGTGTCTAAACCTTTTTTATTCTATGCAGGTTTTTTCGAACTTATATCAAAATATTCTTATTTTTTTGACTTTTTTCAAAAATTTTTTCAGAAACAACAATCGTAAGAAACTCTCAATTTTTATTATTTTATAGATATTTTCGTAACTAAAACAGCCAAAAAAAAGAACCACCACAAATGTGATGATTCTAATTCTTCACGCTCCCACGGCTAAAGTCATGGGTTTTCTCGCCCACTTTTTATAATCTGATCCAAAAGAACCTCTCTAAAAACATCCTTCTCTGATTTTTCTGCACAATAGTTATACACAAAAATACTACCATAATTTATTGACTATCAAAAAGTACCTTAATTCTCTTAATGACAACTAAAATATTAAGAATAGTTATGATGGTTAGATAGTAGGCTATTCCGCTAATGATTCTTAAAGTAATAGAGTCTTTAAAATCTCCGATGAATAATATAATAAATGATATAAAAAGTAAAAATAAACAAAGTATTATTTCAAAAATAGACGTATTAAAAGTTTCTTTTAATAGCTGTCTATAATTTTCATTTCTTTTCTCTTTATTAAATGAACACAAAGTATTAGAAATTGATAAAAACATAATAATTAAAATTGAAATAATTACATTTAAATTACTAAGAGTGCATTTGTCAACACATTTAACTTCAGCAAGTCCAATAGCCAACAGGATAGGTGTAAAAAAACACCTATTAATTGCAAAGTATTTCCTTTAAATACACAAAAGTGTTGAATAAAAATTTGTCTAATATCTAAAAAATTACTATGCTTTGAACACAAACATAAGCATAGTATTAAAGAACCAATTATAAATAAAATAAACGAAGTTGTATTCATAAATTCCACACTCCTTCTTTAGTGACATATACTCCCACCGCTTGTGCCAAAATAGATGTGGTGAGGTTGGACCTATAATTCACTTTCTATTTCAATCTGTTTCACTTATTAGTATATAATTTAAAAAAAACATCTAAACTATTTTTTTGCATATAATTGTACATTAACTCTTCTAGGGTTTACAAAACAATTTTTAATAAGAAATGTGAGGAAAAAATAGTGAAACCTTTTTTAAAATGGGCAGGCGGAAAAACACAATTAATTCATGAAATACAAAAATATTATCCATTTAATAATAATAAAATCATTAAGTATGCAGAACCGTTTGTTGGTGGTGGAGCAATCCTTTTTGATATATTAAACCATTATGACATAAAAGACATTTATATTAGTGATATAAATGCAGAACTTATAAACACATATATGATAATTCGTGATAATATAAATGAGCTTATAGCTTTATTAGAAATGTATCAAATGGATTATATTTTACTTAATACAGAAAAAAGAAAAGAATACTATAACAATAAAAGACATATGTTTAATAAATTAAAGTCCAGTAAAGACAAAAATAATAATATAGAAAAAGCAGCTCTTATGATTTTTCTTAATAAAACCTGCTTTAATGGTCTTTATAGAGTAAACAAAAAGGGTGAATTCAATGTCCCAATGGGGGCATATAAAAATCCTTTAATTTGTGATAAAGAAAATCTTCTTGTAGTTTCAGAAAAATTACAAAAAGTAAAAATAGTATGTAGTGATTATAAATCATCATATGATTTTATAGATGATAATACTTTTGTTTATTTCGATCCGCCTTATAGACCAATTACACAAACAGCAAATTTTACGGCATATAACGAATTTTCATTTAATGATGATGCTCAAAAAGAGTTAGCTAAATATGTTAGTAAATTACATAAAAAAGGTGCAAAAATCGTTGTTAGCAACTCAGATCCTAAAAATATAGATGAAGATGATAATTTCTTCGATGAAATATATGCTGAGCATAATATAAAAAGAGTAGACGCTGCTCGTATGATTAACTGCAAAGGTAAAGCAAGAGGCAAAATAAAAGAGTTGCTCATTTCAAACTATTAAGGAATTCACAAAGCAGAAGTGATTTACCTAAAATTTGATAAAGTCCTTATTATATTGATATAAACATCTCTTTATATGTTTATTCTATTGAAGCTATTCCGTCTTTGGAATAGCTTTTCTTTTTTAGAAGATGGGGAATTCTTGCAAAGTTGATTTAAATTGACTAAATCTCGTGCAATTTATGAGCTGTTATACTTACACGCTTTTATTTCAAAAAAACAACACATTTTAAATATTTTGCATATAATTATATATTAAATCTATTAGGATTAAAAAAACAACGAAAGAGGGTATAAAAATTGTCTTATTTAAAAAATTTCCAATTACAGAGATGGGTGAATGTATGGATAAATTGTTTCTAGACGACAATGATTTATATATAGATTACCAACACCCATACCCAATCAATCCACAACCCATAACCATAAAACATATACAAGATGTAAATGCTGATTTTACATTTAAGTCTGGCAAACTTTATCCTATTATGTTTAATCAAAAGATTTGTGGTTCTATATGGGAAGATATTATACAAAAAGAAGATATTCCTGAATTACATTTTGCTATATATACATATGATATAAGAGGACTTAATATTGTTCAAAAATATCTTCAAAAAAAACATAAATACAAACTCTATTTACACACAACACCTAGGTGCAATATTATTGATTTTTACAAACAAAAACATGATTTTTCTTTAGTTCATTCTGAGAAAAATCATATAGTATTAACAAAAAAACAGGAGGAAATTTAAAAATGAAAGTTATTATTACAAGTGGTGGAACAAGAGAACCAATAGACAATGTTCGTAGCATAACAAATTCATCTAGCGGGAAACTTGGTGCAATGATTGCAGAAGAATTCTTTGCACAAAACAAAGAAGTGGAAATTACATATATCCATGGACCAAATGCAGTAATACCACAAATTCCAGAAGAACATTGTAAGTGTATCCCTATAACTACTGTAAATAATTTAATGTTTACTTTATTCCAATTATGCGAAGAACCTGACATAGTAGTTCACTCAATGGCTGTTTCTGATTATAAGGTCAAAGAGCTTTTTGATAGAAAAACAGGCGAAATTCTTTCTCGAAAAGGAAAGGTTAATTCTAATCTGGAAAATCCATGTATTGCTCTAGAACCAACACCAAAAATAATTGACTTAATTAAAAATAATTGGTCTCATACTTTTCTTGTTGGTTTCAAACTTCTTGATTGCTCAGGAAAAAACTCATCAGAACAAGAAAAAGAACTGTTTGATATTGGATTTAATATGCTTAGAAGAGTTAGAGCAAATCTTGTATTAGCAAATGATATTTCTCAAATTCGTACGGGTAAACATAATGGTTTGCTCATTTATCCAGAAAAAACATCTACATGGATATATGGCAAAAAAAATATTGCCAAGCAATTAGTAGAAATCGCTATCAAAAGACAGCGAGTAGGGCATCATGTTTCTGTAAGAAACAGAGATGAGGTTTTTACACAAGAAGTTATGCAAAGCATAATTAACCCTATTAAACAATCATTCTATGACACAGGAAAAGAATTGTATAACGATAAGCTCTTGCCTGAAGTTGCAAATAATAATGGAAAAATAGGCACATACGGAAACATGAGTGCTCGTTATTTATCTTCTGACAAATTTATTATAACAGGTCGAAATGTACATAAAGGAATTCTTTCGACAGAAGACCTTGTTTTTATCGAAAGTTATAAAGATATTGATTATAATGGAGTTGTCGGAGAAGTCGGCTACGTCGGATATGTAAAGCCTTCTATTGATGCAGCTATACATTATCACATTTACAAAACTCGACCAGATATCAATGCTATTATACATGTACACACAGACATTGAATTTGATGATATTCCTTCTACAAATTATAATTTCCCTTGTGGATGCCATGAGGAAGTAGAAGAACTTATAAACCTAATAATAAAAAATCCAAACAATAATATATTTCAAATGATTCAACATGGACTACTCATTCTTGGATCTTCACTTGTTGATTGTCGAGAAAAGATGAAAGAATTATTTTCTATAAACTCTAAATAATAAGTCTATAAATTCAAAAAAATAATAAAACAAGAGAGGTTTTTATTGTGACTAATTTAACTGAAACAATGCATAAAAAACAATTAGATGAAGCTGTTAATCGAATGATAAATGCAGGTTTTAACCAAAATATTATTTCAGAATTTTCAGAAAAAGAAACCATTCTTTGTTCTGATAATGGAATTTTTGTACGTCCTTTAACATCAGAAGAATCATTGATGGTTAAAGATTTTTGTGATGAATGGAATGGTGTGGTTTTCCATATTATCAAATCTGCTTTCTTCTATTCGATATTATATGTATCTAAGCATGAGCAAGAATGGGAAAGTGATATGCTATCTCTTCATGAAATGCTACCCTTTGTATACGTTGTTAATACTAAATGTCCTGATTTTTCAGAATTTGGACACATAGAAATCGAAGTTATGCAAAACGGAATAATTTCTCGTGTTAACTAACAAAAAAAGATAATTAAAAGTATCTTTTTTATAAACATAAAGAGCAACTTTAAAAGTTGCTCTTTTTTAAAACAAAAAAATAAATAGCCACCACCGGACGTGATGACTAAAATAGAAAAAGTTATAAAAACCAACAGATATTTAGAACTAAAGATAACAAAACACGTCAAAAAAATCGAAGGAAAGAGAAAGAAAACGGGCTTTATTATTCTATTGGTTTCTTGCCATTCATTATAACATATTTTGGGCAAATTGTCTTTATCTTTTAATAAAGTTTTAAAAAAAATGAGTTAACAAACTATTCTGTTTTTTTGCAAAAATTAAACCACCGCTGATATAACGGTGGCTTAAAAAAACACATACAAAAAAATACGCACAAGGAACGGCATAAGCCACATTCCTTACAAAAAAAGTGCCGAATAGCGGATAACAAAAAGATTTTCTACTCAGAATAAAAATGAGATTGTATATATAATAATATTTTTTTTATAAAAGTCAACAAAAAAATATAAAAAAATAAAATAAAAAAAATAAAAAAATATTGCTATAACAGAAGATATATTGTATACTAAGACATGGAATAACGTATCTATATAAATATATTTTTCCCATTTCCCCCAATATTTTTTTGACCTTTGCTAAGTAGCAAAGGTCTTTTTTTGTTCTTCTAAAACAGTCAAAATATTATATATTTAAAATAAAATAATGGCATTTTAGGTCTTGCTATTATTCGAAAAACAATCACAAATTATATAATAGTGACATACTCCCACTGCCTATGTATGCATAGAGACGAGAGTTTCTCGTTCAAGTCTTCTAACGAACACAGTATCAACGAGCTATTCCCATGTGTCCCACTGTTCAGTACTGGTTATGCGTTTACCAATCGCATTCCTTCGTTGCCACGCCCCCTGACCATAGGGCATATTACCGACTGCATTGGCTTGCATCAAAACTCCAAAATACCGTTTCAAAACTATTTAATAAAGTTAACAAATATATCATAGTTCCCCCTCTTACGTGGGAGATCTTACGATTTGATTGTATCATTATAATTTCGTATTATAATGTTGTACCAAACTTGCCATATTTGGTTTTAAAGATTAACACTTATCGCTCGATAAAAATGTCATGGTGGTGTTTCTTCAATTCGCTCCAATACGAATTTGTATCTGTAATACCGTATATCAACTTATCAAGGTTCTAAGGGTAAAAAATCCCCCTTTAATAACCTCAATTGATAAAATATAAAAAATTTTAATCGCAGTTTAGCAAAATAGTAAATCCAACTGATACTATAAATATAATTTTTGTTTTATAAAAAAGAGTGAAAATTTATCATTCCCACTCTTTTGAAATAAACTTATGAAATTTCAAGTATAGAAAGGATATTAGACACTTCGCTTGCAGTGTAAAGCTTCATCAAAATACCAGTAGCTTGTCCATGCTCTATTGCAAATAATTCATCTGAAGTTTGTTTTTGCATTGCCAGATACGCTTCTTCAATCATTTGTTTCTGATTTTTAACTGTATTGCTTACTAAATCAATAACATTTTGCTTTTGAGGGATATCTACGTTTAATTTAAGTATATTATCCAGACATTCGTCCATATTACCTAATATTTTTTTAAGCTCATCACTATTTGATTTATTTGGATAGAGTCCTGATGCTAAATCAGTATACTTATCAAACTGAGCTTTAATATTGGATTTATATTCATTGAATGCCTTGCTCTGCTCGTCTGACAGCTTGCTTGTTAATGAAATCTGTGTAGCTGTTGTTTCGGTTGCATTTTTCCAGTCTATACTCATATCTAACAAATTAGCTATACTGCGTACTGGTAAATAGGTGCTGTCATTATACATAATAGGATAGATTATATTGTTAGACTCCGTATAGAACTGTCGCTCTTTACCATCAATTAAAACAGTTATATCATCACGTTGAGTAATATTTACATCTCCACCAGATGTGTATTTTATAAAATCTTCAGTATTTACATCTGATGCTTTATAATATTTAGGTTGTGTTGTTCCTGTAAATGAGATGGTTTTTGTATCCCCATTCCAGCTAACATTTTTACCTAACCATTCGCCAGCGGTACGCAAAGAAATATAATAACTGTTATTATAGAATATTGCTGGAAGTTCCTGCATTTTTGCGTTTAGCATGTAAACACTAATACCATCTACTCTTAAGGAAATTTGATATGTTTTTGCAGTATCCTGTTTTACCGCAAGTGCTTGTGGAATTGTAAGCGAAGCAGCAAGTATTGCTGAAAGCATAAAACAACCTAACTTTTTCGCATTTACCATTTTAAGTGCCTCCTAAATTAAAGAATAATTGCTACTTTGTTGTAGTAACTATACTTTATAACTAAAAGCAAGTTTTGTCAACACTTATCTTGAAAAGTTTTTCAAATAAATATTAGTATGTTAAAATACTCATCAGAATATAATTTTAATATATGTACATAATAATGTACAGTATTATTGACAAACTAAGAATATGTACGCTATACTGTACATATAGGGAGGCGGGCGAAATGCTTAATACTAATATTACTAATTTCAGAAAAAATATTTTTACTATACTAGAACAGACAATAAAATACAATGAACCTGTTAATATCAGTACAAAATTAGGTAATGCGGTAATAATAAGTGAAGAAGATTATAACGGTTTAATGGAAACGCTGTATCTTTCTTCTATCCCAAATATGAAAGAAAAATTAATAGATGGAATGAATACTCCGCTTGATGAGTGCATACCAGAAAATGAGGTAGAATGGTAAATGTACTCAATTGTTTATACAAAAAAAGTAGTAAATTACATACCAAACTTAAAAGCAGCAAAGTTAGATAAAAAAGCAAAAGCTTTGATAGAATTTACATGAGAAAATCCCTATCAAACATCGCCTTGTTTATGAAGTATTTGAAGAAGAACAGACAGTAAAAATTATTAGTTTGTGGACACATTACGAATTTTAAATATTACAAAAAGCTTTATATAGTGATTTTAGAATATGATATTCTTTATAGCTATATAAGGCTTTTATTTTTTTGTATTGAAATATATTGACAGTTGCTACAAATAAGTAGTAATATAATAGTAAAATAATGAAAGGTGGAGATAAAATGATTTTTGATTTATCACCAAATGAACAAATTATAATGGATTATTTTTGGGAAAGGAATGAATGGCTCTCTGGTGCGAATATGTGG
>JAGHIZ010000006.1 GCA_017886875.1 Butyricicoccus sp. | reverse complement strand
TGTTTTCTATAATAGTGCTTATCCTGTAATTCTTGAGGAGCAGGAGCTACACGAGGGTTAATCATTTCACAGCGAGCCGCCATTTTTGCAACTTCTTCTGCAACAACAGCGTTATGAACTGCATCATGTGCGTTTTTGCCCCATGTAAATACACCATGGTTTTTACATAGTACAGCAGGAACAGCGATTGGGTCCTTGCCTCTTGCATCAAATTCATCAGCTATAAGAACACCTGTGTTTTTTTCGTAACCTGCATCAATTTCTTCCTTTGTGAGATTGCGAACACAAGGAATTTCGCCATAAATATAGTCTGCATGAGTTGTACCATAACATGGTATATCCCTACCAGCTTGAGCCCAACTTGTAGCCCAAGCAGAATGTGTATGTACAATACCTCCAACATCTTTAAAACGATTATAAAGAACTAAATGTGTAGCAGTATCAGAAGAAGGATTGTATTCACCTTCTACTTTGTTGCCTTGTAAATCCATTACAACCATATCTTCTGGTTTTAATTTGTCATATTCAACACCGCTTGGTTTGATTACAAAAAGACCTTTTTCACGGTCAATTCCGCTAACATTTCCCCAAGTAAAAGTTACCAGTCCATAGTGTGGAAGTAACATATTAGCCTCATAGACCTCTTTTTTTAGCTGCTCTAACATAAAATGTACCCTCCAATTTTACTTTTCAAAAGTATACATTGCAACTTCATCTATTTCACGGTTAGTAGAAACAAGCACTTCTTCACCATTACGTTCAAACTTAAACACATTTGCTGGACCACAATCTTCATCAAGTATAGTAACTTCATACTTAGCCTCTTGCTTGTTATAAGTGAATGCAAGCAAGTTTCTAGCACCCTTACGATGACCAATAATTACAGCAGGCTCACCAAGAAGTGTGCCGCCATAGATTGCATGAGCAAAATCAGCGGTATCATAAGTATATACCTTCTTAAATTCACCGTCAATCTTCTTATAGAAATAAATGTTTTCGCCATGGAAAGGAGAAATCATAGCAAGTTCTTTTTCTCCATCACCGTCCATATCAACTAAAAGGGCATCGCTTGCAGGCTCATCAACTAGCTTTTCAATGCTCCAATTTTCATCAGCCTTTGCAGGTGGAACAAAGTCATAAACACCGCTATCACAAGAGATTAGACAATGAGCAATATCATCTTCATAAATCTTATAGTAACCATGGTTTTTAAGCATATCATCTTTGATAACAGTAAGCTCAAGCTGATTATCATCGTTATATACACTAAGGTCATCTGGAAGTACAGCAGCATAAACTTTACCTGGCATAGACCAGTCTTCTTTAAACTCATGACCAGACTTTAATGCACAAGCGATAAGATAATTTACACCATTACGAGTAACAATATCAAAACGGTGAACATGAGGAAGGTCTACAAGTGTACGGATTTCCCAGTTGCCTTTTTCAATAGGAGTAGCAATAATAATTTTAGCCTCTTTGGAGTCATTAGGAGAATAAAATTTATGAGTAGCAAGGAATACGCCATTACTATTTGGCACTTGTACCATGCTCATAACACCGCCTGGCTGAGACCAAACAGTATCAACTTGATTACCTTCTAAATCAAATAAGTAACAAGGGTCTTGTTTTTCTGCTGCAACAAGAATATACTGTTTATCCTCATAAGTAAGTGGTGCAATTGAGTAACATTTGGTTAGATTAGAGATAACTTTTTTATTTACTTTCATGGTACTTCTCCTTTTTTATTGCTTGTCTAAAATTTTTGTCATCATAGATACAGCAAAATCCATATCTTTTTCCCATTCTGGGTTACCAGTATACCAAAATTCGGTTACATAACGACGAACACCCAACTCCAAAGCCTTTTTAATACCTGCCTCAAAGTCAACATGACCTGTGCCGAATGGAATTTCTCTAAATTTACCTGGAACTGTCTCCTTGAGGTGCATAGCAACAAGTCTGCCACGACCTGTTTCAAGGTCATCTAATACATCTTTACCATAGACCTTGGCAGCGTTTGTTATATTACCTAAATCTGGATATACATTTAAGTAAACCGAATTGACCATATTAACATATTGCATTGATTTTTGGACAGTGTTCATAAATTCGGTTTCCATTGTTTCAAATCCCAGTAAAACACCTTTTTTAGCAGCCATTTCAGTAGCTTTTTTTAGATTTTCGGAAAATAGTTTTTTAGTTTGCTCATTTCCTTCTTCATAATATACATCATAACCTGCAAGCTGTATAATACGAACACCAATGTCTTCTGCAAGCTGTAAAGCCTTTTCCATAATTTCCATGCCACGTTCTCGGGTAGCCTCGTCCATACTTCCAAGTGGATATTTACGGTGACCACTTAGGCACATTGTGCGAATAGGCATACCTGTTTCTTCCATTAAATCCACAAGCTCTGCACGTTCCTGACGAGTCATATCAAGTCTTGAAAGTTTATCATCTGTTTCATCTATGCTAATTTCTATAAAATCATAACCAGCTTTTTTAGCTGCAAGCATTTTTTCTTTCCAACTCAGTGTTGAAGGCATTGCCTTTTCATAGAGTCCAAGTGTGTATGCTTTCATACTTAAAAATCTCCTTTGTGTACCTGATGAATTTTAACACCCGCAGCTCTAAGTTCATTTAATACATCTTCTGGTGCTTTTTCATCGGTAATTAAATGACCTATTGCACTTATTGGAGAGCTAGTAAAACTACTATCTTTTCCAATTTTAGTGTGGTCAGCCAAAATATAAACGTTTTTTGCATTTTGTATCATAATTTCATTTATTTTAACTTCAGAAGCATTTTCCGTTGTCATTCCTGAAATTGGAGATATAGCCGAACAGCCAATAAATGCTTTTTTAGGGAAAACTGTTTGAAGATTTCTAATAGCAAAATCACCAACCATAGTTTCTTTAGGGTGTCTAAGCTCACCGCCTGTAAGTATAATACTTACCCCCTCTTGATAATCAACATCAATAGCTTTTCCATTGTTGGTTATAACGGTTACATTTTGACGATTGATATAAGTAAGCATTTGCAGTGCATTACTACTGGTGTTGATAAAAAGAGAATCTCCATCTTCTACAAGTGTTGCTGCATATTTTGCAATAAGTTTTCGATAAAGTTTTACTTCATTTTCTTCTACTTCTTTTTGGTCTGCATATGACGCACCACCATAAAATCTTACCAATAATTTCTTATCTTCCAGATATTGAAGGTCTCGTCTTATGGTTATAAGCGATACTTTAAATTTTGCTGCTAAATCATCTACACGCACTTTAGGATTTTCTTTCATAATATCCAAAATTTGATTTCGCCTATTATCTACATAAACACGTTCTCTTTTCATCTTTTTTCACCTCTTTATACCTATATGAATATAGGATTCCCAAACTAAAAGCTCGGGAACCCTACTTTTCATATCATTTACTCAATGATACCAATTTCCTTTAGTTTTGTTTCGATTTCCGGTGAAGACATTACATTCTTTAAACCGATAACCTTAACGCCCTTGCTTTCAGCATCTTCGAACATATTCTTAAAGTTCTGTGCACAAATCAGAACGTCATATTGAGGAGCACTACCTTTGCCCTCTGAAAGTGGGCAGTGATGAACTTTACCTGGCTTAATATTATGCTTTTTAAGAACCTTTTCAAGAGCTAACTGAGCCATTAAACTTGAACCTGAACCATTTGCACAACATACTAAAAATTTCATATTCTGAGCTGCCATTTTACATCTCTCCTTAAAAAGTTATTTTTAATTGTTTGTTTATTGATTACTTAACTGCATGTTGCTTTTCACGCAATTCTTTATAAGCTTCATAATCTTCTGTCATTAGGAAGTAACCTTCCTTATCGTTTCTATACTGAATTTGAGGAATAGCCATAAGTACAATAATAGCCAAAATCTGACCAACAAAACCTGCAAGGAAGCCTAGTGTTACAGCATTTGGAGCACCAAAACAAAAGATAACCGCACAGTCAACACCTGGAACAGAACCTGGTAGGATTTTATCAGCAATACCTTAGAATGAAGCAGTTAGTTCTGCAACGAATGTACGAACACCAAGTTGAAGAATTGCAAGATAAACTGCAAAGTATAAACAGGTCTGAATTACATAGAATACCATGCTTTGACCTTCTTTTAAGAAGCCGCCAGCAATTAAGTAATCACGACCAAGTACACAAAGAATTGCACCAAAGAATATTAACATCAGAATTGATGCAGATACCATGTTATCATTGAACATAGACATAAAGCCTGGAAGCTCAATGTCTTCAATACGCTTAACTTTCTTGTCCTTGTTCTTGCCTTCATTGCCAAATAGCTTACCAGCTAGCCAATAGAAGAATGCAACACCGAACATTTGTTGGTGAGCTAAACAGAAACCAGCACCATCAGTAACTTCCTGACAAGGCTTGATTGTAAGGTTAGAACCAACTGCCCAATAAGCACCTAAAAGCAGAGCCATAACAATAAGCATAGCAACACGATTTTCAAGAAGGAATGGACAAGCAAACATAATCAGCCAGTAAGCTGTTGCAGCCTGCTGAACCTGTACATTACCAGTGGTGAATAATGCACGAAGTTTTGTTTGCTTTGTGAAACGAACAAGAAGAATGTTTACGATAAAAGCAATAAACAACAAAATCATTGCATCGCCAAAACCTTTACCGAAAACCTCCTCAACACCTACTGTAACGGCATTTTGACCGAAATATGGGTCAATTACCATAGCGTCCATTTGGAAACGGTCTTTCAGACCGACTAAAACTGGACGGAAGTTATTTGTCAGTCCACCAGAGCCGACAGTAAGAATTAAATAACCTACGATTGCTTTAAGAGTACCACTAAGGGTATCATACCAAGGTTTACCAAGCAGCACATAACCGATTAAAACTATTAAACCAATCATAAATGCTGGTTGTTGAAGAATATTGGTCGCAAAATAGGTCCAAATAGTCATCAAAATATCCATTTTGTCACCTTGTTCCTTTCCCTTTTTCAAGTCGCTCAGAAAGTTTAAAAATAACTTTCTGAGCGTCTATATCTTCTCTATATCTTAATCAAGATATTTTGCTTGAAGCTTTAAAAGTTCATCTTCACTATTAACTTTAGCTAGCTCCTCCACAAGCTCATCATTACAAAGCATTTCAGACAGCTTGCTCATATTTTCGAGGTGCTGTTCTGGATTGCAAGAGGCAAGCGTAAAGAATAGCTGAGCATCACATTCTGGATTACCTTCTTCAAAGCTAACAGGCTTGTTAAGTTTCATGAAAGCAATAGCGGTTTTATGTACACCACCATCTTCACCTTCTTGAGAGTGAGGCAAAGCAACATTTGGAGCAATTACAATATATGGACCATATTTTTCAATACAAGCAATAATATCTTCTTTATATCTTGGCTCTATTGCACCTGCTGCCTCAAGAGTTTCACAACTCATGCGTATGGCATCTTTCCAATAGGTCAACAGTGATGTTGCAGCCTGCTGGAGTTTTAAACCACATACCAGTACAACCAAGCCACCACATAGCAACAGTACCAGGCTTTACTTCCTCATTTTCAATTTCTTCATTAAGCCAAGTACCCCATTCTGGAAAAGTACCCATAATCCAACTTTCTCTTGTGATTTCATCAATCTTGCTCATTTTTATTCCTCCTCATCATTTTATGATTGTTATTTATCTTTCTACATTTTATCTAATTTATAAATATGAATTTTATGTATTTTTGCTTATATTATTTAAACAAAACAATCATATAATCAGAAATCATTCATATAATTCAATCATATATTAAGTTTTCTTAACATAATTTATAATATCAGCAATTAAATATGTACAGATTTGATTATCTGTGTTATATTATAAAATTTAATCTGTTAAATGCATTGACAAAGCATTTTACTTGTGGTATTTTAAATTTGTTAGTTATATGCAACCGTTCTTTAAGAACTTGAAAGGGGTGGCATTACGGTGAATTTAACTTCCGCTGAACTCGGAAAAGAATATATCATTAAAGATATTGAAACCGATGATGATGAACTAAACAGCTTTTTGTTTTCTCTAGGTTGTTATAGCGGTGAACCAATAACTGTTGTTTCTCATATGAGAGGCGGCTATGTTGTGTCGATAAAAGACGGACGTTATAATATAGATAAGGATTTAGCAGAGGCTATTCTTATCTAACTAATAACTGCTTATTTTAAGCAGTTTTTTAAAAGCATTCGGTTAGCTATAGCTAATTTTTGTACAAAAAAGCCAAAAGCATTTATAAAATAGGAGGATTTTAAAATGAGAATTGCTCTAACCGGTAATCCAAATAGTGGTAAAACTACTATGTTCAATGCCCTTACTGGTCGTACTGAACGTGTTGGTAACTGGGCAGGCGTTACAGTAGATAAAAAAGAAAGCCCAATTAAAAAAATGTATTGCTCAGACCATGAAGATTTAATTGCGGTAGACTTACCTGGTGCATATTCAATGTCACCTTTTACATCTGAGGAAAGCATTACAAGTAGCTACGTTAAAAATGAGCACCCAGATGTAATTATAAACATTGTAGATGCTACAAATTTAAGCCGTAGTCTTTTCTTTACAACTCAGCTTTTAGAGCTTGGTGTTCCTGTTGTTGTCGCACTCAACAAAAGTGATATAAATGATAGGAAAGGTACTACTATAAATGTAGAACTTCTTTCTGAAAAGCTTGGCTGCCCTGTAATTCAAACAGTATCTACTGTATCTACTAATAATGGTCTTAGCGAAATTATAGCTAAAGCTGTTGAAAGAGCTGGTAAAAATCAAAATGCACCTTATCATCAAGGCGATATTAACTTACATGCTAAATCTGAAGTTGAAGCTGCTGACAGAAAACGTTTTCAATTTGTAAATAAGATAGTTTCTGAAGTAGAAAAACGTAAGGTTTTAACTAAAGATACAAATACACAAGATAAAATTGACTCTGTTCTGGCTAACAAATGGCTGGGAATTCCAATTTTTGCAGTTGTAATGTGGGCTGTATTTGACATCTCACAATCAAGACTTGGTCCTGCGATTGCAGATTATCTTGTGGCATGGATTGAAAAATTCCAAGGCTATGTTGCAACTCTTGTAGAAGGTGCATCACCATTCTTACAGTCCTTGCTTGTTGATGGCATTATCGGCGGTGTAGGTGCTGTTGTAGGTTTCCTACCACTTGTAATGGTTATGTATTTCTTAATTGCTTTGCTTGAAGATTGCGGTTATATGGCTCGTGTAAGTGTTGTTATGGACCCATTTTTTAAGCGTGTAGGTCTTTCTGGCAAGTCTATTATCCCTATGGTTATTGGTACAGGCTGTGCAATTCCTGGTGTTATGGCCTGTCGTACAATCAGAAATGAACGTGAACGCAGAACAACTGCTATGTTAACTCCATTTATGCCATGTGGTGCTAAACTTCCAGTTATCGGATTGTTTGCAGGTGCATTTTTCCATGATGCTTCTTGGGTTGGCACACTTATGTATTTTATAGGTATTGTACTTATCCTATTTAGTTCTATGCTTGTACTTAAAATTACAGGTCATAAATTTAGAAAATCATTCTTTATTATGGAACTTCCTGAATATAAAGTTCCTAGCTTAAAAAGAGCTGTTTTATCCATGTTATCTCGTGCTAAGTCCTTTATAATAAAGGCTGGTACTATTATTCTTGTATGTAATGCAGTTGTGCAAATTATGCAGACATTTAACTGGCAGCTTCAAGTAGTTGAAGAAGGTATGGAAAACACATCTATTCTTGCAACTATCGCTAGTCCATTTGCAATTATCCTGTTGCCTCTTGGTTTTGGTGTATGGCAGCTTGCAGCCGCAGCAATCACTGGCTTTATTGCAAAAGAAAATGTCGTTGGTACATTAGCTGTTGTATATGGCATTACTAACTTTATTGATACTGAAGAATTAGCACTTGTAAGCGGTGCTGGTGCAGACGTTGCGACTGTTATGGGGCTATCATCTGTTGCAGCTCTTGCTTATCTGATGTTTAACCTATATACTCCACCATGCTTTGCTGCAATCGGTGCTATGAACTCTGAAATGCAAAATAAAAAATGGCTGTTTGGCGGTATCTGTTTACAGCTTGGCACAGCTTACACCCTTTCATTCCTTGTTTATCAGATTGGTACATTAATCACAACTGGTTCTGTTGGCACAGCATTTATCCCTGGTTTAATCGCTGTTTCAGCAATTATTGCATGTGTTGTTTATATGATTAGTCAAGCTAACAATAAAATAGATAAGGAATATGCACTTAATAGTAACAAACCTATTGCAAAGGTTTAAGGAAGTGTTATAAATCATGATAGATTTAATTATTATTGCAGTTGTTTTAGTTATTATAGCAGCTGCTATAACATACATTGTAAAAGCTAAAAAAAGCGGTGTTAAATGTATTGGCTGTCCATCTTCAAAGCAATGTTCACATAATTGTGATGGTGGCTGTAATGGTTGTAGCGGCTGTCATGATGATAAGTAAAATTAAAACAGGTTGTGAAAACACAACCTGTTTTTTTATTATTCATCACCAAATGAAATACCGATATCTCTAGCGGATTTAATCATGCTACAATCAAGAGGAACTGTTTTGAGCTTGCCAGCAACTTCACTAAGTGGCACTGGTACAATTTCTCCATCTCTTAACGCTACCATATTGCCATAATTTCCATTTGAAATTAAACGAGCTGCATAACTGCCTAAACGTGTGGCAAATGCTCTATCATAAGAACATGGACCGCCGCCACGCTGGAAATGACCTGGAACAACAACACGAATTTCTCTATTTGTAGCCTTGCCAAGCTCACGAGCGATTTTATAAGAAATAGCTGGGTCTGTAATCTCTGCACGAGCTTTTTTAAATTCTTTTTTGCTCATTTTTGCTTCTTCTTCTGAAATTGCACCCTCTGCTACTGCAATAATAGAAAATCTCTTGCCCTGCTTATCACGATTATCAAGCATTTTAATTAAGTTTTCCATTTTATATGGTATCTCTGGCAGTAAAATCATATCTGCACCACCAGCAACACCTGCGTAAAGTGGAAGCCAACCAACTTTATGTCCCATAATTTCAACGATAAATACACGACCATGAGAAGTTGCAGTTGTGTGAATACAGTCAATAACTTCAGTTGCAAGCTCTAACGCACTATAGAAACCGAAAGTCATTTCAGTGCCCCATAAATCGTTATCTATTGTTTTAGGAAGTGTAACAACATTTAGTCCTTCTTCAGAAAGCAAATTAGCGGTTTTATGTGTACCATTACCACCCAAAATTACAAGACAATCAAGTTTCATTTTCTTGTAATTTTCTTTCATAGCTTCTACTTTATCGCCGATTTTTTCATCTGGCACACGCATTTGTTTAAATGGTTGACGTGAAGTACCTAAAATAGTACCGCCTAAAGTAAGAATACCAGAAAAATCTGATGGTTTCATAAGTCTATACTCACCTTGTATAAGACCACGGTATCCGTCTAATATACCATATATTTCAACTTTATCGCCAAATTCAACATAAAGTGCTTTAGCAACACCACGAATAGCAGCATTTAATCCTTGACAGTCACCGCCACTTGTTAATATACCAACACGCTTCATTTATGTTTCCTTCCTTCCGAATAAAATTTTGTACTATAATAAATGTTTATATAATTATATCACTATTTTGCACAAAAGTACAATAAAATCACATCTGCTTTTCATAAATTTTGCAGTTTCTATACACTATTATTTGTATTGTTTATTTATACGATTATTTATCTTCCAAACATTGAAATAAAACATAAATTATGTTATAATCGCTATGACCATTTAAGAGGGTTATTAAGCTTTTTTTGAAAGGATGTATTCCAATGAAGACTCTTACTTACACTATTAAAGATGAATTAGGTATCCATGCTCGTCCAGCTGGTCTGCTTGTTAAGGCTGCTGGTGCTTTCCAGAGCGATATCACAATCGCTACTGATGCTAAGAAAGCTAATGCAAAGCGTATGATGGCTGTTATGGGTCTTGGCGTAAAGTGTGGTACTGTTGTTACTATCACTGCTGAAGGTGCTGATGAAGATGCAGCAATCGCTGGCATGGAAAAGTTCCTAAGTGAGAACCTATAATATTAAATATTTTAAGCGACAGCTTGGGCTGTCGCTTTTTTTATTGTTATTTTTAATTTTACTATTGACATACTGTTTATACTATGTATACTAAGTATATACAGTATATATACTTTACCTCGTTTAAAAGGAGGGTTATCTTGAATATCATTTTATCTCAAAATGGTTCAAAGCCAATCTATGAGCAAATAGTCGAACAGATAAAAAAACTTATATTATCTGGTAATCTTAATGCTGATGATGCCTTGCCATCTATGCGACTTCTTGCAAAAGAACTTCGTGTTAGCTTAATAACCACAAAAAGAGCTTATGAAGAACTTGAACGCAGTGGTTACATTTACACTATTGCTGGTAAAGGCTGTTTTGTACGCTCTGGCAACCATGAAACAATCTATAATGAACAGCTTACACAAATTACAAAAGAACTTTCTGACGTTGTAAGCCGTGCAAAATTAAACAATATTTCACTAGATGAGCTTAAAAACCTACTTGTAAAACTGTATGAACAGGAGTGAATATTATGAATAGCATTTCAATTAAAAATCTGAGTAAAGAATTTGATAAATTTAAACTTGATAATATAACACTTAATTTAAAACAAGGCACTGTACTTGGTGTAATAGGCGAAAACGGTGCAGGTAAATCAACTCTTATTAAACTTATTTTAAGATTACTTCATAAAACAAGCGGTGAAATTTTAGTTTTTGACAAGCCACTAGAGCAAAATGAAACCAAAATTAAAGAAGATATCGGATATGTATCAGAACTCACTGCTTTACCAAGTGATTATAAACCATATTATATTGATAAAGTGTTTAAAAAAATTTATCCTAAATGGAATTCTGATGAGTTTTTTAAATATCTTGATAAATTTAAGATAGACCAAAAAAAGAAATTTTCTGATTTATCTCGTGGTATGAGAGCTAAATTATCACTTGCTACCTCCCTTTGCCATGATGCTAAACTTTTAATTCTTGATGAGCCTACTTCTGGACTTGACCCAGTTGTTAGAAATGAAGTTTTAGATATTCTTCGTGAGTTTATGTTAGATGAAACCCATTCTATTTTAATTTCTTCACATATCACAAGCGATTTAGAAAGTATAGCTGATGAAATAGCTTTTATACATAATGGAAAATTACTGTTCCATCAATCAATGATAGAAATAAATGAAAATTATGGTTTTATACGTTGTACTAAGGAAGATTTAAAGAACATTCCACAAAATGCGGTTTATGCTACTCGTGATGATTTATTCGGTATTGAGGCTTTAATAAATCCGAAAAAAATATCAACCAATATGGACATTGCACCTGCAAATCTTGACCAAATAATGTTATTTTTAACCCGCTAAGAAAGGAGAATTTTTATGTTATCAGCTTGTAGAAGTGACTTTTATTTAATGAAATCAACTGTACGCCTTTATTTAATAGTACAAGTGCTTATGATTTGTTTTGCTAGTGTTAGTAATTCACAGTACTTATATTTATTTTATCCAACTCTAACATCTTTAGTTGTTTCTATTAATCTAAATAATCAAACAACATCAGGAGGTTTTTCTGGAATTTTACTTAGTTCACCAATTTCCCGAAAAAGTATTGTTATAGGAAGATATTTATTTATATTATTATTTAGTGTACCTATTATTTTATTATCATCTTTAATTATGTTTATCGCAGGTGATGCAACCTCATATGAAACCATAAGACTTATAATTATTTGTTGCACTATTATAATAACTATGCAATCTATTTTTACACCTTTATCTTATATCTTAAAACCTAATTACTTAAACATTTCATTTATTATTATTTGCTTTGTTCCATCAGTTATATTTTTATTATTAAAACCTTTGCTTGAACGTTCTAATTTTAATATAGAAAATATAATATTAACCATTGAAAATATTTATAACTCATTAACTACTTTAAGCATAATTTTGCTTGTAAGTCTAATACTGCTTGCTATCTCTATGACTATTTCTATTGCTGTTTTTAAGAAAAAGGAGTTTTAAAACTCTTATAACCCGCATATAAAAATACTGGGTGATATAATGAGTGGAGAACAACTTGTAACTGCTATCACAGCACTTGCAATAAGTATTTCAAACACCAGCACAGCAGAAGAAACTGCAATGTTAGCATCAATCTTTGTTCAGCTTGGCGATACACTTGCAACACTTGCAGTCGAAAAATCCGAAAATCCCGACTAACGTCGGGATTTTTTGCCATGTTCAAGTTTATATGATGGTATCAAATAACTTAGTGTTTGAATTAACCAAAGTACACCTACCATTAAAAATATAAATGGACTCAGATTGCATGTATTACAAATAAATATCATAATTAAATATAAAATAGGATAAACTATATTCATAGTTTTATAAGATTTATAACATGCCTCACCTATTATTTGCTTTTCAGCCTCATCACAGCTTGAATACCATTCTTTTTGAAATTTACTATCTAAAACATTACCTCTTTTTTCTGGGAATATATTTTTCGTTTGTTCAACTGTTTGATATTGAATTATTGTAATCCAAGTTATTTCTAAAAGAAGTATAAGCAAATCTACAAAAACAGTTGCTTTTTGGTATCTTATAGTACATATAAGTGAAAATCCAAAACACATAAAAATCCATGGCATAATTACACTCGGAATAGCTAACCCAAGAGAAAGAGTTTTATGTGTTTTTTCAAACTCTGCTTCATCTAAATCAGCATTTGCTTTTATAGTGCTTTTTGCCTTTGATAAAAGCACACTTCCAATAATAAGAGGAATTACTCCTATAATCATAAGTATTGTACTATTTTCGATAAGTATATCAGATAGATTTTTTATAATATCAGTTAGACTTGGCTGTGTGAAATTAACAATAATACTACATAATGCACCAAGCAAAGCACAGCCTATCATACTAAGTGCAAATTTAAGACCAACTTTCTTTTTCATGTCTACTCCTCCTCTGTCAAATAAAATACTTCTTCTACTGTTTTTTGAAATACACCTGCTATTTTTAGTGCAAGTGTTATAGATGGGTTATAATCTCCCCTCTCTATGAGGCTTATTGTTTGCCTTGATGCACCAACAAGCGAACCTAACTCTTGTTGATTTAAATTTTTTGCTGCTCGAAATTCCTTCACACGGTTTCCAAGTGGCATATAAAAGCACCTCCTTTTGACAAGTATACCTGTCATAATGACAACTTTCTTTGTCATAGTTATAATATCATTGACAACTATATTTGTCAACACTTTTTGACAACTTTTCTTGTCATTTTATTTTGACCATAAAAAACCGCCTGTCTATAAAACAAGCGGTTTAAATTTTAATAAAGCTGTATATCTTTTTCTAATGTTGTTTTTATTCCGTTTACATCTGTAATATCTAAAGTAACACTGAATTTTTTATTTTTATCCAAACCTTTTATATTTTCATCAAGTATAGTTTGCTCCATGCTCTCATATTCCTCATAATTATCAATCTTTTCTGTACCTGTTTTTATAGTTTTACCATCTTGAGTTACTTTCCATTTAAAGAAACTTGGCTGACCACTTAACAGGTTTTCCGTACTTCCTGAAATATAATCCATGCCATATATTTTACAAAATTCTACATATACACCTCTTGCATTATAAGCTGGTTCAATCCTAACTTCAAATAAATCTTCATTTATCCAATTCACATACAATGTTTCATTTTCTATTGTTCCATCTGGCTTAATAATTGATGCATTTATAGTTGGCTCTGCTACCCAAGGCACATTTACAACCGCATTATATGACTGACCTTGTTTTTCTGTTGTTATAACTTGTTCATCTGTTATTGAAAATTCGACTTTTGTACCCTCTACATCGCTTTTCGGTAAAACAGATATAAGTATATCCATAGTTCTGTTCTGATAATATTTTTTAACAGTTATATCCCAGCTTGTAAACAAACTCACGCTTGTGTTTGTCTCGCCACCATTATTAGAATTTACATAAACAGTGTTTGGTATTACACTTAAATTGTTTTCAAGTCGCTCAAGCCTTTTATATATATTTATCTGAGATATTATAAGTCCTATTAAAACAACTGTTATAACTCCAGTTAGTACAAAAGGTAAAATTTTTATAAACTTATCTTTTCTATTTTCTTCTTTTTTGTCTTTTTCTAAAATATTTATTTCATTTCCCAAAAGACTATCAACCGAAACATCAAATATTTTTGCAAGCTCTTTAAGATTGTCAACTGTTGGAGTGGCTGTGCCAGACTCCCATTTTGAAATAGATTGTCTTGATAAATTTAGTTCTTGCCCAAGTCTTTCTTGTGACCAGCCTTTTTTCTGACGTAAATTTTGTATTTTTTCACCCGTTGTCATAATAAACACCACACTTTCAAATATTCTTTTTTGTGCCTTTATAATATCAATAAACAGTATTTTTTGCAATCAATTCGCCTTGTCAATCTGTCAACCAGCGGTTGCACACTAAAAAAACAGACGCACACATGCACGTCTGTTTATAAAATCAGCCCCAAAGCCTATTTAATTCTTTTTGAGCATTTATAACTTTTTCTTGCTTTTGCATTTTCTCAGCTTTTTTCTTAATTTCTGAAATGCAATAATCCATAATACGTTGACGAGTTACAATTCCAACAAAGCAATCTCTATCATCAATCACAGGAACAAAATTTTGATGAAGTGCTGTGTCAAGTAAATCATTTATTTGAGCATCTGCCCTAACAGGTTTATTTTGTACTCTACGCTCTATTTGTTCCATATACATAATATCACGTTGCTGCCATATATTAGGATTTGATAAAGCCCTTAAAAAATCACCCTCTGTAACTGTTCCTATGTATCTGCCTTCTCTTGAGATAAGCGGAATAGCTGTATAACCAGCTTCCTGCATACTTTCCAAGCCTTCGGCTATTGTTTGGTCATGATATAAATATGATACCTGATGTTTTGGTGTTAAAAAAAACATTATATTCATAATTTTTCTACTTCTTTCTAATACATTTATACTAGATAAATTGTTTTATCTCTAAGCATATTGTACCAAAACTCTAACACTGTTACAACATATTAAGCTCATATTTAACAAATTGTACATGATTTTCACAAAATTCTCAAAGTTTATTTAAAATCTTTTCTATAAGTGAAACTCTTTGGAATGGAGTAATCAAATACCAGCCATGAGTAAAGTCACGCATACGATTAGCAACATCAACGGATAGTTTAACCGCAAGTTCTTCTGCACTATCTCTGTCAAGCCCTTCATACATATTTACAATATCCTCTGGGATATCTATACCCGCCATTTCTTGGCTCATAAATAAAGCGTTTCTATGGCTGACAATAGGTATTATACCGCCTAAAATCTTACAATCCAATGTATCATAAGCCTTTTTAAGATTTTCAAATGCCTTTTCAGTATATACTGGCTGAGTTAAAAATGCACATACACCTGCATTTTGTTTTCTTACTGCTTTTCTTAGCTCTGCATCAAAGTTTTTAGCATTTACATTTAATGCACCATAAACAGAAAATGGAGAACATAGACCGTCTTCGGAAAGCTGACGAATATAATCAGCAAGTACAACTGAATTAAATGAAAATACCGCTTTAACCTCATCTTTTGCCGCCGATGGCACAGGGTCACCTGTTACAACAAGCACATTTTGCACCTGTTCCACAGACAAACCTAAAAGCAGTGCTTTTGTTGCATTTATATTTCTATCACGACAGGTCATATGTGGTATTGGGTCTAAATCAAGTTCTCTATGAAGTTTAGCCGCAAGAAGTGAGGAGTCAACACGCACTCTAGCAACTGGGCAATCTGCAATAGTTACCGCATCAACACCCATTTGTTTAAGTTTTCTTGCACCCTCCATAAACTTTTCAATATTTGAGTCCGCTGGAGGGTCTAATTCAACCGCAATAATACGCTTACCCTGTTCCAGTTTTTCTGCAAGGCGGTTTTTTACATTTGTAAAATCAGGCTTTTTATCTTTCTCTACTGGTGTTATAGTCTTGGTTATAAGTTTTCCATCAAGCTTACGACTAACTTGTTTAATATGCTCTGGGGTTGTTCCACAACAACCACCAATAATATTAACGCCTATTTTTACAAGTTCTGAACACCTTTCAGCGAAATAGTTAGGGCTGCTGTCAAAAACCGTTCTGCCATCAATAACAGTTGGATACCCCGCATTAGGCATAACAGAAAATGTCTTACCTAAATTTTGAATATCAAGTGTTTTTGTAGTTTGTAGTAAATGCAAAGGTCCAGATACACAGTTTAAACCTACTGCATCTAAATTTTTATCCTCACAAACTCGTTTTATAAGATTGTGTGCAGCCAGTCCATGACGTGTAAAACCGTCTGGAGTCACAGCAAAAGAGGCAATTATATATGCATCATTACATTTTGATTTAATATATGCAGTAAAATCTGATAAATTAGTATCATCTGCTAAGGTTTCAAATAAGAAATTTTTTGCACCTAAACTCAAAAATTCATCTAAAACCGCATAAACGTCATCTTTTTGTTCATCTATTGGGCATAAATCTGCAAAAATCTTACACTCTTTGTTTTCTGTTGCTTTTTTTGCATTATCCCAAGCGGATTTTATAATATTTTTAATTTGAGCTATATCACATTCAAGAGCCTTTGGAGTAGCTGCAAATGTGTTTGTTTTGATTGCATTTGCACCTGTATTTATATATTCAGTATGTATTTTTATAATACGCTCTGGGTGATTTATATTTGCCCATTCACATTTTGAAGTGTCATCTGGATAACAAGTGCTATAATATGTACCCATTGCACCGTCAAAAAGTAAGATATTTTCTTTCATTTAATATCACTCTTTCTATTTTTAGCCGAGAATTTTTCTCGCTATATCAACAGACTCCTTTGCATCTCTTGCATAGAAGTCAGCACCGATTTTATCAGCATATTCAGGGGTTAATACTGCACCGCCAACCCAAATTTTACAATCATGGTTAGCATCTCTAAGTGCTTTTATAGTTTGCTCCATACTCCCTAATGTTGTTGTCATAAGTGCAGACAAACCTATTAGTTTTACGTCTTGCTCTATAGCTGTATTTACAACTGTCTCGATTGGCACATCTCTACCAAGGTCAAGCACTTGATAACCATAGTTTTCAAGTATTGTTTTAACTATATTTTTACCAATGTCGTGAATATCACCTTTAACCGTTGCAACTATAATTTTACCCTTTGATACAGATTTTGCACCCTTGGAAGCGATTGATTTCTTAATAATCTCAAAAGCCTCTTGTGCGGCACCTGCTGAATTTATAAGCTGAGGGAGAAATACTGCCCCCTTTTCAAATCTATCACCAACCAAATCAAGTGCAGGAATTAAAAGAGTATTTACTATATCAAGTTCAGTCATGCCACTTTCTAAAAGTGATTGTGTAATAGCTTTGCAATCTTCTTTTAAACCCTTTTCAACCGCACGAATTAACGGTGGTTGGTCGTCAGTGCTTTCAGCTATATTCTGCTGAGGTGCATTTGCTACAACCGTCTGTTGTGGCATTTTCATACATGCCTCAATATATTCTTGTGAGTTTTTATCTCTATTATAGATAACATTAAACACTCTAATAGCATTCATAACCGCCATACTATTAGGGTTTATAATAGGCATATCAAGACCATGAGCCATAGCAAGAGTTAAAAAGCCTGTTGTTACAAGCTCTCTACATGGCAGACCAAAAGAAATATTTGAAACACCTAAAACGCAGTGTAAACCAAGATTATCTCTTACCATTTGCATAGCTTTTAGCGTTTCAACTGCTTTGTCTTGCTCTGCTGAAACAGTAAGTGTCAAACAATCAATAAAAATATCCTCTTTTGGAATACCATATTCCATAGCTTTTTTCATAATACGCTTTGCAATTTCAAAACGCTGTTCAGCGGTTGGCGGAAGTCCGTTACTGTCCATTGCAAGACCTACAACCGCAGCACCATATTTTTTAGCTATTGGAAGAATTTTTTCCAAAACTTCTTCTTCACCGTTTACAGAATTGACAATCGCTTTACCGTTTACAACTCTTAAACCCGCTTCAATAACCTCTGGTTTTGTGGAGTCAATTTGAAGTGGTAAATCGGTTACACCTTGAATAGCTTTTACAACCTTGACCATCATTTCAGCTTCATCAATATCAGGCAATCCTACATTTACATCTAAAATGTGAGCACCTGCGTCCGCTTGCTCAACCGCTTGATGTAAAATATAATCCATATCACCTTCACGAAGTGCCTGCTGGAAACGTTTTTTACCTGTTGGGTTAATGCGTTCACCGATAACACGCACACCATCAATTCTAACTACATTTGTTGGTGAACAAACTTCAGAATGACGTGTTATTTGTCTTTCGCTTGGGGTTTTACCCTGTGTACGTTTTACAATCTCAGCAATATATTCTGGAGTTGTTCCACAGCAGCCGCCCAAAATACTTACGCCCATAGATAAATATTTCTCCATAAGCTCGGCAAACTCAGCAGCATCAATATCATATTTGCTTGTGGCAGGGTCAGGAAGTCCAGCATTCGCTTTAACAATAATAGGCAGTGTTGTAGCTTTGCACATACGCTCTACAATCGGCATAAGCTCCTTTGGACCAAGAGAACAGTTTACACCAATCGCATCTACTCCAAGACCTTCTAATGTCATAGCCATAGCTTCAACTGCACAACCTGTAAATGTTCTTCCGTTTTGCTCAAATGTCATTGTTACATAAATAGGAAGTTTTGTATTTTCCTTTGCTGCAAGTACAGCCGCTTTTACCTCATATAAATCGGTCATTGTTTCAAATATTACAAGGTCTGCTCCTGCACTCTCGCCCGCCACCAACATTTCTTTAAAAATTTCATATGCACTTTCAAAGGCAAGTGTGCCATAAGGCTCTAAAAGCTGGCCTATTGGTCCAACATCAAGAGCTACTTTGCAGTTTGTGCCGCCTGCTGCATCTTTTGCACATTTAATGGCTGCTTTTACAACCGTTTCAACACTTTCACCGCTTTTTTTAAGTTTATAACTATTTGCACCAAAAGTATTGGCATAAATAATATCACTACCTGCATCAATATAAGCCTTATGTATCATTTTTATTTTTTCTGGCTCAGTTAAACATAAAACTTCTGGGCTGTGACCTGCAACTAAACCGTTTTTTTGCAGCATAGTACCCATTGCACCATCTAAATAAATAATTTTATTTTCCACAGGTTTTCCCCGCCTTTCTAAATCTACAATTTTCAAACATAGAACAGTAAGCACAACCTCTAAAACGCTTAGTTTGCTTTGTTTCTGCAATACCTATAATTGCGGTTACTGACTTTCTAGGGGTTAAAATACATGAGTCTGTAAGCATTAAGCCGATTTGACGCTGAGTATCTAGTAAATTTACCATTTCATTTTGGAATGATATAGGCATATCTCCATAACCAGCACTAAATCTGTCTGTTAGATATTCTATATTTAACTTTTGTTTTATTTCTTCTTCCACCTTATCACAAACAGCTTCTATAGCTGATGAACCGCAACAATCAAGTATAATTGCATTTGACATATTGCGAATTTCTGCCATTCTGATAACTCTTTCTATATCTGCACCCAAAGTTGCAGCCATAAAAATACATTTTTTGCAGTCTTTTAGCATAGTTGCTATATCATTGCCAATTAAAGCTATTTGTGGCTCTTTTAAAACAGGAGTTTCACCTTTCCAATCTATATCAAAAACCTTGTATGTCCATCTAGGTTTTATAGTTTCAAGAGTTATTTTTATGCATTCATCAATTTGGTTTTGCACATCTTTAGGGATTTCACTTCCTCGCCAACCAAGATATTGTAAAACCTCTGCTTTTGAAAACTCTGAAAGCTTAATTTCCATATATTACACCCCACTTTTCCAGAAAAATGCTATACTTTAGTATTATATCATAGTGATAAATAAAAAAACAATAGGAATTAAGGTCTAGCCCTCAATCCCTATTATCTTACCACCAAAAAATTCAGCTTCTGCTTTTTCATGAGTTATCATTATAACTGTTTTATTTTGAAAATAGTGTTTCATTTCATTTAAAACAAGCTCTTTTGTGTCTTTATCCAAGCCTTTAAGCGGTTCATCTAAAAATAATATATCAAATTCAGAAAGTAAAGCTCTTAATATACTAACTCGCCTTTTCATACCTCCCGAAAGAGTGCTAACAAGTTTATTTTCTGTTATTCCCATTTTGCAAAGTGCATCTTGGACGGTTTTTTTATCATTTTTTGCATTTACAAGCCTTATATTTGATATTGTATCTAGCTCATCACATAGTCTATCCTCTTGAAAAACTGCCCTTATTTTTTTGTTTTCAAGTCCTGTTATAATTCCGCTGTCCTCTTTTTCAAGTCTCATAAGTATGCGAAAAAGCGTTGTTTTTCCTGCCCCAGACTTGCCCATTATACAAGTTATTTTTCCATACTCAAAACTAGCAGAAAAATTATTTAAAACCTGTTTTTCACCATATGCCTTACATAAATTTTTTATTTTTATATCTTGCATTTTTTATCAGTCCATTCTTAGTAGTAAAGTTTTTATTTTAGATAATAAACGCAAAAATAAACGCTCAAAAAACAAGCTCACGCATACTATAACAAGTGTCCATGCAAATAAGTCTGGTGTATCAAGATATACTTTCGCTTGCTGTAAACATTCACCTATTGAGCCATCAGGCATACCAATAACTTCGGCTGCAACTCCTGATTTCCAGCTTAAACCAAGGCATACTGCACACGCTGACTCAAAATATTTAAGAATATGCGGTATATATATGTAACGCACCTGTTTTATAGGTGGGATTTCAAAAACCTGTGCCATTTCATACATTTTACTATCAATGGTGCGAATGCCAGTTAGTATATTACTATACATAACTGGCATAACCATTAGAAATGAAATTAAAATAGCTAGATTTTTTGAAGAAAACCAAATCAAAGCTAAAATAATAAATGATGCAACAGGAATAGAACGAATAGTTAACATAAAAGGTGCTAATAGCTCATCTACTCTTTTAAATTTGCTTGCCAAAACAGCAAGCAGACAGCTTATTATAACAGCAATTATAAATCCGCCTATAATTCTGCTTGCTGAAAAAGCTATAGCAAGCCAAAAATCTTTTGTAATAATTAATTCAGATAATCTTGTAATAACTCTTATAGGTGATACAAGAAGTATTTGCTGATTTAACCTCATGCTGACTATTTGCCATACAATAAGCCAAAATAAAACCGCCCATAATTTAATATTTTTTCTCATTATCTTGAGTAATAAAAGTCATCGGCTGGCATTTTACCGCCTATTGTTTTAGGGTTTTGCTCATTTAATACAGCCAAATAACCAGATAGCTTTTCTTTCATCTCATCGCCCTCAATAAAGGTTATATTACATTCTGGAATTGCTTTTACTGCTACTTCTTCTGGTACAATGTCAAATTTACCTACAAGTTTAGCCGCTTCTTCTACATTTTCATTTGTAAACTGTACAGACTGCTTATAGTGGTCTAAAAATGCAGAAATAGCCTGTGGATTTTCATCAATAACGCTCTTTTTAGCAACTACAACACCAGTAATTAATGATGATGGGTTTTCTTTATCCGCTTGTAGTTTATCCCATTCCTCATTTAAATCAAGAGCCACTCTTATTTTATCACTCTTAGTCTGTGCAGTAGTTACAAATGGCTGAGGAAGTAATGCAATAGCGTTTTCATTTGCCATAAGTGCGGAAAGACATTCGCTGTGTTCGCTTTTCCATTCAATAGTAACATCTGTAACTGGGTCTATTCCGTTTTCACTTAGAATATAATTTAAAGTATATTCTGGAGTTAAACCTTTACCGCTTGCATAGATTGTTTTTCCTCTCATATCCTCTACACTAGAGATATTTTGACCATTTTCCACAATATAAAGAACACCTAAGGTATTAATTGCAATTACATCAATTTGACCTTGTGTATTATTATATAAAACTGATGCTAAGTTTGCTGGTACAGCAGCAATATCAAAACCATCTTCACTATTTATTTTAGCAGTTATTTCGTCGGCTGCTGCTGCGATTGTAAAATTATAATTATTATCAGTCAGCTTGCCTTGCTCTGCATTGTCCATAAATTGCACTAACCCCATAGCTGTTGGCCCTTTTAGTGCGGCAATATCTAAATCAATCGCCTGTACTTGCTGCTCTGATTTAACTGCACTTGTGTTATTATCTGTATCTGTGCCACAACCTGCAATTAAACTTGTAACAAGTGCAAAAGAACAAAAAATTGTTGTAAATTTTTTCATTTTTTAATCTTCCTTTCTCATTTATAAACAAGTTAGATAATACTAACATATTTATTTTATATTGTAACTAAACATTTAGTCAATACTTGGCTTATACATTTATCAAAACAACCATAAACCATATATTTTAATAATTGAAAATTTGTTAAACCACAGTTATAATATGCATGAATAAAAATATGAAAGTGGGCTTAAAATGGACTTACAAATTATAAATCAGGTTTTAGAGGAATTTTATAAGCTTTGTGAAATTCCACATCAACCCAAAAATGAAAAACAGCTTTCTGATATGCTAAAAAAATATCTTGCTGAGTTTTCAGAAAATATTTTGCAAGATGATTTAGGAAACATATGGGCAGATATTTCTGCAAGTGATGGCTTTGAAAATATGCCACGCATTGCACTACAAGCTCATATTGATATGGTCTATGCAGTTGGTCAAAATCCAGATAAAACTGGCAAAATCTTAACTAAAATAGAAAATGGCTACCTTACAACTGGCGGTACAAGCTCTCTAGGTGCTGATTGTGGTGCAGGCGTTGCAGTTATTTTCTGGCTGCTTAAAAATATCAAACATTGTCCTCTTAGAGTTATTTTAACCGTACAAGAGGAAATCGGTCTTGTTGGTGCATCTAAAATTTCCAATGAAAGCGTAGAAAATATAAACTATCTTATAAATTTAGATGGATTTTCTGCAAATAGACTAATTATAGGTGCTGCTGGCGGTATGAGAGAGCATTTTTCCCGCCCTATGCAACTTATTAACTCTCCTGCTGGTAAATCATATGAGATAACTATTTCTGGTCTTAGTGGTGGTCATTCCGGTTTTGATATTGATAAAAACCGTGGCAATGCAGTTTTAATTTTAGGCGAAGTTTTAAGAAAACTACAAACAAAAACACCTTTTGCAGTTGCATATTTTGAAGGTGGAGAGGCTTTTAATGCTATTCCTTATACTGCATCTGCTAAAATTATAACCGCTATTTCAGCAAAAAATGCTTTAGAAGATATATCCAATGAAATTTTAAACAGATATAAACAAACTGATAGCTCTGCTAAAGCTATTATTAACGAATGTGAACGACCTGAAAAAGTTTGGTCTGGTGAGCTTTTAAACTCAGTACTTACTGTTTTAGGCGGTTTTGCAAATGGTGTTTATCAAATGCATAAAGAGCTCAAAAACACCGTAAGCGACTCGTCCAACCTTGGCAGAATTTACGAGCAAGATGGCGAACTTTGTCTTGATGCAATGATTAGATATATGGACGAAAATGCCTGTCAAGCACTGCATCAAAGTCATATACTTGTTGCTGGTATGTGCGGCTTTGTAAGTGTTATTCGCACTCATTACCCTGCTTGGAAAGCCAAAACAGATGGTACTATGCTTAACAAAATAACAGAATTATATAAATCTGAACATGGCTCTTTACCAGAAATTTTAGCTCAACATGTGGGTTTAGAACCATCTTATTTTACAAAACATAATAAAAATTTAGAATGTATATGTATGGGTATGGATATATACGATTGTCATGCACCATCAGAGCGTTTAAAACTTGATAGCATACCGCCTTTTGTGCGTATTCTTTCAGCATTTTTGCAAAATCCATAAAAAAACAAAGAGGTGTAAAATGGGGAAACAACTTGATTTATTAAAAGACAAACCAAGAACTTTATATTTTAAATATTTACTTCCGTCTGTAAGTGCATCACTTGTAACATCTATTTACATTTTAGCTGATACCATAATGATTGGTCGTGGTTGTGGTGCTGCGGCTCTTGCTGCACTTAATCTTGTACTTCCTGTATTTGCTTTGCTTTTTGCCTTTGGTATGCTTTTTGGCATCGGTGGCGGTGTGCTTTACTCAGTAGCTAGAGGAAATAACGACAATGAACACGCAAAAAATATTTGGTCAACCGCACTTTCTTTGAATATTTTATCAGCTATTTTAATCCTTGTTTTTGGCGGATTATTTTTTGAAAAGCTCTGTTATTTTCTTGGTGCTGATGAAAATAGTATAACTATGGTTATGGATTATGCTAAGTATGTTGTATTTGGTGCACCCGCTTATATGTTTTCTGCTTTTTTACAGGCATTTGTTAGAAACGATAAACAGCCTAAACGTGCTATGATTGCGGTTATAACAGGTGCTATTACAAATATTATTTTAGATTATATTTTTATCTTTAATTTTAAAATGGGACTTTCTGGCGGTGCGGCTGCAACTCTAATCGGCAATATTACAACCGCTTGTATATTATCAACTCATTTTTTAAGTAAAGACAACGGCTTACACTTTAATTTTAAAAATATAAAGCCAAATCTAAGCTTTAATATTATTTCATCTGGTGCTCCATCATTTTTTATAGAGGCTGCAACTGGTCTTATCACTTTAACATTTAACAAGCAAATGCTTAAATATTTAGGTGAACTTGGTGTTGTGGCTTATGGCGTTGTAGCTAACTATGCACTTGTTTTACAATCATTATTTAACGGTATAGGTCAGGCTTCTCAGCCAATTATGGCTACAAATTTCGGTGGAGGTTTACATGAACGTGTTAAAGCTATAAGAAAAATGGGTCTTATAACTGTCTTAGCGGTTGCAAGTATTGCTGTTATCTGTGCTTATGTTATTCCTGTGCCTATGACTGCCCTTTTTGTGGAGCTAAGTGATGAACTTTTAAAACTCTCTATTCCTGCACTTAATATATACTTTTTAGCTTTTTGGTTTTTAGGTATAAATCTATTTTTTACAACTTGTTTGCAATCTATTGTAAAATCTACTCCTGCACTTGTTATCATGGTGCTTCGTGGGGTAATTTTACCTATTGTATTTGCTATTATTTTGCCTGAAATTACTGGCTCTGGTATAGCTATTTTTGCCGCTGTTCCATGCTCTGAATTTATAGTCAGTATGCTTTCTATCGCTTTTATAAAGAAATTTGGAGCTAATAAAAACTAAGCTACAATTTGCATGATTTATTTTTATTAAAAAAAACATATTTTGTGCGTTTTGGTATGTTTTTATAATCTTAACAACTTCTTAACACGAAAAAACACATTTTTTGTCTGTATGCCATTTGACTTTAAATTGGTTTCGTTGTACTATTTACAATGCAATTAGATATATATAACAGTATTAACAGGCGGTGAAAATGTTTTCTCCGCCATAAATTTAATTTTATGGTGAATAGATAATGAGTTTAATTAGTTTAGGTATTGATATCGGTTCGACAACTGTTAAATTAGTTGCTGTAAACGGTGAAAAAATAGTTTATAAACGCTATGAACGACACTTTTCTAAGGTTCGTGAAAAAGCGTGTGAAATGCTGCGTGATGCAGCTGAAATTTTAAAAAATAATATTATCAAAGTTGCAATTACTGGTTCTGCTGGTCTTGGCGTTGCAAAAGCGGGCAATCTTGACTTTGTGCAAGAGGTTTTTGCAACAAGAAAAGCTGTAGGCACTCATGTGCCTAATGCTGATGTTGTAATTGAGCTTGGCGGTGAAGATGCTAAAATTATCTTTCTTAAAGGTCAGCTTGAAGAACGTATGAATGGCTCTTGTGCTGGTGGTACTGGTGCTTTTATCGACCAAATGGCTGTGCTTTTAGATGTAACACCTGCACAACTTGATGAGCTTAGTTTAGACGCTGAGAGGATTTATACCATCGCTTCCCGCTGTGGTGTATTTGCTAAAACAGATATTCAGCCACTACTTAATGAAGGTGCTAGAAAAGAAGATGTTGCGGCTTCAATCTTCCAAGCAGTTGTAAACCAAACATTAACTGGTCTTGCTCAAGGTCGTGCTATTGAAGGTGATGTTTTATTTTTAGGTGGTCCATTATTTTTCTTTATGGGACTGCAAAGACGCTTTCAAGAAACTTTAAAATTAGATAAAGAACACACTCATTTTCCAGAGCTTGCACCATTTGCTATTGCTGCTGGTGCTGCTGAATATGCAAAAGACACAAGCAAAGAATATACATTTGAAGCTTTACTTGATACTTTGGAAAAAGCTGCTGGTGAGCCTGTGCTTTCCCAAGTGCTAGAGCCACTTTTTAATTCTCAAGAAGAATATCGTGAGTTTACTCAAAGACATGGTAAACATGATGTTATGACTGAAAATGTAACTGTGTATGAAGGTGATGCATACTTAGGCATTGACTGCGGCTCTACTACAACTAAACTTGTACTTATGGGGCAAAATCACCAGATTTTATATCATCACTATGCACCTAATAAGGGCAATCCAGTAGATGTTATTAAAGAACAGCTTAATAAGCTCTATGAGCTTTGTGAAGATAGAGTAAAAATTGTTTCCTCTGCTGTTACTGGTTATGGTGAAGCCCTAATTCAAAGTGCTTTTGGGATTGACCATGGTTTAGTTGAAACTGTTGCTCACTTTAGAGCTGCAAAACATTTCTGCCCTGATGTTGATTTTATTATTGATATCGGCGGTCAAGATATCAAGTGCTTTAAAATACGCAATAACTGCATTGATAATATTTTCTTAAATGAAGCTTGTTCTTCTGGTTGTGGTTCATTTATAGAAACTTTTGCTCGCTCAATGGGTTATTCTATCGAGGAATTTTGCAAACTTGGTTTGCTTGCAAAACACCCTATTGATTTAGGTTCAAGATGTACTGTATTTATGAATTCCTCTGTAAAACAAGCTCAAAAAGATGGTGCAGGTATTGAAGCAATCTCTGCTGGTCTATCTGTATCCGTTGTTAAAAATGCTCTTTACAAGGTTATTCGTGCAAGCTCTCCTGATGATTTAGGTAAACATATAGTTGTACAAGGCGGTACCTTCTTAAATGATGCTATTTTACGTTCATTTGAACTTGAAATCGGTCGTGAAGTTACTCGTCCTGCTATTTCTGGGCTTATGGGTGCTTATGGTGCTGCTCTTTATGCAATGGATAACCGTAAGACAACAACAAATATTATTCTCCCTAGTGAGCTTTCAGTATTTAAACATGAGGCTAAAAGCGTAAGATGTGGACTATGTACAAATCATTGTAATCTCACAGTAAACACTTTCTCTGGTGGTAGAAGATTTATTTCTGGTAACCGTTGTGAACGTCCACTTGGCAAGGGTGAACAAAAAGAACTTCCTAACCTTTATACTTGGAAGCTTGAAAAACTCAAGAGCTATGATAAAATCCAGCCAGTTGGCGAAATAAAGGGTAAAATCGGTATTCCTTTTGGGCTTAATATGCTTGAACTTTATCCTTTCTGGAAAACTTTCTTAACTGAACTTGGTTTTGAAGTTGTTCGCAGTGAAGTTTCTACTCGTGAACTATATCAAAAAGGACAACATTCCATTCCATCTGATACCGTTTGTTATCCTGCTAAACTTGTGCATGGTCATATAGATGATTTACTGACAAAAAATGTCGATGCAATTTTCTATCCATGTATGACTTATAACCTTGATGAACATAGAGGCGATAACTGCTATAACTGCCCTGTTGTTGCATATTATCCTGAGCTTTTACAAGCAAATGTTCCAGAGCTCGAAAAAACCGATTTTATGATGCCTTATTTTGAGCTTTCAAATCATAAGGAATTTATAAAACAAGCAAATAAGTTTTTTAGCAAGAAATATAGCTGGCTTAAAAAGAAACAAATTGAACAAGCGGCACAGCGTGCTTATATAGCTCTTGAAGGTTATTATACACATATCCGTTCTGAGGGTGAAAAGGCTGTTAAATTCGCTGATGATAATAATTTACCTATTGCTGTGCTTGTTGGTAGACCTTATCATATTGACCCAGAAATCAATCATGGTATCCATCAAATGATTAGCTCATATGGTATGGTAGTTGTAAGTGAGGACTCTGTTTTTCATATGGCTAAAGCTCCAAGCGTTCGTGTACTTAATCAGTGGACTTATCATTCTCGTATGTATTCAGCAGCTCAGTATGTTATAAACAAGCCTAATGCACAGCTTATTCAGCTTGTTAGCTTTGGTTGTGGCATTGATGCTATTACAACTGATGAAATACGTTCTATTATTGAAGCTGGTGACAAAATTTACACTCAGCTTAAAATTGATGAAATAAATAACCTTGGTGCAGCTAGAATTCGTATTCGTAGTATGCTTGCAGCAGTTGAGGAGGGTAAACGACTTGCAAAACAATAAACCTTGGGTGCAATTCATTGAGGATATGAAAAAGGATTATACAATCCTTGTTCCAAATATGCTTCCAATTCAATTTGGTATTGCTCTTAAAATTATGAAAAACTACGGTTATAATATGGAGCTTCTTACCACTGATGGTCATGATATAATTGAAACTGGTCTTAAAAATGTACACAATGATACTTGTTATCCTGCACTTTTAAGCATAGGTCAGCTTATCCATGCGATTGAAAGCGGTAAATATGACACTCATAAAATCGCTCTTATTATGAGCCAAACTGGTGGCGGTTGTCGTGCATCTAACTATATTCACCTTTTAAGAAAAGCTCTTGAAAAGAAAGGATATGATTATATCCCTGTTATCTCTCTTAACTTCTCTGGTCTTGAGGATAACCCAGGGTTTAAACTTACACCTCAAATGTTAAACCAGATAGCTTATGGTTTGCTTATTGGTGATTTAATTATGATGCTACACAATCAGTGTAGACCTTATGAAAAAGTTAAAGGCACATCTCAAAAGGTTGTTGATATTTGTACACGCACAATTTCTGAACGTTTCACTGGCAACCGTATGATTAAATATAATGAAGTTAAAAAGCTTTATCAATTTGTGCTTGATGCTTTTGCTAAAATTCCACTTGACACATCTGTTAAAAAGAAAAAAGTGGGTATTGTAGGCGAGATTTATGTTAAATTCTCCCCTCTTGGCAATAACCACCTTGAAGATTTTCTTGTTAGTGAAGGCTGTGAGCCTGTGCTTCCAGGACTAATTGACTTCTGTTTATACTGTATTTATAACAATGTAATTGACCATAAGCTATATGGCAGGTCATTAAAAGCTGCTATGACAAACCAAATGATTTATAAATTTGTGCTTGGCAAGCAAAAAGATATGATACAAATGATTGAAAAGCATGGTAAATTCCGCCCACCTCAGTATTTTGACCATGTTCGTGAGCTTTCTAAGGAAATTATTGGCGAAGGTGTTAAAATGGGTGAAGGTTGGCTACTTCCTGCCGAAATGGTAGAGCTTATCACCGAAGGCGTTAAGAATATCGTTTGTACACAGCCTTTCGGTTGTCTGCCTAATCATATAGCTGGTAAAGGCATGGTTAGAAAAATTAGAGAAAAATATCCAGAAGCAAACATTGTTTCTATTGACTATGACCCTGGTGCATCAAAAATAAATCAAGAAAACCGAATAAAACTTATGCTTTCAACCGCTGAGGATTAAAAAAACCGCCTTAGCGGTTTTTTATTTTGCATATAAATTTATATCCCATGCTGGTACATATGGGTGATGTCTAAAATAGAATTTATAATCAGGACAAATTTCATATATTTGAAGTATAAGTGCAAATAAATCTTCATTTCTATGATATGCCGCAATATTTAGCTTTGGTTTCCAAGTTTTGAGTGTGTTTTTCGCACCAAAAATAGCTTGTTTTTCTGAGCCTTCAACGTCCATTTTTAAAAATGTACACTCTTTTCCAGCTAACACAGAGTCAACTGACCTCATATTAGTTTCTATTCCTTTACTTGCTACCTTTGAATTTCTGCCTGCTTTTGCTGCAAATGTTAAAACACAATCACTATCCCATGCACCCGCATTTTCTAGCACAATATCTCCAGATAGATTTTCTTCTACATATTTGGTAAGCTTTCTAAAATTTCGCTTATCTGGTTCTAATGCAGTTATACTTGCAAATTTACCGTCTGTATAACTTAAAAGCTCTCTTATTGTATCGCCATTATATGCCCCCAAATCCACAAAATGCTCATTTGCTGTTGGTTTTAATATGCCTGTGAAAATCTCGTTTTTATCGTCCTCACCTTGTTTTAAATATTCTATTTTGCCAGTGAGTTTAAAACATATCATATTATCTAACACTTGTTTAGAACGCTCATCTGCTAAAAGCTGGAACACTTTATCAAACTCTTTTTCATGTGCTTTTGCAAACTCTAAATTAAAAACGCCCTCACCTGCTACTGGTACATCTGGTGCTACTACATCAAATTTTACATTAAGTTCATACATTTTTTCAAGCACTTGTTCTCTTTGACTTGCAAAAGATATAACAATTACTATATTTTCTCCAAATGTATCTATTGTTTGTGCAAGCGTTCTAACTGTAAAACCTGCAAAATCATGACCTCTTACAAACTCATCACTTGCAAATACTCCTGATGCTTTTATTCCATAACCCTCAAACACTTTTAAAATCTTGTCTGCACCGTCACCCATGCCATAAAGTATAATTGGTCTTTGCTCTTTTTTTAATCTATCCCAAACTGTTTCAGTTATAGTTTTCCATTTCATAAAAACTCATTCCTTGTTTTTTTTAGTTTATTATAAACTTTTAAAGCCACTGTGTAAAGTTTATAATTTAGCACTTTTTCACTGTAAAAAAATTTGATAGCATTGCGATTTAACATAAATTACTGTATAATGTTTAATATAAATGATGACAGGAGAGGTTGCAATATGCCGAAAAATAAAAAAAATAAAATTGTAGAACTTGATAAAGAGCATCTGCGTGACCTTGATGGCGTTACTATGGATTTAGAAAGCTACGCTAAACATACAAAACATCAAAAAGAAGATAAAAAAAATGAACCTAAAGAACAAAGCAAAAATGAACAAAAACAGCCAATGGGCGTTTTTGCATGTAATCCAGTACATGTTGGCTGGTATACCGAAACCAAACAACAAATAACATATCCTATTATGGCCGGTGCTATTAAACCAGAACAAGAAGTAAATAACTTAAACACTTATTATATAGGCTCTGGCTCTTATTTATCTTCTGGCTCATTTTTAACATCTTATCTTACTTCTTACTTAACTTCATATTTGACTTCTTATATAACTTCATATACAACATCTTATATCACTTCTTTTATTACATCTTTTAGTTCATCTTTTGTTTCATCTGGTGATATTTTTGCTCATGGTTATGGATTGGAGCTGATTTAATGAAAGCTTTTCATTCGTGTTGGACCGCTCCATTTAAAGCACGAAACCCAAATAATCAGTTTGCTATCCCGCCTTTTGAGATTTTAACAACTGTACTTTCTGCCCTATTTTGGCAAAAAAATAACGGCAGTATCTCTATGGTTTGCGATAAAACCGCATATGATTTCTATAAAGCAAACAATTTAATTGATTTGTGGGACGATGGTATTAAAATTTTACTTGATGATATACCAAAAGAAATAAATCCACATATTTTTTGGGCTGCTGGCAAGCTTTTCGCCCTTAAAAGCATGGAAAAACCTTGTGCTATGATAGATACTGATTTTATTGTTTGGAAAAAGTTATCTTTTGATAATATAAAGCTTGCGGCTATACATTCAGAGGAACTTGTGCCCGAAACATATCCATCTAAAGAAAGTTTTTGCACAGATTTCGATTTTTCTGGGCTTGATTGGACTATTCCCGCTGCAAATACCGCATTTTCTTTTTTTGGTGATAAAGATTTTACTGATTACTATATAAAAACTGCAATAGATTTTATGCTTTGCTGTAAAAATGCTGATAATCCGCTTATTTATATGGTTTTTGCTGAGCAGCGTTTACTTGCTATGCTTGCAAAACAGAAAAATATAAAACTAGATTATTTTTCAAGTTTGCCAGAGCTTTTCACCTCTGGACAAACTTATTTTACTCATACTTGGGGTTTTAAACAGCAAATGCAGCAAAACCCTAATATTATGCACGGTTTTTGTAAAAAATGTGCAGATAGAATATCAAAAGAATTTCCCGAATGGACAGATATATTATCAAATATTGACTGTCTTTCACCGTATTTTTAATAAGTATTGAGTTCCAGTTTGAAATCTGATACACTATATATTATATTTTTAGATTTCACTAAAGATGGAGGAATTATATGCTTTTTGATTTATTAATGGGCGGTGATTTACGCTCTATTATTCTTGGTATAGTTCTTGGCTTACCTGCTGTTGTTATCTGTTTAACCATACATGAAGCAGCTCATGGCTTTACCGCCTATTTAATGGGCGATAAAACCGCTAAAGCTTCCGGTAGACTAACTCTCGACCCTATGGCTCATATTGACCCTTTAGGATTTCTATGTATGATGCTTGTAGGCTTTGGCTGGGCAAGACCTGTTCCAGTTAATATATCGCAGTTTAAAAATAAACGTCTTGGAATGGGACTTGTCGCAGCGGCTGGACCTATCTCAAATATGATTTTAGGCTTTATTGCTTATGCTATATCTATAACTTTACAAATAAAACTTTATCCTATTTCTGGATTTACTGAGGCTTTAGTGTTATTTTTCACTTATATCGCCTCCATGTCTGTAGGTCTTGGCGTATTTAATCTGTTGCCTGTTCACCCTCTTGACGGTTCTCGTATACTTGATGCCATTTTGCCATTTAAAGTGCAAGTTAAATATCAGAATTTTATGAATAGATACGGTTCTGTTGTTCTTTTAGTTATTATTGCATTTTTATGGATTGGTGGTTTATCTTTCCTTGTTATCGGTGGCAGACAGCTTATTTTAAATCTTGCATTTAGTTTTGTGAGGTTATTTTTATAAATGGAAAATATAACATTTCATCTTGATAGCTTTGATGGTCCTCTTGATTTGCTTTTGCATCTTATAGCAAAAAACAAGGTTAGTATTTATGATATACCGATATCTCAAATTTTAGAACAATATCTCGATGTTTTAAATCAAGCTAAAAGTATGAATTTAGAAATTGCTAGTGAATTTATAGCTATGGCGTCTGAATTGGTTTTAATAAAATCTAAAATGTTACTTCCTAGGCACAATACTGAGGAAGATGAACAAGCTGAAGACCCTCGTGCTAAACTTGCATTGATGCTTCTTGAATACCAAAAAATCAAACTTGCTACTCCTTTTCTTGCTAAACAAGCTAAATTTGGAGAAAATATGTATATAAAGCCTCCTGAACAGTTATCATATAAAATGGAATATGAACACACCACGAAAGACATTATTCGTGCAGCTAGGCAGCTTTTGCGACGAGCTGAACGTAAAATACCACCTTCAATCCGTGCATTTTCTGGTATTGTCGGAAGGGAAAATGTCCCTATTAGTGCTATGATTGATAGAATTTTACAACTTTTCTCAATTAAAAGTCACCTGTCTTTCAATGAGCTTTTTGATTATACACAAAGTCGTTCAGAAGTTGTTGCTACATTTCTTGCTGTGCTTGAGCTTTCTAAAACTCATCGTGTTTTAATAGATGGTACGCAAGATAATTCTTATATTACTCTTGTTTCACCAAATGGAGAGGAGGATTAATCTATTGAAACCATTAAATGCAAGCATTGAAGCTATTTTATTTGCTTCTGGTGATGCTGTAGCTATATCAAGACTTGCTAACGTTCTTAATATATCAGCTAATGAAGTAGAATGTGCTCTTAATGAGCTTAGTGAATATTATGACAGTCAAAATTCTGGTCTTACTCTCCTTAGAATAAATGATAAAGCTCAGCTTTGTTCCCGCCCTGATTATGCTGATATTATACGTTGTGCAATAGAAAGTCGTAAACCTCCTCAGCTCTCTCCTGCTGCTCTTGAGGTTTTAACTATTATTGCTTATCGTCAACCTGTAACGAGAGCTTATGTTGAACAACTTCGTGGTGTTGATTCTGGTGGCACAATATCAAATCTTATTGAAAAAGGTCTTATAGCTGAAGCTGGTCGATTAGATGTTATAGGCAAACCTATACTTTATTGTACCACTGATGCTTTTTTAAGAACATTTTCTATCTCCAGTTTATCTGAACTACCTGAACTGCCTGAACTTACACGTGATGAACAATTACAGCTAGGATTGGAAAATATCGAAACGGAGTGATGCTTTTGTTTATCCTAAAAATAGTGCTTGGGATAGCCTTGGTATTACTAATATTACTGTTTACGTTATTATTTATATTGTTTTTCTGCAAAACTACAATTTATGTTTCTCGTGATGATAAACAAAATACTCGTGTTTCTCTTAAAATCTTTTTTGTGCGTATTAAACTCTATCCTATCGGTAAAACTAAAGAAAAATCATATAAGCCCCAAAAAACCGAAAAAGAGCCAAAGTCAGATGAACAAAGTGAGGAAAAAGACGACTTTTCTTCAAAATATATGGATTTAATTTTAAATATTATCTATGATTTAAAAGAAAAATTGTATATTGACAAGCTATATTTAAATATTATCTTTGCTAGTGATGATGCAGCAAAAACAGGCATTATGCTTGGTACAGCCTTTTCTATTTGTGGTATGATTACTCCTATACTTAGAAAAGGATTTCATCTAAAAAATCAATCTATTATACTTGATGCTGATTTTGACTCAAATAAAACTAAATTTACACTTGATTTTATAGGGCATACAAGAATAATTAAAATATTATTGATTGCTTTTAAATACCATAAACAGCTTTTTAAAATTTATCAAAAAACAGAATAATGCTTTATCTTTTGGAGGCGATAATAAATGAATGAACACCCTATTAAAAATCTTATGAGTGAAACCATGGAAAAAATTAAATCCATGGTAGATGTTAACACTATTATTGGTAAACCAATTCAAGCTGGTGGTACTACAATTATACCTGTATCTAAAGTTACCTTTGGTTTTGGTACAGGCGGCACTGATTTCCAATCTAAAAACTCAAAAGATACTTCCCCACTTTGTTTTGGTGGTGGTGGCGGTGCTGGTGTCACTGTATCACCTGTTTGTTTTCTGGTTGTAACAAGCGATGGCGACGCTCGTGTTCTTCCTCTTAATGCTCAAGCTGAAACAACGGCTGACCGTCTTGTTGAAATGCTTCCTAGTGCTATAAATAAATTCTCTAGCTTTATGGAAAATAAAAATAAAACAGATGAAAAAGACTCTTTATTATAATTTTAGCATACTTTTAATGTATATCCTTTTTGACCTACTCATATAATTTTGAGTAGGTTATATTTTGCAAACTCTTGGAGGATATGCCATGCGAAAATTATTTATATGCTTGTTATTTTTGCAGATATTTTATATTCCTGCCGGTGCTATTTCTGCTAAAAGTGCAGTTGTTATTGATGCTGATACTGGTGCTGTGCTTTTTGCTCAAAATGAAAATGAAGTTTTACCAATGGCCTCTACTACCAAAATTATGACTGCTTTAATTGCCATAGAAAACGGAAATTTAGAGCGTGAATATTTGGTTAAAAAGGAGTATACTTTAGTCGAAGGCTCATCTATGTATCTAAAGGAAAATGAAAAAATTTCTATTCTTGATACACTTTACGGGCTTATGCTTATGAGTGGAAATGATGCCGCTTTAGCTATTGCTGGTGAATGTGGCGGTTTTGATGCATTTGTGAATAAAATGAATAATAAAGCTGAGGAACTTGGTCTTGAAAACACTCATTTTGAAAACCCTAATGGGCTTGATGCTGAAACTCATCATACAACCGCTTTAGAACTCGCTAAACTAACCGCTTATGCCATGCAAAACCCAACTTTTGCACAGATTGTTTCAACTGAAACCTATACTTCTGGCACTCGCACTATGACTAATCATAACAAGCTTTTAAAAATGTATGAAAATTCAACTGGTGTTAAAACCGGTTTTACTAAAAAAAGTGGTCGCTGTTTAGTATCTGCTGCTGAAAAAAATGGTCGCAGACTTATAGCAGTAACTCTAAATGACCCCGACGACTGGAATGACCATATTTCCATGCTTGATAGTGCTTTTGAGCTTTATAAACCAACTGTAATTCAAAAAAGCGGTGATGTTATAGGTGAAGTTAACTGTCAAGGTGGCACAGAAAACAATGTTAAGCTATCTGGTTCATCTGATATAACACTTTGGCTTACTGATGATGAGAAAAGCAATCTTAGTTTTACTATTTTAGGCAGACCTTTTGTTTATGCTCCTGCTCATATAGGGCAATTTTATGGAACTATAAATTACACTTTAAATGATAAAGTCTTAGCCACAGATGAATTGGTTTTTTCATCAGAAACAACTATGCAACAGCCTAGTTTATCTCTTATTGAAAAAATAATACAAAAATTATTGTCTATATTCTAAATACTTTATGATTGTGAGGATTTTTAAATGAAAGAAAGAGTACAAAAAATAATTGCACAATCTGGCTTATGCTCCAGAAGAACTGCTGAAAGTTGGATTGAACAGGGAAAAGTTACTATAAACGGTAGAAAAGCAACTATAGGTGCACATGCTGACCCTGCTCGTGACCATATTTGTGTTGATGGCAAGCCTTTGCACGGAAAAGAACAAAAACGCTATTTAATGCTTTATAAACCTCGTGGATTTGTAACAACAATGAAAGATGAACATGGTAGAAAAAATGTGTCTCAGCTTGTAAAAAAATGTAGCTGTCGTGTTTACCCTGTTGGTAGACTTGATGTAGACTCTGAAGGCTTACTTATTATGACAAACGATGGTGAATTAACACAAAAACTCACTCACCCATCTCATGAAATAACAAAAACTTACACTGTAACCGTTAGAGGTAATCTTGAAAATATACCAAAGCTCACTGAGCCTATGGATATTGATGGCTATATAATAAAGCCTGCTGATGTTTATATTTTAAACCAGAAGGAAAATCAGGCTAGGCTGGAAATTCGTATTCATGAAGGACGTAACCGCCAAATTCGCAAAATGTGTGAAAAATGTGGTTTTACTGTTCATCGTTTAAAACGTCTTTCTGTTGGTAATTTAAAGCTTGATACTTCACTTCCAGTTGGTAAATGGCGTGAACTAACACAATCTGAAATTTCTTATTTACGCTCTCTTTAATATTTTTTGAATGATACTTCTAAAGCTCTTGCATTTTATATGTCAAGATTATAAAATATAAACTAGGAATGTATAAGAGGGAGAGTATCTACGAGTGAATGATTTAATGACTAAAATTCAGACTAATCTTTCAAAATTTTCTAAAGGTCAACGTCTGATTGCACGTTATATAACCGAACATTATGACAAGGCGGCTTTTATGACCGCCAACCGCCTTGGTGCTACTGTCGGTGTCAGTGAATCCACCGTTGTCCGTTTTGCTACAGAGCTTGGCTATGACGGATATCCACATTTACAAAAGGCTCTTCAAGAAATGATTCGTAACCGTTTAACTGCTGTTCAGCGTATGGAGGTCGCTGAAGACAGAATTGGCAACCGTAATATACTTGAGTCGGTTTTAACTGCTGATGTAGAAAAAATCCGTATGACTATGGACGAATTAGACCATTTAGCTTTTGAAAAATCCGCTTCTTGTATAACAAAAGCTAAAAGAATTTATATTCTTGGTGTGCGTTCCTCCTCTGCACTTGCAAGCTTTATGGGTTTTTATTTCACTTTGCTTTTTGGCAATGTCTATGTCCTTGATACCAATAGCGGAAGTGAAATCTTAGAGCAAATACTTCATATTGGTGATGGTGATGTATTTATCGGCATTAGCTTCCCTAGATATTCTCAGCGTACTTTAGCTGCTATGAAATATTCTAAAGCTCATGGTGCAAATGTTATTGCACTTACCGATTCCAGTTTATCTCCTCTTGCAAATTATGCTGATTATACCCTTATAGCTAAAAGTGATATGGCTAGTTTTGTTGACTCTCTTGTTGCTCCTCTTTCGGTTATTAATGCTCTTATCGTTCAAGTTAGTATGGATAGACAAGATGAAGTTGAAGAAACTTTTAATCAGCTTGAAACTATTTGGAATGAATATAATGTCTATGAAACTATGGACGAGTCATGATTTTTTGTACTTTGGAAAAGTCGAATAAATTATTGGCTTTTCCTAATTTTATTTTTAAGGAGAATTTTTGTCTGTGCCAAAATTATCTATTGCGGTAATAGGTGCTGGTGCTGCTGGGCTTATTGCTGCCGGAACTGCTGCCTCTTTAGGAGCAGATGTTTTGTTATTTGAAACCAACCCTAAAGTTGGTAGAAAAATTTATATCACAGGTAAAGGTCGCTGTAATGTGACAAATAACTGTGAAACTTCTAATATACTTGCTAATATCCCTGTAAACCCTAGATTTTTATATTCTGCTCTTGGTAACTTTAACGCTCAAGATACTATGAATTTTTTTGAGTCGTTAGGCGTACCTTTAAAAACTGAGCGTGGAAACCGTGTTTTCCCTATATCTGACAAAGCTTCTGACATAGTTGATGCTTTGTTTTCTTATGTAAAAAAACAAGGTGTAAAAATTGTTTTTCATACTGTAAATGATGTTTTAGAACATCAAAATGGTTTTTTAATTAAAACTGATGATAAACAATTTACAGTAGACCGTGTTATTATAGCAACTGGTGGTGCATCTTATCCTGCTACCGGCTCTACTGGTGATGGTTATCGCTTTGCTAAAAATTTCTCTCATTCGATTGTAAGTCCTAGACCTTCTCTTGTTCCACTTGTTGAAAAGGGCGATACATGCCAGAAACTAATGGGGCTTTCGCTTAAAAATGTGAGATTAACCGCACTTGAAAACAATAAAAAAATATTTGAAGACTTTGGCGAAATGTTATTTACTCATTTTGGTGTATCTGGTCCATTAGTGCTTTCTGCTTCCGCTCATATGCGTCACTTTGGCAGCAAAGATTATAAAATTTTAATAGACCTTAAACCCGCTTTAGATGATAAAACTCTTGACAAACGTCTTTTAAATGATTTTGAAAAATATAAAAATAGTGATTTTATAAATGCCCTTTGTGAGCTTTTACCTCGCAAGCTTATCCCTGTTATAATTGAGTTTGCAGGCATTAACCCTCACACTAAGGTTCATTCAATTACTAAGGCTCAAAGAGCTTCACTTAGCAAACTTATAAAGGCTTTCCCAGTTGAAATTTCTGGTGCAAGACCTATTTCTGAAGCTATTGTGACAACTGGAGGTGTTAATGTTAAGGAAATAAACCCTAAAACTATGGAATCTAAAAAGAAAACTGGTCTGTATTTTGCAGGCGAGGTTATAGATGTTGATGCTTATACAGGTGGATTTAATCTTCAAATCGCTTGGTCTACTGGCAGATTAGCTGGTATTTCAGCATCTAAAAGAAACGGAGATGAATGATAATGAACCAAATTGCAGTTGCGATTGATGGCCCTTCTGGTGCTGGTAAAAGTACAATCGCTAAAACAGCTGCTAAAACACTTGGATTTATTTATGTTGATACAGGTGCTTTATATCGTACAATAGGTTTAGCTGTATTTAGAAAAAATTTTGACGCTTTAACACCAGATGAAGTTATATCTGTTTTACCAGAGATAAGCATAAAGCTTAAATATATTGATGGTGCTCAGCGTGTATATCTAAATGATGAAGATGTATCCGAACTCATAAGAACTCCTGAAATCTCACTTTTTGCTTCAAGAGTTTCTGTTATCCCTGAAGTTCGTGAATTTTTACTTGATATGCAACGTGATATAGCTAATAAAAATAATGTAATAATGGACGGTCGTGACATAGGAACAGTTATTTTACCAAATGCTAAGGTGAAAATTTTTCTAACTGCTTCTGATGAAAAACGTGCTGAGCGTAGATACCTTGAGCTTTGTGGAAAAGGCATTGAAACCACCCCCCAAGAAGTGCTAAATGATATGCGTAAGCGTGATGAAAAAGACTCCTCTCGCTCTCTCGCTCCACTAAAAAAAGCTGATGATGCTATTTTATTAGATACAAGTGAGCTTGATTTACAGCAGAGCATTAATGCTGTTATAAATATAATTAAAAATGCCACAAATGCGGAGGATTAATTTTTATGGCTATTTTTCAACCTAAATTTCAATGGCTTGCACTACCTTTTATCAGTTTAGCATTTCATATGCATTGTGGTTTTAAAGTTATAGGCAGAGAAAATATACCTGAAGGTGGCTGTGTTATCTGCCCTAACCACTCTGATGTTATAGACCCCCCTCTTGTTGCTGCTTGTATTGGTAATAAACACCGTATTCGTGTTATGGCGAAAAAAGAACTTTTTGAAAAGAAAAATTTCGGAAATCTTATCACTTGGCTTGGTGCATTTCCTGTTGATAGAAATAGAGCTGATATAAAAGCTATTAAAACTGCCCTTCAAGCTGTGCGAGATGGCAATAAATTACTTATCTTTCCTCAAGGTACTCGTGATGCTCATGAAGGTGAAGCAAAAGAAGGAGCTGCTATGCTTGCTGTTAAAACTAAAGCTCCTATTGTACCTGTTTATGTATCCGAAAAAAAGGGCTTTCGCACACATGCATATGTGGTTTTTGGTAAGCCTTTTTATCCTGATACATCATCTAAAGATTATCATGCAATTTCAGATGATATCTTAAAACGTATCTACGCACTCAAAAAGGAGATACCTAAAAAATGATTGAAGTTGCAAAAACTGCTGGTTTCTGTTTTGGTGTAAAACGTGCAGTAGAACTTGCCGAAAAACTTTCTCAAACAGAAAAACAGATATATTGTTATGGAGAGATTATACACAACAAACATGAAATAAGTCGTCTTGAAGCCATGTCCATTAAGACAGCTTACAACATAGATGATATAAAAGATGGCTCTACTATTATTATCCGTGCACATGGTGTACCAAAAAAAATCTATGATATTTTTAACAAAAAAAATTGTAAAATAGCTGATGCAACCTGCCCTTTTGTTTGTAAAATACACCGTATTGTTCAAAAAGAGTATAGCGAAAACAGACATATTTTGATACTTGGAAGTGCTGGTCACCCTGAAGTTTTAGGCATATCTGGTTGGTGCAAAAACGCTATTGTTTGTGAGGATTTAGACGCTATTAAAACTGCTTTTAAAGATGGTTTTTTGTCATCTGATATGCCTCTAAGCGTTGTTGGTCAAACCACTCTCAATCGAAATATTTGGGATATTTCTGTGAATTTTCTAAAAAAACAGTGTACAAACATCAAAATATTTGATACAATATGTAATGCGACGGACGAGCGACAAGCTGAAGCCCGTCTACTTGCCGGAAAATCAGATTGTATTATCGTAATAGGCGATAAAAAGAGCTCTAATACAAAAAGACTCTACGAAATAAGTAAAACTCTATGCTCTCATGTATGTTACATAGAAGATGCATCAGAACTTTCTAAGGATTTCTGCAATCGTTTTAACGGACGCCATGTAGGTATTACTGCTGGTGCTTCTACTCCGGCTTGGATAATTAAGGAGGTCAGTAACATGATGAGCGAAGAAACAAAATTTGAAAATGAAGATTTCGCAGCTATGCTGGAGGAATCCCTTAAGTCTATAAAGAATGGAGAAAAAGTAACCGGTACTGTAATTTCTATTTCCCAGAACGAAGTACAGGTTGACCTTGGCACTAAGCAGACCGCTTATATCCCTCTTGATGAGCTGTCCGATGACCCTAACTACAAGGCTGAAGACCATATCAAGCCAGGCGATGAAATCGAGGCTGTTGTTATCCGTGTTAACGATGGTGAAGGTTTAATATCTCTGTCTAAAAAGCGTATCGACCAGATGAAGGGTTGGGAAACTATCGAGGCTGCTAAGGAAAACCACACTGTAGTTGAAGGCACTATCGTTGAAGAAAATCGTGGTGGTGTTGTTGCTACTGCAGCTGGTGTTCGTGTATTTATCCCAGCTTCTCAGACAGGTGTTCCAAAGGACGAGTCTATGGCTCAGCTAGTTAAAACTAAGCAGTCCTTCTACATCACAGAAATTAACCGTCAGCGTAAGCGTGTAGTTGGCTCTATTCGTGCTCTGCAGCAGGAAGCTCGTAAGGCTGCTGCTGAGAAGGTTTGGGAGTCTATCGAAGTTGGTAACGAGTATGAAGGTACTGTTAAGAGCCTAACCTCTTATGGTGCATTTGTTGATATCGGCGGCGTTGATGGCATGATTCATATTTCTGAGCTATCTTGGGGACGCATTAAGCACCCATCTGAAGTTGTTGCTATTGGCGATAAGGTACATGTTTATGTTATCGCTCTTGATAAGGACAACAAAAAGATTTCTCTTGGTTACAAGCGTTCTGAGGACAACCCTTGGACTATCTTCACTTCTAAGTATTCTGTTGGTGACACCGCTAAGGTTAAAATCTTGAAGTTTATGCCTTTCGGTGCATTTGCTGAAATCGTTCCAGGTGTTGATGGTTTAATCCATATTTCTCAAATTGCTGACCATCGTATTGCTAAGGCTGACGAGACTCTGTCTGTTGGTGAAGAAGTTGATGCTAAGATTATTGATATCAACGATGAGAAGAAAAAGGTTTCTCTTTCTATCCGTGCTCTGCTAACTGGCGAAGCTAATAACGAAAACGAGGAATAATAATATAAAAGCAAGCCTAAAATTAGGCTTGCTTTTCTTTTTTTATTTAATCGCTTTTATTAAATTGCTCTTATCGTTATTATTTGGGTGTTCTAACGCTTTATCAAAATTATCTATAAGCATTTGATACTTTTTGTAGTTTTCATCATTTTGCAATTTTATATATCTATCCCTAACCGATTGTGGCATTTTACCTTGACACATAAAACTTCCTATAATCTTATTGTTGTCCTTTATTATAGATTTTACATTGTCTATAATCTGATTAAAATATTGCTCACTTTCACCAAAACCCGCTGTGCCAAATAGAAAAATCTCCTTGTTTTCCACTTGTTTTAGAAATTCTATTGTTTTACTATCACAAGTGCCTTTATCTGTCCAAAAACCTATATATAATCTATCTGCGTCTAGTGCTTTTATATCATGCTCACCATAATACATGCTATTATTTAGATTTTCATTTATAATCTGTGCAAGCTCTTTTGTGTTGCCTGTGCGGCTGCTATATGTAATTGAATAAGTCATTTTATTTTCTCCTTTAATTATCAAAAATACAGCCAAACTCTCTATGTTGCTGAAGTGCATAGAGACATTTTTTATTACATCTTATACAATATTTTATTTTATCTTTATCACCAGATATAACTTTATTAACCCAATTTGCATCTGCTAATAGTTGTCTGCTCATAGCTGCACATTGTATACGTCCACTTTCAAGCTGTTTTTCTATAAATTCTGGTGTTGTAAGTCCTCCAACTCCACAAATAGGTTTATCTGTATATTTTTTAACCTCATCACAATACTTTAGAAAACAGCCTTCATCAGCAAAATAATCATGAGTTTTCATTGGTATTGTGTCTTCAAGTTTTGAATGATTAGCTAGTGTCACATGAAAACTATCTGCACCCGCTTTTTCAAGAAGTGGCACAAATACTGAAAGCTCATCTATAATTACACCTGCATTACCATAATGAGGATTTTCCTGCCTTACTGCAAGCTTATAATCTATTGGTATATTAGGCTCGGCATCTCTAACTGCTTTTACACATTCTACTGCAAATCTGGCTCTATTTTCTGCTGTTTGTCCATAAATATCAGTTCTTTTTACTTTTTCCTGCTTTCTTTTATTTTTTGCATTAAATTCATAATTTGTTCTTTTTCTTGATTGCTTATTGAACTGAATACATCTTTATCCCATTTTTTAAAAAGCATATGACTTTTTTCAAAAATCCGCTTTCCATTTTCAGTTAGAAATAAATTTATAATTCTTTTATCATCATTATTTGTTATTCGCTTAATCATTTCTAAACCTTCAAGTTTTTTAAGTGCTCTTGTTATATAGCCATTATCAACCCCCAAATTTTCGGCAAGTTGCTTTTGTGTGCACCCTTCATGTTTTGCGATATATATAATAGGATATAAAAGACCAAGAGTTATATTATCTTTTTCAAGCTCTTTTTCACAGTATATAGTAAAGTCTCGTCTTAACTCGCTTATATAGCCTGCAAATGTATTTTCCATAACCATTCTCCTTTTTTATATTAGTATATACAATTAGTTGACTTTGTCAAGTATTTTTCTATTCTATTTTTAAATTTAAAACATAATATATAAAAAGGGGTGATAAGATTTGAAACGAAAGAAATTTAAAAAAATGTTTGTATTGCTTATATTATCTATTATAATACTAGCTTATATTTTTCTTAAAATTTTAAGACCTATTGCATTACAATATTCACAAAATGTAATTCAACAAACCGCATCTTTTGCAATTCATGATGTTTTAACAGATACTATATATCAAAATCGTTCAGATTATGAAAAACTTGTCACTCTTGAAAGAGATAGCTCAAATCAAGTTACAGCACTAAAAACTGATACTATACTTGCTGATTTTCTAAAAATCCAAATATCAAGAGCTACATATGATGCATTAAATACACTTGAAAAAAGTGGTGTTGATATACCACTAGGTTCTATTTTCGCCCCTACACTATTTGCGGGTCATGGTCCTTCTATACATGTTGGGATAGCCTCTTTAGGTTTTGCTGATGCTGACTTTATAAGTGCTTTTACTTCTGCAGGAATAAATCAAACACGCCATCAAATTTTATTGCAGGTCAATGCTGAAGCTCAACTTATAACTTGCTTTGGTATGACAGATGTAAAAATTACAAATGAAATTATAGTTACTGATACTGTTATAGTTGGAAATGTTCCTGAGTCATACACATATATTGATGACACAGAACAAAGCTTGTTAGGCAAAGTAAACGATTATGCAAATTAAAATCTTTGTCAATTTACCATATTTTTTAAAATTAAGGCATTATTTATTATTTTATATTGTGAAATATATACAATAAACATTTATTTTTTACGTCATAATTTTTCTATGTATTTAATCAGTAAATTTTGGAATTTCTTATTCTTTTGTTGTATAATAATAGTAATATAGAGATTATGTGAAACTTCTATATGAACATAAAAAGAGGTGAATTTATGCTACATCCAATTTTGCAACAATACATACCACTTACTGAGTTTTTAAGTAAAGTGCTTGGAAATGATTATGCAATCTCTTTATATGATTTATCAAGACCTACTCCTTCACTTGTTACATGTTCTCCACAAGCGGGTAAAATAAGTGATTCAGTTATAAAAAGACTTGTTGATAAGTCAACCGATTGCGAAGATGTTATTATAAATGAAAATATCTTGTCTGCACCTAATCATTGTATCTCAGTTTCATGTATGCCTATATGTCAAAACGATATGTTACTTGGTATGCTTTGCATCACTTTTGATGATGTGCACTATCGTAACATATGCCATCAAATATTCCAGCTTTGTAGACCAAATTCTAATTCTGTTGTTAACTTATCAATAACTCCAACTTCTGAACCTACAGAGCAAAAAAATAGCGTTCACACTGAACTCGTAGCTAGAGACGCTGCTATTGAAGCATTACATACATATGGTGTTTGTGCAAGTCGCCTTAGCTCTGAAGAACGTCTTGAAATAATCCAGTCATTAGATGAAGCTGGTATTTTCCTTCTAAAAGGTGCTATAAAAGATGTTGCTACCGTTTTAGAATGCTCGTCCGCTAGTGTTTACCGCTATTTGTCACAAATACGTATGGACGCTCTTTCTATGTAATTGCTTATAGAAATCTTCTTTTATTGAGAAGATTTCTATTTTTTTGTTATTTTTTAATAAATTTGCACCAGATAAAAAATTTATTTTCTATCTATTATTTCCATTATTTTTACTTTTCTTCATTTTTTAATTTGACATTTGCTTTCCATTATGTTAGACTGTAATCGTAATGTAATCTTACATTGTAACTGTTTTGTAACTTTAGCAATCAATTTGTAACATAGGAGTATTTAATTTTATGGCTGCAACTAATAAAATCAATTCTTTGCAATATAAAGGCTTGCCTCTGCTGCGAAAGGATAACATCATTTATTATGGCAGTATGTCTGACAGCCATATTATTATGATGCAAATTTTAGAAACAACAGAGGAAAAGGGTATAAAAATCGCTACCCGCGTTTCTGTTCAGCTCCAACTGACCGCTGAAGGTCTTAGAGCTAAAGAACGAATTATTAAAAGCACTGAAAAATCCAGCCTTTGGAGTGCTATGGATATAGCTTCTATATGGCTTAAGCGTGCAAACTCAACTAAGTAGAACATAACCTATGACAACTTTTAGGAGGTCTTTTTAAAATGTCTTTATCCAAACGATGGATTCGCTCTGCAATAACTGGTGCAGTTGCTACTGCTCTTTCTATAACCGCTTCTGGTGCACTTTACGTTGGTGAAATCGATGCTTCTAGCCTTAACCTTCGTGCTACACCAAATGGTGCTGTAATCGATTCTGCTCCTCGTGGCACTAAAGTAGCTGTTATAAGCAATAGCACAGAATGGTATCAAATCGCCGTTGATGGTCAAACCTATTATGCAAGCGGTGCTTATATTGATTGGGTTCCTGAATGTGATTTTAATATCGGTACTGGCACTGTTAAGTGCAGCACCACTGTGAATTTCCGTTCTGAACCAAACACTTCTAGCTCCGTTTTAGGTTCACTTAAAAATGGTCAAAAGGTTTCTGTAATTGGTGTTTACGGTGGCTGGTACAAGGCTACTGTAAATGGTAAAACTGGTTACATATGTCCTGACTACTTAACTATTAATGGCGGTGTAGTTTCTGACCAGTCATCTGCTGTCGGCTCTATCGTTGATACATCTTCTAGCGTTGATGATGTCCGTCAAAATATTATAGATTTCGCTGCTCAGTTCTTAGGTACTCCTTATGTTTACGGTGGCAGCACTCCTAGCGGTTTCGACTGTTCCGGCTTTACTTCTTATGTTTATAAGAATATGGGTATTTCTATTGCTCGTACTTCTTCTGACCAGCGTGCTACTACAACTAATATATCCATGGACGAACTTCTCCCTGGTGATTTAGTATTCTTTGGCTCTAACAATGTTGTAAGCCATGTTGGTATTTATGTTGGCAATGGTAACTTTATCCATTCCCCTCACACTGGTTCTGTTGTTAAGTACGACACACTTGCTTCTGGTAACTACAATCGTCGCTTTATCTGCGGTGGTCGTGTACTATAATCTTACATATCACAAATCCGAGCCTTTATTGGTTCGGATTTTTTTATACTCAATTATATGATATACATTGTTTTATTATTACTGAAATCATGGTATAATTATATGGAATTTATATAATAATAAAAGGTGAATAAAATAAATTATGAATTTTTGTTTCTTTGCTCTTGGCTGTAAAGTAAATTTATTTGAGTCTGAAGCACTATCCAAGCTTGCTGAACAAAATGGTCATAAAATTGTAGATAAAATGGCAGATGTATGTGTTTTAAATTCATGCACTGTAACATCTACAAGCGACCATAAAAATATTCGTGCTATTCGCAAGCTAAAAAAATTAAATCCTAATGCAATTATTGCTGTTGCAGGCTGTATGGCTCAAATTGAACCCGAAAAATTAAAAGAAAGTGGTCTTGTTGACCTTATTTGTGGCACTTCTGACCGAAAAGAAATAATTAAACTTTGTGAAGATTTTTGGATTGATAAAAACAGTATTCCTGATACATCTCATTTTAGAGCTGGTCAAAAACTCTTTGAACAGCTTCCTTCTGGTGTGCCTAGAGGTCGTACTCGTGCACTACTTAAAATACAAGATGGTTGCGACAATTACTGTACATACTGTATAATCCCTTATGCCCGTGGTCATGTGCGTTCTTTACAGCTTAATGACGCTATAAATGCAGCTATAGACCTTGCAAACAATGATGTAAAAGAAATAGTATTAACAGGTATTGAAATTTCATCTTATGGCAGAGATTTAGCTGATAAGCCTGATTTAGTAAATCTCATTGACTCTATCTGCAAAGCTGTACCTAATGTTAGAATTAGACTTGGTTCTCTTGAACCTAGAACAGCCGATGAACGTTTTTGCAAGGTATTAAGTGTTCATTCAAATCTTATGCCTCATTTTCATTTATCATTGCAAAGCGGCTGTGATAGTGTACTTAAACGAATGAAACGCAAATATTCAGCCCAAACATTTTTTAATAACACTGAGCTTTTAAGAAAATATTTTCCAAACTGTTCAATTACTACTGATATTATAGTCGGTTTCCCTGATGAAACAGATGATGAATTTGCTCAAACAATGGATTTTGTTAAAAAATGCAATTTTTCCGCATTGCATGTATTCCCATATTCTCGTAGAAATGGTACTATTGCAGCTAATATGCCTAATCAAATTGATGAACAAATCAAAAAACAACGTGCCAACACTCTTAAAAATTTAGGTTATAAACTGCAAGAAAACTATTTAAAATCGTTTATTGGTCAGACACTTCCTGTTCTTTGGGAACATCAAGATGCTGATGGTTTATGGTGTGGTCATGCACAATATAACTTTATTGTAAAAACAAATGATAAACACTGTTTTAAAAATCAATATCATAATGCCAAAATTATAGATGTAAAAGATGATTATTTAATCTCTTCACTTGTTAACTTGACCGATAAAACATAAAATAGTATACTATATTTATTAAAAATTATAGAAAGGAGCTTACAGTTTGAATTTCCCTAAAATATTAACTGCGGCTTCTGCAATTTTACTTGCTTCTGGAACTGTCGCTTTTGCACTATATGGGGCTGGCTCTCAGCAAGACCCCCTTATATCCTTAAGTTATGCATCTGATACATATGTAAATGAGGTTTTAAAACAGATTGAAACTCAAGCTAAAACTGAGTTAGATACTGCACAAGCCAGCCTTGATAACAAACTTTCTGAAATATCATCAGATGAAGCTTTAGAACAAAAACTTGTTACTCAAACCGCTGCTGCTCTTGGACTTAATACAAGCACACGTGCTTCTTTAACAAATAGCTTTTCTAATGGTACTAAGCTGCAACTTGCTAAAACTACTGAAATTTGTCTCACAAGTGGCTCTGCCAATATATCCTCTGGTGAGCTTATAAATGTCACCACTGGTCAAATTGTGTCCACTGGTTCTGTTCTAGTAAGAAATCAGCTATATTTATCACCTTCTGCTAACAATGTAGTAGAGTTAACCTCACCTGCAAAGGTGGATATCTCAGGAAATTACACCGAAATTTCTGGCACTGCTCCAAGTTATACAGCTCAATATACTATGTATGCTGATGCACTCAATGATTTAGGGCTGTTTTCTGGTTCTACAAACGGTTATAACCTTGAACGTTCTTCAACTCGTACAGAAGGTCTTGTTATGCTACTTCGTCTTTTGGGTGAAGAAAATCGCGCCTTGAATTACAAAGGCTCTCACCCATTTACTGACGTTCCTAGCTGGGCAGATAGATATGTAGCTTATGCTTATGAAAAAGGCTATACAAGTGGCGTAAGTGAAAATCTTTTTGGTTCTCAAAAAACACTAACTTTAAATGACTATATGACATTTTTACTTCGTGCATTAGAATATAACGATAAAAATGGGGATTTTACTTGGGCTAATTCTGCAGATGCTGCAATAGATGCTGGTATTCTAAGTCAATCTGAAGTTCAAGCAATTAAAGACCGTAATATTTTCTATCGTGATGATTTGGTTTACACCTCTTATAAGGTTTTATTTGCAAACTGTAAAAATGAGACCTTTAAACTTTCCGATAAACTTATATCAAGCGGTATATTTACTCAAACTGAGTTTACATTAGTTCAAAAGAACTTGTCTTAGTTTTTTGAAAATATTCTTAAAATATTTTTAAAATTTTGTGCACACGGGCAAGCCTTCCCCCATATGATGATAATGAAATCAATGATTAGGAGGGTTTTTACAATGTGTAATTCTTGTAACAGCATGTGGAGCGACAACAATATGTGGTGGCTTATTGTCATTCTAGCTATCGTTTTTATTTGGTGCTGCTGCGGCTCTAACAACGGTAACTCATGCGGTAATCCTTGTCCTTGTGTACCACATGATGACTGCTGCTCTGGTGGCTGCAATCCTTGCCGCTAATAAGCTGTATATCAATACTTTTAACCCGCCATTTTAGGCGGGTTATTTTTATATATATCATAGAAAATCAAAAAACACTTGCAAAAATCAGCAAAATCATGTAAAATATAATGGCATAAGAAAATAAAATTGTAATCTTGTTAAAAAATCGTGCATTTGGAGGATTTAGATTTATGATTTCCGCAGGTGAATTTAGAAATGGCGTAACATTTGAAATGGACGGTCAGGTTCTTCAGGTTGTTGAATTCCAGC
>JAGHIZ010000040.1 GCA_017886875.1 Butyricicoccus sp. | reverse complement strand
ATATTGAGTTGTATTACAATACTAAACGGATACATTCTTCTATTGGTTGGGTCAGTCCTTGTCAATTTGAAAAACAAATTTGCAAAAACTCTTAACTTTGTGTCCACTTTTTCTTGACATGACCAATCTTTAGTTAATTTTACTTGTCCACTTTGTTGACTATAGTCCAAGAAGATGTTGGAGGCAGTTCAAAGTCAACATCTCTACGATGTATAATTTCACGTTCCAGTTCAAAGCGGTCTGCGTATTCTACTTTTCTTGTTGCTTTTTCCTCCACTTCATACATATCTTCAAAATCAATTCCCCATTTTAAGAACAGAGGAAGTTTTGTCTGCATAGGACAGTTACCCGTTTTGGCAAGAATAAAATGTCCTTTCGGAAGTGTTTTCAGTTCGTCCGGTGACATGAGCGGGCGGCTCATCATCTGTAGGCTTTGGCTTGGGTCGTTTTTTCCTCTGGAAATAGAACCGCACAAAACTGTTCGGTTTCCAAGTGCTTTGGACAGGATATCCGCACTTTCAGAGTTCGGAGCAAATCCGCCAAACAAAATATCCTGACAGTTGTCTATAATAATTTTTGAACCTTCCTTTCCGTAGTTCTTTTCCATCTGAGCGAAGCTTTGAATAATGGGAACCATGCTGATTCGTCTGGAACGACCTGCAGAGAACATCATTTCCATAGATTCAATTTTTGGAATTATGCCAATCTCATCTGCGAACAGCATCTCTCGGTTTGGAAGTTTTCCGCCATACTCGTCTGCAATGGTAAGCATTTCACGATACAACTGTTGCAGAAACAAAGACACCATAAAATATTTTGTGGTATCTTCTTCAAGAAGTACAATAAAAATAGCGGATTTTTGTGTATAGAATGTTTCTGTATCCAATGAACTGTCAAAGCATAGTATTTGTTACATTTCACTATCCAGAAACGCATTCAAGCGTGACATCGCAGTGGAAAGCACAGAAGCCATAGCTTGATCTACACTGTTGAGTGCTGCACCTGCAAACCATTTTGCCTTGTGTGTAGGAGGCAGCTTATCCATCAACAACTGAAACATGCTTTGGTTCTTTACACGTGACAGAGCTGCCTTTCTTTTTGTACCCAACAACAAGACCTTGCTCTTTTGAAAGTTCTTCACCTTTATGTAAAACGGATTCTTTTTTATAACTTCCATTTCAAAAAAGATATCCGTAATGTCTTTTTTGAAAAAAACTTCAACACCATTCCATCACCTAATCCAAACATTCCATTAAATCTTTTTTTATTCCTGACAAAACAAAATCATCAGTAAATACACTTGCCCAATGAGACACCTGAATAGTACTAACATTAAAAACTTTTGCAACCTTAGCAGGACATTCAATCATATCTTTTATGATATCTGTTCCGTATACATCTACAAACTGAGCTGCACAAACATTTATCTCATCAATAGTCTGTAACATGCTTATAATCTTATTTACATCTGTCGTTTTCAAATCCATTTCGCATCCAGATACAGATAGCACTCTTTTATTATTATTTTGAGAAACAGAAACACGACCTTCTACTATATAAGGAAACCCAGCTTTTAATGGAGAAACAAAAGTTCCAGTAATAGGAAAAGTTCTGTCATAAAACTGAACTAAATACATAGACCAGCCAGATTCGTCATTTCGAAACAATGACTTTAAAACAGAAACCTCTAGCACAAGTTTTTTCCCTAAATCTCTTTGCTTTAAAAAAGCAATAATAGGAGAATCATTTTTAAATTGTTCAGGTTTCATAGGTTTCATTCTATCTTTTTTCAAAAAATTTTTTTCAATTTTCATATTTAATAATCCTCTATTACCATAGTTTTTTCATATCGTTATTATAATTTCATACTCTAAACAAATAAAAAATTATCATTATATTTTAAATATCTTAATAATAATATCTAAATATAATATTATTTTGCATAAAAAATAACTTATTTATTATATGCAAATCATTGATAATCGGTTTGTATTTTTGTAAATAAAGTATGAACTTATTTGATATAAATTTGCACAGATATACTATATAATGTATAATAGTAATAATAAAGAAACAGAAAATATACCCGATTCTAGTTATATATATTTCTTAAACAATAGGATAAAAAAACAAATAATAAAAAAATAATAATATAAAAATTAAGATATAAATTAATAATAAAGCAGGTGATTTTATGTATTGTGATTTCAATTTAAGCATTTCATCAACAAATTATGGATTTATGACAGTTGCAATCATCATCTCATTTATTCTATATAAAACATTTACCAATTATAATGGATTAAAAATTACAAACACTCAGTTAATAGCCAGATGTTTTACAGGAAAAATATTAACGCCAGAGTTATCAGCTGTATGGACATTTGCAATATTTTCCGTATTGATTACCGATACTGGTAATAAAATGCATTTCTTAGCCTTATTAACTTTGTTTATTGGCACAAAAATCACACAATTGATTTCTAATATTTATTAAATTATATAAACGAGGTTTTTTATGAAATTATTAAACAAAGAATGTAGAAATGAAAAAAAAATTCTTGCTAAAAAAGAATACGAAGATAGAAAAAAAAGATACGAGAGTTTAAGTATTGAGGACAAAAAAAAGTTTTCAAGAATGAATTTCTTCAACAAATTCTTTGGACTAATAGTAATAATAATATTATTAGTTCTTCTACAAGTAAATTTTAAAATTGCAAATGTTCCATCCGAATCTATGTACCCAACTCTTGGTATTAATGAACTTGTTATTGCAAAAAAAATAAGTAAGCCAGAAAACTTAACTTATGGTGATATTGTAATATTTAAGCCATATGCAGATACACAACCAAAATTATTATATATAAAAAGACTTATCGGAAAACCTGGAGACACAATCGAGGTAAAAATAGACGGAGTATACAGAAATGGAGAAAAAATAAAAGAAGACTACCGATATGAAGCTTTTACTGGACAAGGTGGCACAATGAAATCAACTATTATACCAGATGGAGAATATTTCTTTATGGGAGATAATTGGAATAATTCAAAAGACAGTCGAGTATTTGGAACCATACCTTTTGAAGATATTGTTGGAAAAATGATTTTCAATTGTAATCCTATAGGTGATAAAAATATAAATATATTCATGAATTCAATAAGCAATGAAAATATAAATCCAGATTTTAAAAAATAAAAAAGACACTAAAAAAGTGTCTTTTTTTTGTGTATAATAGTAATAATAAGTAACAAAAGAAAGGACGATTTTTAAAAGATGTATAAAAAAAGATTTATTGCTATATCAACTTGCTTAGGGATTTTACTAACAGGTATTACAGCTTGTGGAGAATCTAACCCTGATGATAGAAAAGATGTAATAGCTGACATAGTTCAGGAAAAAGACAATCTTTCACTTACTACTGTAAATACAATACCAAAATATGAATTTTTAGCACCTGAAAATTTCTACTTAAAAGGCGTTCATTACAGAGATATGATGATTAGTGTTGCAAGTGGAAACTATTCTGAATATGAAAATGCAAATTGTTCTCTAATGGAATACTCAAATATCTTTACATTATCTGCTTTTGATAACTCCTTTTCAATGTCGGTATATTCACCAAAAACATCTCTTGATTTACGAAGCTTAACAGAAGATAATATAGCTAAAACAATTGAAATTCTTTTAAACGAGATGTCATTTAAAGTAGATGAGGATGATGGTTACTGGGGTATAGATACAAGTAATGAATTCTATACAGATATGAAATATGATATGGATAAGATGATAAACAAAAGTACAGATTCTACACAAAAAATAATGATACCATTCTTTACAAATATATCATATGAAGAAGTAAGCACTGATGACAAAAACAGTACAACATTAAAAACCTTATCATATAGTGGCTGGGTAACGCTTATTACACCCAAAAATGAACCAACAAAACTAATGATGGTTTATTCTTTAGATAATAATGACACATCCATCACAGACGATGTATTAAAAAATATTTCAGAATCATTAATATACAAAAGTGATAACGTTGGTATAAAAACAGCATTTGATAAAAAAGAATTAGATGCAATAGATAAAGAGTCTAAAACTGCAATGGAAGAAGCAATTTCTAATATGGGTATAAATACTGAAAACACCATTAAAGACAATTAATAGTTTTGTAATGAGCTTATGTAGAAATATAGGCAGAGATTTTAGCTCAAGTAGTTTTAAAATACAATAAGTGAGAATATGGTCTAAAAAATTTTTAATCGAAATAAGTTTTAATGTTAACAACAGAAAGATTTTAAACATAAAAAAGCAGCCTTACATTAAATGTAAAACTGCAAAATTTTATTAATAATTAGATTCCTCTAATCTATTCCATAATGTGGTTCTGGTTTATATGGAGTTTTTTGATATTTATTGTATTTTGATGGTGAAGTATCTTTAATATCAAGTGATTTTTCATCGTATTCAATTGGCTCAGTACATATAGCATCTAATAAAATCCTTTCCAAATGTTCATATTCAGAAAATTGGTCTAAAGATGCCATTACAAAAGAGTTTCTTACATATCCTGCACTTGCAGCCATAAGTTCTTGATCCATATAATAACCATGACTTTCAATAAAAAATGTCATCATCATAACAACTGTACGAGTATTTCCTTCTCTAAACGGATGTACTTGCCAAATGCGTGGAAACAATATTGAAAGTTGATGTACAAATTCTTCTTTACTTATATTTTCCCACTTTATCTTATTTATTTCATTAAAAGCAGATTCTAGATCGTCATGTATTTTTTCATCATTGCTATACCATACACTTCGACCACCCAGTATAGCTTCACGTTTTTCTATATTAATTATTCGATATTTTCCAGCCCAATCATACAAATCACCAAATAAATATTTATGAATTTCACATAACCCATCTGGTGAAAAATTATTAAATCCTTTGTTGTATAACAACATCATATTTGCTCTTGATTGTTCTGCTTCAATAATATCTAATATTTCTTCATTTTTTATATCTAATTTATTTATCAACACTGATATATCATTGTATATATATGGATCAAACATTATTATAATGCTCCTGAACTGCAATTTTCTTATGATAGGATAATAGAGCTTGTTTCATTTGAGTATCTGTTAACCTTCCAAGTGCCCAGTTTTTAGAAAGTATTTTTGCATAATCCGAAATTTCTGCACCTTCAATAGCATTTATTGCATCTGCGGTTTTGACTGCGATAATACGTTTAGTGATTGATGTCATGGCAAATCATCTCCTTTTTCTGATATTATAGCACATATACAATCAAAATATCTATAATTAAAACATCTATAATAACAGGTATTCAAATTATTTATATGCAAATCCATAATATAACTTTTTATTATATTTTAAAGCTAAATTTCAATATGCCTATTTTTATTTGTTTCATGCTCTATGTTATATATAGCCTCATTTGCTAAATTCTTTGCTATATGGCATAACTCTTTAATGGCAAGATAATCTTTCTTTGAAAGATGTTTTACTTGTTGTTTAACTGTTAAATACATAGACATTTGATAAAAAGAACGGCTCTTTTATATTATTAAATTTTAATACTTATCATAAGATATATATCTTGTACTTTTTTCATAAGCATAACACCAAGGAAAAAGCCATACTGAAACTTGGCTTTGACCTCCATACAATGAACATCAGTAATGTGAGAATAAAACTTATCTACAAGCTCCATTTGTTCCCTTAGATAGAGTTTTCTCCAGTTCAGCAAGCAAATCACCTGTACACTTACTTAATTTGCAATATTCTTTTTATGTTGGCTCAATATTATCGTAATACAATTCATCTAATATCATATTTTTCTCCTATAAATATCTAAGGTACAATTTTGCTTTTTCGCCTATCATAATAATTCTTTTTACGTTACAGATATTTATTGTAACGAGTTTGTGCTTCTTCATCACTAAACTTTGTAAGCTCTATCATCTTTTACGGCATTTCTTGGTGGCTTCACAAGGAAATGTCAGTTTTATTTAGATTATTCAATATTTTGCATATAATATTATACCTATGAAGACTAGGATAAAAAACAAATAAAGAAAGGATTTTTATCATGGAACAAAAAAAATGGGCTGCGTTAAAAATTGAAACAGATGCATTAAATCCTAATGATGGTGGTGAGATAATTAGAATTGTTATTATTGATAACAGTGGACTTATATGGAACGAATATTACAAACCTGAAAAACTTAAAGAATGGCCAGATACTGAGCAGTATAACGGAATTTCTCCAGAAATGCTAGAAGATAAAGAACAAATAACTCAAAAAACAAAAATTAGATTTGAAAAATGCCTATCTAAGTATGATTTTATAGTTTGTAGCAACATAAATTTTATCAAACTATTTTTAGACGATCTAGGTATTACATATCCAAAGTTAAAAAGCACAAATGGCGAGTTCGAAAGAATGCTCACTTATAAAAATATTGAATACAATAAGTCAATAACACTTGAAAATTGTGCTGAATTTTTTGGAATCACCACCGAAAATATACCAGAAAAATATAAAAGCGTAAGTGGTTGTTACAAAATTTGGGCATGTCATAAAAGCCTTGATGAAAGTTTTTCAATTTTAGAATTATTAACAAATGATGAGCAAAACCAATACGATTATAGATGTTTTAAAGGTGACACTGAAATACTTGAATACCTAAAACGTATAAAAGTTGCCATGATTTGGGAACAGAGAGTTCCCACATTATACTATGATGGCAGATTTTTACCAAAAGAAACATTTAATGTTTTCATTATTGGCTTAATACTAGATGATAATAATTTGGTTGATAAAATTGTTTGTTTAATTGATAATTTCATTATTGGAATAAAAGAAAATGAATTTATAAATATGCAAAAAAGATATAAATTAACAAAACAGGCTTAATAGTCTTTCAAACTATCAAAGAGCTACTATTTTAATACAAATAGCAGCTCTCTTTTTTTAATACATCAAGCCCGCATTGTCAGATTTTTTTCATTTTAATTTTTTAAAATAACTTTCATTATAATACAGATGCCCAACTCATCATATCTAAAATAAGTTTTTCCATATCAAGTATAGGTGATATAAACAGTGCTTTATCATCTATAAAAATCAAGTGCCAACCCTCTTATTTTCAATAAAAATAGAAAGTTCGCACAAGTTTGTTTATTTTATTCTTTTAATCCAATATAAATATGTATTTCTGTATTTTTCACATCTTCATTTTGATATTCTTCAAAATCACATACAAACGACCTATTTAAATTCATTTTCCATACTTCCTGCCATACCTCTGCCACAGCTAAATGAACATCACCTCTAGTAATAAACTTCGCATATTTTCCAGCTGGAATTTTAACACAAGTTGGTTCTTTAGATTCAGAGCCTACTTCACAGCCTACCATAACAGTATAATCACCATTTTCATTATTTTCATATTCTGTATAAACACCTAATGTCTTATGATTTACTTTGTTTTGTATACTTTGATAGATTCCATCTTTGAAAAAACTTGTCCATAGTCCTGTAATTATATTACTCATATCTGCAGAATTATTGTTTGTACGAGCTGATATTCCTACAACAAACTTTTCCTCTAAATTAACAATTTCATACTTCATAACTTTTTGCTCCTTTCGATTGTTGTATTTATTTTATCAAACCAAACAGGACATCTGTATGTCATGAATTAGAATATTGTTTTTGAATTTGTTGACCTAATTTTTTTAGTACTGTTCGCAAATTGTCTGGATATATAAGCTCTGCTCCTCCCTTAAATGACAAAATCCAATTTATAATACTTTGTTCATCTGTAAACATAAAAGAAAATAGAAGATTTCCATCTGGCATAACCGTAAACGATTCTAAACCATATTCATCAATCAATCTCCATCTATATTCAGGTTTTATAATTGCCTGAATTTCATATTTATGATTGAAAATTTTTTCAGTTGATAAATCTGGCGTAGGCACAACTCTTTTTTCAAATATTTCTTTTGTCTTTAAATTTGTCATACGATTTAATTTAAATAATCTATAATCATCACGTTTTCTACAATATCCCCATACATACCAGCTTGACCAACGAAAAACTAAATAATATGGCTCTATTATTCTACTGCTTTCACCTTTAGGAGAATAATACACAAATGATATTAGTCTATTTTGCTCTATTGCTTTTTTAATCTGTTCTATTTTTGGTGAAAGTGAATCTTTGTACCAAGATGACAAATCAATTAAAATATTTGGATTTCCAGATATGAAATTAGAAGCTCCTAGTTTTTCCATAAGTATGGATACTTGATTTGTACCACTAACACTATCTAAACTACCAAGTCCTGATAAAATAGCTTGCATATCACTTGAAGTTAAAAGTGTTTTATCTATTTTATAGCCATCTATAATTGATATACCACCATTTTGCCCTTGTTTTGTTACAATAGGAATACCCGCTTTACAAAGATTTTCAATATCTCTATTAATTGTACGTCTAGAAACCTCAAATTTTTTTGCAAGCTCTGGAGCTGTTATTTTTTCTTGTTGCAATAAAATAGAAAGAATTCCAATAAGTCTGTCAATTTTCATATATAAATTACCATCTAGTTTTTCTTTTTATTGTAACTTATATTTCAAATTTATCAAGTATATTATTCAGCTCTTAATCGTTCTACTATTGAATGTTTTAATGTAAATTTATAGGTTATAAGTGGCATTATAATACCCAAAAATGCAAATATTATTGATAATAATAAAACAGGCATTAATGTAAAATTTAAATTTTGGGTATATTGACACATTTGATAAATAAAAAAAGATGATACATAAAAAGTTTCATACTTACTATATATCATCCTTCAATATTAGCATTTAGTTTATTGTTATACTTAGTTATTTAATAGTGACATACTTAAACATATGAATTCCACATTTATCTATAATCATTGCGATATTATCAGTAAAAATAATAGACAAGTTTTCATAATAAACTCATAATAAAAGAATAAATTCTTTTTAGGAGGTTTTCATATGAAAACATTATTATCATTAATTAACGATTACATTGAAATGATTGAGTATGAAAAAAAACTATCATCAAACACGATAAAATGCTATCGTATTGACCTACAACAATTTGCACAATTTACAAATAACACTTTAGCTGATAAAAATGGTATAAGCCAATATATTAAATATCTAAATAAACAATTTTCACCACGTTCTGTCAAGCGAAAAATAGCAAGTGTAAGAGCTTTTTATAATGAATTATCATTAGCTGGCATTTTGCAAATAAATCCTTTTGATAAATTTCGCATTCGTATCAACTCTCCACAACAACTTCCAAAAATAATTCCAACAGAAATAATACAATCAATTTTACAAAGTTCTTATGAAGCATACAAATCTGGCTATAGTAATGGATTAAGGGATATTATAGTGCTCGAACTTCTATTTAGCACTGGTCTCCGTGTTTCTGAATTATGTTCATTATCTAAAGATACTTTTATCTTAAACAATGATGAATTAGAACTTTTGATTAATGGAAAGGGACAAAAAGAACGTATTATAAAACTTACTAATCCTGAATTACTTAAAGTTATAAAACTATATTACCAAAAATATTTTCAAATAATTCAGAAATATGATGCTATTTTATATAATAGAGAAAATCGACCTCTTTCTCCTCAGTCTGTTAGAAGGATTATCAATAGATACTTACGAAAAATCAACATAACCAGTCATATAACCCCTCATATGTTTAGACACACATTTGCAACATCACTTCTAGAAGCTGGAATGGACATAAGATATATACAATCTTTACTTGGGCATAGTTCAATTTCTACAACTCAAATCTACACACATGTTACAACACATAAACAAACTTTACTTCTAGCAGAAAAACATCCTAGAGGGAAAATGTCATTCTCTATTTAAAAAATAACCTATTCGTCTTATCAAAAGCTTACGCATGAATGTATTTTCAAAAATTTATACTCTGCACATTACACTATAAAAGCATGATATTTAAACCTATCATTATTTATTAGATTATTACTTTTCATTAAAGTGCTTTTTGCATTTTCATGCGTAAGCACAATATATACGATAGATAATCTTAAATTAT
>JAGHIZ010000039.1 GCA_017886875.1 Butyricicoccus sp. | reverse complement strand
TTATTAGTTAGTTTAATTGAACGAGTTGAGCTAACAAAGGATAAACAGATTATAATAAAATTTCGCTTCCATGAGTTGGAAGCGATTTCTTAAAAGACATTCGTTTACAATAAGCAATATTCTATATATCTCGAATAGAAAAAAAGGCATTACAAAAACTTGCAAATGCATTTAATGCTGAAAAATAGCTTATTCATTGACAAAATTCTACTTTTTTTTTAAAATATAAATATATTTTATTAAGGAAGTTTGTATATAATGGGATTATTAGCTATATTAAAAGGTGAGCAACCAGGAATAATTGCTACATTACTTAATTATAAAAATGTGGGGCAATTTGGCGAATATATGACAGAATATGCACTTAAAAATAATAATTTAAAGGGCGAATATATTGTTTTAAAAAATGCGTATATTCCGATTAAAGATAAAAATACAGAAATAGATTTGATTATGTTTCATGAAAAAGGGATATTTGTATTTGAAAGCAAAAATTATAGCGGTTATATATTTGGCAAGGCTAATGAGCAAAATTGGGTTCAAAAAATGGAAAATGGAAGTAAGCATGTATTTTATAACCCTATAAAACAAAATAATACGCATATAATAGCACTTGCTAATTATTTATCTTTGCCTATTAGTGCATTTACTTCATATATTATATTTTCTGAGCGTTGTGAGCTTACAAAAGTACCAAAAAGCACTAAACAAGTGGTTATTTTACAAAGAAATAAAATGCTTAAAAATATCAGAAAAGAATTAAAAGAACGCAAAGTTATATATACAAAAGAACAGATAAAACAATTTGAAAGAAAATTAAAACCGCTAACTAATGTATCAAATAAAGTAAAAAAACAACATATAGAGGATATAAAACAAAAATATGAAACTAATGTATGTCCATTTTGTGGTAAAAAACTTATAAAAAGAGCTGGCAAATATGGAGAGTTTATGGGCTGTACAGGTTATCCAAAATGTAAATATACAACACAAATACAAGGCAAATTGACAAATAATAAAATAAGAATATAAATTAAAAATCACTCATAAAATAATTATGGGTGATGCAAATATGCAATTTATAAAACGCTTTAAGCCATATATAATAGGTGTGTTAATTGTAGAAGCAATAGGTGCAATTTCTAGCTGGCTTACAAAAGCGGGAGTGGATAGATATATTAAAACGGTTATAAAACCACCACTTACACCACCTAGTTTTATATTTCCTATTGTTTGGGGTATCTTATTTGCTCTTATGGGTATAGGTGTAGCTAGAATTTGGTTAAAACCTAAGTCTGATGACCGCACACAAAGCCTTTTTATTTTTGGTTTACAACTTGCTGTAAATGTTATTTGGACACTGGTTTTCTTTAATTTACAGACTTTTGGCATAGCATTTATTATTATTTTATTGCTTTTAGCACTTATTTTACTGATGATATTATCATTTAGCAAACTAGATAAACTTGCTGCAAAACTTCAAATACCTTATTTTCTTTGGGTATTATTTGCAGCTTATTTAAATATTTCTATATTTTTATTAAATTAAAATATGTGTTTTATGACATAATAGTTCAAAAAACTGTTATGTCTTTTATTTTTTGTTTTTTGTGATATACTTAAAATATTAAAGATAGTGTTTTTAGGACGGTATAATATTATGTATAAAAAAATTACACTCCCAAATGGAGTAAGAATAGTTACAGAAAAAGTGGATTATGTGCGTTCAGCATCTATTGGTATTTGGGTAGGAAATGGCAGTAGACATGAACCAAAAGAGCTAGGCGGAATATCTCATTTTATAGAGCATATGATATTTAAAGGTACAGAAACTCGTTCTGCACATGATATAGCAGTACAAATGGACGCTTTAGGTGGTCAATTTAACGCTTTTACAACTAAGGAATGTACTTGTTATTATATGAAGGTTTTAAATACTCATATTAAAGACGGTATACAAATTTTAGCTGATATGTTTTTAAATTCAAGATTTGCACAAGAAGATATAAATCTTGAGCGGGGTGTGGTGCTTGAAGAAATAGATATGTATGAGGATAGCCCAGAGGATTTAGTTACAGAAAAACTTTTTGAAAATTGTTATGAAGATAGCTCACTGGGAAATCCTGTACTTGGAACAAAGCAAACACTATCTAAAATGACAACAGAAACACTTCATGATTATATGAAAAATTCATATCGTCCAGAGGATACTGTTATAGCTATTTCTGGTATGTTTGAGCAGGAAGATTTGGATTTTATTTGTGATTTATTTTCCAAAATGACTGGAAAAGGTAAAAATAAAATAATACCTGCTATATATAAACCTAAATCAATGGTTTATAAAAAGGATATAGAACAAAATCATATATGTATAGGTTTTAAAAGTGTATCTATATCATCAGATGAAAGATATGCAATGCAAATTTTATCATCTATGCTTGGTGGAGGTATGTCATCAAGACTTTTCCAAACTGTAAGAGAAAAAAATGGATTATGTTATTGTATATATTCATTTAATGCAAGTCATCAAGACACAGGAATGCTTTCCATTTATACTGCACTTGGTAAAGAAACCGAAGAAAAGGCAGTTAAGCTGATTAAAAATGTTATAGATGAGTTTTCACAGAATGGCATAACACAAGATGAGCTTTTAAGATGTAGAGAACAAATTAAATCAAATGTGCTTATGGGGCTAGAGAACACAAGTGCAAGAATGCATCAAATGGGTAGAGCAGAACTTTATTTCGGTAGGCAAATTGAAACCGATGAGATTATACAGCAGTATGATGCAGTAACAACAGAAGATGTTTTAAAACTCGCTAGAAATGTTCTAAATTTTGATAATGTTGCAATTAGTGCAGTTGGACAAGTTTCAGATAAAGAATATTATCTTTCTATGCTTAAATAAAAAAATATTGATTTTTTGCAGAAATATGTTGACAGCGTAAAAACTGTGTGATATTATATATAGGTAGTCGACAATGATGCAAAATGCGCCGATAGCTCAGCTGGATAGAGTGTTTGGCTACGAACCAAAAGGTCGGGGGTTCGAATCCCTTTCGGCGTACCAGAAAACGTACTGTTTAGTCAGTACGTTTTCTTTTTTTGCATAAAACTAACAGCCAGAGTTTTTAAATACTCTGGCTGTTTTTTGCGTTATTTTATGGCATTATATAGTCTTAAAGCAGTTATATAAGCCTGCTGACGTGTATATGTTCCATTAGGTGAAAATGTTGTATCAGATGTACCTTTCATTACATTAAGAGCATTTACATAATTTACAGCTTCAACAGCATAGGATTGAATGGAAGAAGAGTCAGCAAAGTTTGTACCTATATCTTCTATATCAGTTTTACCCATATATTTGCCTATACGCATTAAAAGAGCTGCTGCTTCTTGGCGTTTAATGCTTGCATATGGGTCAAAAATGCCGTTGCCTTTACCGCTAATAATACCTAATGCATTAGCTGCAATAACATTTGTATCTGTGGTATCTGTAAATGGGTAAGCTGTTACAAGTTCATTAATGGTTTTACCTGTTTCCTCTTTAACAAGTGTATCAATATCTTTACCGCTTGCTTGCTCAAGAAGTGTTACAACAAGAGCAGCAAAATCGCCACGGTCTATATTGATTTTATATTGATTTTGTAAATATGTAGGTACTAAATCAGCCTCAATAGATTTAACTACTTCATCATATGCCCAAGAATCCATTTCAGATTGTTGAGGCAGGTCAGGAGTAAATTCGGTTGAAGCAAAACCATATAAATTATTTTCTTCAATTACTATTATATCAGAAGGTGTGACTTGTATTGTATAACCATATTCATCACCTTTAAAATAGTTATTTTGGCTTATTTTATCAGAACCATTTATTTCATTGCCATAGCGGTCAATACAGAAACCACTACCATCTTTTATAGCTACACAACGACCGCTACCATATCCGCTAAGCTCATCATACTCAAATGGTACAACTACATTATTGTTTGTATCAATTACACCAAACTTACCATTTTTCTGAGCAACTGCAAGACCTTCATTAAAAGCTCTTAGAGCTTCATATTCAAAAGGAATTATTGTGTTACCTGTTTTATCTATGCCACCCCAAAGATAGTTTGTATTTTCCACAGATGCTATACCATTGTTAAAAACTTGATATGTGGTGTTAAGACCTCTTACATAGAAATCATAATAATTATTTGGTATCACCATATTACCAGATTTATCAGTAAATCCCCATTTTCCGTCCCAATCTTTTACTGGTGCTAAACCTTGGTTAAATGGGCGTAAATCATATGATTCATAGCTTAAAATTTTGTTACCATTTTCATCTACAAAACCAGTTTCGCTTGAAGCTGAACCAAAAGCGACAAATATGCCTTCGTTAAATGTATAACCGCAGGTCATATAATAACTATCAGCATTTGGATTGTTGTTAATTTTTGCATAATTTCCGTTTCTATCAAATACCATGCCACAGCCATAATCGTTGAAAGCAATGTTGAACATATTTATATACCCATTATGACATAAGGCATCTGAATATATATCATCTAGTGAATATGTATATATAGGTAATATTACTTGCTCTGATGTTCCATTGCTTTCATAACTATACTCATAAGTTAATAGTTTAGCATTATTATTTTCATCTATTAAATACCAATAGTAATAATCTGAAAGTACATCAGGATTATTTTGATACTGTTCTGGTAAATGTGAAGTTCCATATTTAGCTACAACTGCAACCCCTTCGCTAAATGGGAAAGCATAATCATATTCAAAAGGAATAATAGTTTTACCCGTTTCATCTATATATCCCCATTTGTCATTTTGCTTTACAGCTGCTAACCCCTCACTAAAATAGCTTGCATCTTGATATTTTGGCTCAATCATAACAGAGTATGACATTTCTGCAGCTTGTGCTGGAGTAATTGCAGGAGTAACTGCACCATACGACAAGCCAAAGGCAAGTATAAAAGAAACAGCCTTTTTAATATTTTTACTAAATTTCATATAAAAACCACCCTTTAATATGTTGAAATTATATATAGATTATACCATTTATAACAATATCATTCAATGATAAATTGTTAGCATATGAAAAATAATAAAAATATAAAAATTTTTCTTGACTTTGCATTATTACATGTGATATTATATACAGGCAGTCAATTGACGGCAATAAAAATGCGCCGATAGCTCAGCTGGATAGAGTGTTTGGCTACGAACCAAAAGGTCGGGGGTTCGAATCCCTTTCGGCGTACCAAGAAATCTGAACTTTCATAATGAGGGTTCAGATTTTTTGTTTTTGCAGCAATAATATAACGTAAATGTTATAAAAAACGCAAAAACACTTGTAATTTATACGGGAAATAGCTATAATAGTACTATGTAATTTTATGAGGAGGTACTCTAAATGGTATTACTTGCAGCTCCAGCAAGTCCACAAACCTATGTTAATCTTTTAGGTAGTATTTTGCCGCTTGTCTTAATATTTGTTGTATTTTATTTCTTCCTTATTCGTCCTCAGAAAAAGCGTGATAAGGCTGAAAAGGAAATGCGTGATTCCATTAAAGTAGGAGATGAAATCTCCACTATTGGCGGCTTTATTGGTAAGGTTGTAAGCATCAAGGACGATACTTTAGTTATTGAATCAACTGCTGACCGCACAAAGCTAAAGCTTTATCGCTGGGCAGTTCGTAGCAAAGAAGCTTCTCCTGCTGATAAGATTGAAGAAAACAAAGAAACAAAGTAATATTTGGTATACTTCCTTCCGCTGGAGAATAAATTGCTTTAGGTGATTATTTTCACAGGAGGGGAAATAAATATGAAAAAACATGAACCAACTTCTGTTGTACAAGTGCTTGCAGTACCCGTTCTAATTGGCTTTGTAGCTACTCTTATACTTATGGCTATATGTTCTATTATAATATGGCTTGGTAAATTAAGTAGCAATCAAATTTCAACATTATCACTTTTTTGCCTTGGAATAGGAACTTTTTTCACTTCTTGGATAGCTGCAAGACTTGCTGAACAGAAAAGATTAATGTGGGGATTTATAGCAGGTTTATGCCTTTTTGGGTGCATAGCTCTGTTAAGCCTCGCTTGGCTAGGACAAACTGTGGATTTTATGCGTGTAGCAATAAATGTTGCATTGTCCGTTATAACTGCTGTTCTTGGCTCATTGCTCGGTGCGAGCATGAAGCGTAAGAGATATAAAAAATGAATGGAGGAATTGTGCCATGAAACACATCAAGACATTAACTTCTGCAACTCTAAAGCAGACTGCAGCTCATGGTGGTTGTGGTGAGTGCCAGACTTCTTGTCAATCCGCTTGTAAGACTTCTTGCACTGTTGCAAACCAAAAGTGTGAGCACAACAAGTAATTTTTAAACTTGGACGAAATACTGCGAGGTGCATAAAGTTGTGCCTCGCAGTTTTCTGCGTTTTATAAATAGAAAGGATAAATTATGATTCATCGTTATTCAAAAAATGGTCTCAATTTTCTTTTAGATGTAAATAGTGGTTCTGTACATGTGCTTGATGATATTAGCTATGAAGTAGCTGGTCTGATAGATGAAAATATGTCAGAAAATTGCCCTGAAAATATTGTTAATGAGCTTTCCCAGTATAATGCTGATGATGTAAAAGCTGCTTATGCTGAACTTTTAGAGCTTAAAAAAGCAGGTCAGCTTTTCGCAGATGATGATTATATTGACGTAAGCCGTTATATTCCAACTGATGCACCTGTAAAGGCACTTTGTCTGCATGTTGCACATGACTGTAATTTACGTTGTAAATATTGTTTTGCTTCAACTGGTGATTTTGGCAAAGGTAGAAAGATTATGCCTTTTGAGGTTGCTAAAAAAGCGATTGATTTTGTTATCGAACGTTCAAAGGGCAGAAAAAATATTGAACTTGATTTCTTTGGTGGTGAGCCATTAATGGCTTGGGATACAGTTACTAAAACTGTTGATTATGCTCGTTCTCGTGAGGCTGAAACAGGTAAAAAGTTCCGTTTCACTATCACAACAAATGGTTTACTTTTGGACTCTGATAAGATTGACTATATAAATGAAAATATGGACAATGTTGTATTATCCCTTGATGGTAGAGAAAGCGTAAATGATGAGTTTAGAAAAACTGTAAATGGTGGCGGTTGCTATGATATAATTGTCCCTAAGTTTAAAGAGCTTGTGGACAAGCGTGGCGATAAAGATTATTATGCTCGAGGCACTTTTACAGCTAAAAACCTAGATTTTGCAGAAGATGTTGTACATATTGCAGATGCAGGTTTTCCAAGCCTATCTGTTGAGCCTGTTTCCGCTGATGATGGTTGCGGTTATGAGCTAACAGAGGAGCAGTTACCAACTATTTTTGCAGAATATGACCGTCTTGCAGAAATTATGTTGGAGCGTAGAAAGAACGGAAAGAAATTTACTTTCTTCCATTTTATGGTAGATTTAAATCAAGGTCCATGTGTTGTAAAACGTCTGCGTGGCTGTGGTGCAGGATATGAATATGTAGCTATTACTCCAGATGGTGATATTTACCCATGTCATCAGTTTGTGGGTAAAGATGAGTTTAAACAGGGTAATGTGTTAGATGGTACATTTAATCTTGATATTGCTCATCAGTTCGCTGGTATGAATATTTACACACGTGAAAAGTGTAAGGAATGTTGGGCAAAATTCTATTGTAGTGGTGGTTGTAGTGCAGCAAATTACAATTCAAATGCTGATATGAATATCCCTTATGAGCTTGGTTGTAAGATGGAGCGTAAAAGACTTGAGTGTGCAATCTATCTGAAAGCTATGGAGCAAATGGAAGAAGAATTGTAATAACAGCCAAAAGTTTGTAAAAAACGTTATTTTATTTGCAAATGGGGCTTATTCGGTCTTATAATATACACAGTTATATATCTTTTAAGAGAGGGGGGCGTATCATGGCACATAAAATCAGAGTTTCCTTCTTGGGCGAAGGCGAAACCCTTCCAGCTATTGTTCATGCAGTTTTAAAAGACTGTGTAATTCCGCCAGAAAACATCTTTTTATCTGACAAAGATACAGCTGTTAAAGAGCAAAACTTAAAGCAAAATGTTGTATTTTGCCCAGATGATATGGACGTTGTTGTTAAAGGCGAAATAGTTGTTGTTACAGCACCTACTAAATTAGAGCTTGGCTCTGCACTTGCTCCTATAAGTGGCTGTACTAGAGGTAGAATTGTAATCGCAATTTGTCCAGATATTACCTGTGATTATGTTTTAGAACGTGTGTGCGGTGGTACAACCGTACTGGCTGTAAAAACTGTTTTAGATGACAGCCAAAAGCCAGTAGCAACTTTAGAATTCTCTGAACAATTCCCTCCATATATGCGTACACCTTGTATGGATATTGTGGCTAGTTTGTTTGAAATTCTATAGCATAAAATTTTAAAGCCGAGAATATCTTGTAATATGCCAATCTTAGGAGGAGCGTATGAAAAACAGGAATATTCTCGGTTTTACTTTATTTTCAAGGCTTTGGAACACACCAATTTTTATTCTTTTTATCGCTTTATTTATCTGTGGTGGGGTAGCTGGCAGTATAACAGGTCAGCTTACATCAATAAGCGATACATCTATAATTAAATCATTTGCAGACACTATTGAATTAAATGCAAAAATAGCACCAACTTTTTTAGATGCTTTAAAAGCTATGTTAAGTGCCTTATCATGGCAGATTTTAATTATTATTTTAGGACTGATAAAACCCGCTGGTTTGTTTATATGTATGGCTCTTACTATAAGAGGTTTTATACTTGCATTTTCTGCATCAGCTTTATTTGGTGCATTAGGTGCAAAAGGTATTTTAATAAGTCTGTGTTCTAGCGGACTTACAGCGGTTATAACTGTACCATGTCTAATAACAAGTGCAGTTGCTTGTTATATGTCAGCAAAGCAAGCACCAAAGGGGAAAAGGCTTTCATATTTCTATGTGCTTAAAAGTCAAAGGGCAGTATTATTTGTTTGTATTTTAATATCAATGTGGGCGAGTGCTCTAAGACTTCCTATCGCTTATTTAATTTTACATATATAAAAAAACTCCTCGAAATTAAATCGAGGAGTTTAAATTTTATAGCCTATTTCCATCTTTATCAAAGGTTTTTTTGAGTGCTATTTCAGTTGGTATAATTGGAATTATAATAGGAAAAAGCTGAATTATACATAGAATTGTACTAACAGTTCCTATTACATCTTGAGATTTACCAATAACAAATAACATCACAATAATACATATAGGTAATGTAATAACACCAAGCTTAAACCATAGATTTCCAAAATAATGATGGGCGAAATTCCAAGTGTCTTTATTTTTCATAGACATTGTTGTTCGATAGCCGAAAATATAGTTTATTTCTTTAGGAGCTTTTTTAATAAAGTATTTACCCCAACAAATCATTGTTAATGGAAAAATTAAATTTATAACCAACATAAAAAACCAGAATTTCATATGAAATCACCCCAGATAATCATTTGTTTTGTTCTTTTTTATATAAAAGATAACTATAAACACTAGGCACAATACAGGCTATTATTAAAACTATTGTTATTATCTCAGAATAAAAATATTCACTTGGCACAAGAGCATAGAATAATATAATAATACCAGCTGTGAAGAATATTTTACCGCCTAAACGATGGGTTTTAGTCCAGTTTTCATCACTTGACATAGTCCAAGGGGTGCGTATACCACAAAACCAGTTAGAACGAAAACGTGGCATCATATTTCCAATAACAGCAAATAGTATACCAAGAAGAATACATGCTAACATAGGTACATTTAATGTGTGAGGTCTAAAAGCCTCTATAATGCAAAAAGCGGTTACAAAAAGCATAAAAAGCATTATGAATACCTGAAAACCTTGGTAAGATGAGCCAAATTTATCATAGTTTTTCTTTTTAGGGTCAATTTTAGGAAGTAGCGGGAATAAAACCGCAAATACAATACTCATAATAGCTATTATAAACAGTTTGTTTTTGTCATCATATCCAACTCTACCACCTAAATCCCATTGCATAGGCACTTTATCAGGGAGTTTTGAATAAACCGCTAAAACTAAAACAAGAGGTAAAAGTGAAAGAATTGATATAAAAATTTGCATTTTAGTTGTCTTTTTCATTGAAATCGCCACCTTTAAGAGTGTAAAACCAGCCTAGAATTTCATCTACAACTGTCATATTTAGTTCGTAGGTTATATATTTTCCCTGTTTTTCATCTAAAACAAGTCCAGCTTCCTTTAGTATAGAAAGATGATGTGAGATTGTCGCATTAGATACCGAAAAATGTGCAGTAATTTCGCCAGCGGTTAGGGGAGAAGTGCGTAAAAGTTGTAAAATTTCACGCCTTATCGGGTCAGATAATGCTTTAAATGTTAATTGAAATCCCATAATATATCACCTCCGAAAAACATTTAGACGTCTATCTAAATGTAATATAAAACAAGTTTAGAATTTTGTCAATATACATTTAGATAAATATCTAAATATTATAAAAGGCGGTATTGTGCCGCCTTAATGATTACCACAAAGCCATTTAAATATTTCTGTTTGGTCGGTTTGTGTGTCCATGCAAACACCGTCAACCATGCGTTCGGGGTGCCATTGTACGCCTAAAATGGGAAGTTTATTATGCATAATTGCCTCTATAACGCCATCTTTTGAGTATGCAAGTGCAGAAAAACCATATGCAAGTTTACATATCGCTTGATGATGATAGCTATTTACTGTTATTTCATTTCCATAAAGCTTATTTAAAAAGCTGTCAGGCATAAGCTTTATTTTATGTAAAATGTTGTTATGATTTGGCACATCTTGCACTAAATCACCGCCAAAAAACACATTTAACACTTGGATACCTCTACAAATACCCAAAATAGGTTTTTTCTTAGCACAAAAAGCCTGTATTAAAGCAAATTCTTCTGTATCTCGCCTTTTATCTGGAGTTGATGATTTTATATGCTTTTGCTGACCAAATAAATCAGCAGATAAATCACCACCACCAGAAAGGAGTAAACCATCAAAACGTTCAGCAAGTAAAGTTTCATTACCGTTTAAATGCGAGCAAGTTGTTATTCCTAAAGCGTTTAAAACATCACCATAAAGCACAGAAACCGATTTTCGTGCACTCATAGTATTTTCTTGTGTGCCACAGCTTACAAGTACAGCATAATTTTTTTGCATAAAATACTCCCCCTAGTGAGCGATATTATTTATAAATAATACCATATATTGTATGGCGGGTTTGGCAGAAATAAGGCAAAAATATTTGCTTTTATCTGAAAAAGTGATAAAATAGTTATTATCTAAAGTGAAGGGAATGATTTTATGCTTAATGAAACAGCGGTTAAACTTGGAAAAACTCGCTCAACTATAAGAGAAATATTTGAATATGGCAATAAAAGAGCAGCTGAAGTTGGTAGAGAAAATATTTTTGATTTTTCTATCGGAAATCCTAATGTTCCAGCACCAGATGCAGTACAAGAAACTATTGCACAGCTTATAAAAAATGAAGATATTGCAAAACTTCACGGTTATACATCTGCCCAAGGTGCACCAGAAAACAGAAAAGCTATTGCAGATGATTTAAATAAGCGTTTTGGTACAAATTATAATGAAAATCAGCTTTATTTAACAGCTGGTGCAGCCGCATCACTTACAATTTCATTAAATGCTTTAACTTCATCTAAAGATGATGAATTTATAGTGTTTGCACCATATTTCCCAGAATATCTTGTGTTTATAGAGCAGGGAGCAGGTGCTAAAGCTGTTGTTATCCCTCCAAGAGAGCAGGATTTTCAAATTGATTTTGATACTTTTATATCTAAAATCAATGAAAACACTAAAGGCGTAATTATAAATTCGCCATCTAATCCAAGCGGTGTAGTATATACGAATGAAACTATAAAAAAACTTGCTGAGATTTTAAAAGAAAAATCAAATGAGTATAATCACCCGATTTATCTTTTATCTGATGAGCCATATAGAGAAATTGTATATGATGTAGAAGTGCCTTTTGTGGCAAAGGAATATGATAGAACTATTGTGTGTTATTCATACTCTAAATCACTTTCGCTTGCAGGTGAACGCATAGGCTATATTTTAGTGCCTAATGTTGAGGAGTTTGACGAACTTTATGCGGCTGTTTGTGGTGCTGGTCGCATGTTAGGTTTTGTAAATGCACCTAGCTTATTTCAAAAAGTTATAGCCAAATGCACAGGTATGACATCAGATTTATCTATTTATGCTGAAAATAGAAAATTATTACTTGAAGGCTTTGAAAAAATGGGTTATTCATTTATAAAACCAGATGGTGCATTTTATATGTTTCCTAAGAGTTTAGAGCCAGATGACAGAGCTTTTTGTGAACGTGCTAAAAAATATGATTTGCTTTTAGTACCAGGTTCAGATTTTGGTGCAAAAGGTCATGTAAGAATTTCCTATTGTGTTAAAACAGAAACAATCAAAAGGGCTTTGCCTTTATTTGAAAAGTTAGCACAAGAATATAGATAAGATGGATTGTAAAATTAAGTGCGACAAAAAAGCCCACAAGTAAACTTTATAGTGTAAAATGAAGTTACCACACAACATAACACAAAAGGAGTTTACTTATGA
>JAGHIZ010000038.1 GCA_017886875.1 Butyricicoccus sp. | reverse complement strand
TAATTTATTTTATAATATAAAAATATAAATATCAAAACTAACGGTCATAAGTTACAATATACTTAATATAGTCTAAAGATGTAGAAAGGCGGGGACCCTCAGCTAAAACGCCAAGATATACAGTACCAGAAAAACCTCCTGATTGTTGAAACAATGGAAATTGTGTGACATTAAGTCCATTTGTTATTTGTTCTGTAACAGCCATATAGGTATCAGCATTATGAAGATCATATTCTATTTGATTATCTTCTAAAATAACTGTATTTGTTGTCAAATATGGTTGTATATACTTGTAAAGTAGTTTATCTTGTTTAATAAGGTTGTTTAAATCATATAAATACCCATTTTTTGATAGAATATCATAAGCCTCCTGATTCATAAAAACAACATCTAGTTGTTTGGAGGCAATGGCTCCCATAATTTTCATTTGTGAGGCATAGGCATATTGATGATTTTCTGTTGATGCATTATCGGATAGATACAAAGCAGAATTTGTATAAACCTCATATTTTTGTTCATTTTTGCCAGAAAAATCAATGAATCCAGTACTTAAATCTTTATTTAATGAATCACTGACCGAAACATTGATATATGCCGTATAAAGCAAGACTTCTTTTTTGGTTACCAGTCCATATACAGTATATCCCAACATGAATACTGTAATAAGAACTAGAATAATAGGTAGCTTATAGTAGGTAAATATATAATCCACTTTGTTTGAAATGCTCATATTATGAAAAGAAGCCCGTAGATGTGCCAGTTCTTCAGAAGAAAGTTTCATAAGTTTCCTCACTCAAAGTATAATTATTTTTCATTTATTTGATTAGTTTCATTAGGGTTATAAGAGCAGGCTTGAATTACATTGGAAAGAAAAGGGGAACTTAACATAGCACATAACCCTTGACCAAAAATGAGCAGAGGAGTAAATATCCTAACCGATACAAAAAACACGGCAAAATGAATTCCAAATACTAAAATTGTACAGAATAGATAACGAATACTGATAAGAAAAGAATTTTTCAGCATGGCAATATTTGTATTTACAACGCTAGTTACTAATGGGAAAACATAAAACAATATCATGACATATGCAATAGTAGCCACAATCACAAGTGCTAGCATCAAGGTCAAAATTACAGCAATTGTTCCGGTTGCGTGTGTATGCAGATGATATAGAATATATATATCTCCACCAAGACAAAGACCAAGTACCAATAAAATTAGCCAAAGTACAGTAGCCTGACGGAAATTTTCACGAAATGCTTTGAAAAACTGGCGATGTATGATAACATCTTCATTTCTAGCAATCTTGAGTGTCACAGAGTATAATGCTGAAGTAGATGCCCCTATGGTAAAAATAGGAATAGAACAGATAAGCCAGAGCAAATTTAAGTAGCAGCAATTACACAGCTTTAAGATGATTTGACTGAATTTACTTTCATATGATAAGAATTTCATTTATAATTCCCCTTTATTTATCCAAAATTTTGGTGGAATCACGATAGATAAGAGAAGTTTCTGTATAAATTACACGATAATCCAAAGATGGCTCTGCAATTCTAGATACCAAAAGCTGAACTGCGTTATATGCCATACTCTGGCTGTGTATATGAATGGTTGTCAGTTGAGGAGTAATGATTCTGGATTCTGGTGCATCATCAAAACCTGCGAAAAGAACATCTTGTGGAATTGAAATTCCTCGGTTACGTAGAATATTAATTGCTTCGGCAGCTACAAAATCATTAGCACAAAGGAAAAGATCGGGCATTTGTGCAAGTGTATTTAGTTGGGTTTCACGTTCAGATTGTATATGTGATGTTATACAGAATTCTTCACATACAGGCACATTCTCCATAAGCATAGCCATGCGAAAGGCTGCATAACGTTCATAAAAAGATTGACAATGTCGATAATCTCCGATAAACCCGATTTTTTGTTTGCCTTTGGCAATCATATCACGAACAATCTGAGTGATTCCATTACTGTTTTCCATATAAAGCTGATCTGCAGGTAGGGGATTACCGGTTAAATTAGCCGGACCATCTACAAAAAGTACAGGAAGATTGAGTGAACATATCATTTCGCCATAAGCTCTATCAAGCATTTCGATACAGATAATCGCACTAACTTGCTCTTTTATAAAGGTATTCGGTAAGGTGCAATCAGAGAGCCCCCCTTTATCTATAAAATGGATTTCTAGGGAAAATCCTAATTGAGAAAGTTCTTTTTTGATATGGTCAAGCATTAGGACTCCAAAATGTCCATTATTTGCAAAAGGTGTTGTGGTTATAAGTGCAACTACACCAGAAGACTTGGGAATAGACAGCTTAGGAACATTTCCGCCAACCTTTGTTAACATGGATACATATGAAAGTTGCTTATATCCCATTTCTATTGCCTTTTGTAATACTTTGTCGCGTGTGGCTTGGGCAATTCCGTCTGATTGATTAAGTACTTTGGATACAGTGTTGCGAGAAATTCCTAAAGCATCCGCAATATCTTGAATGGTAACTCTGCTCATATGCTATTCAACCTCATTTACAATATCTATGTTATCTTGACAATAACATAAAGAGGTGAATATGTCAAGTTTGAAATTGTGCAAATCACACAATTCAATTGACAAATGAAAGATTTTAATATGTGCAAATACAACTGTTAAGTTTTACAAAAAAGTAACATATTTTTTTGATGATATGCACAAATCACAATTTTAATTGTGCAAATGTAAAATAATTTGTTGACCTTACTAAAACGTGGTGATATAATCAAGACAACTTAATTGTGCAAATGCACACTAAAGCAGAGCGTCTTGTATTTATTTGCACACAAACATGTGGGCAAGGAGGTGTCATAGCAGTACAAAGAGATAGTTCTGATATGTCCTAAATTCAAAGTAAGGAGGAGTAAAATGAGTAAAGGAAAAACGGCTGTTAAGGCAGGGAAATTAAAGGATTCCAAGTTGCAAAGCACCATTAGGTATGTTCGACAGCACTGGTTATTATATGTGTTGTTTATTATGCCTGCTTTTATACTGACAATTATCTTTAAGTACATTCCAATGGGTGGTATAGCAATAGCCTTTGTGGATTATAATCCGTTTAAGGGCATAGCTGGAAGTACATTTGTTGGTTTCCAACACTTTTCACGTTTTTTGTCATCACCTGATTTTATGACGTATTTGGTCAATACACTTAAACTGAGTGTATATGGTCTTTTGTGGGGCTTTCCAGCACCAATTCTGCTTGCATTCCTGCTAAATCGTATTTTAAATTCCAAAGTTAAGCAGAAAATTCAGCTTGTGTTGTATATGCCGAATTTTATTTCGGTTATTGTACTATGTGGTATTGTTCGAATCCTACTTTCTCCAACAGGATTCCTTAATATACTTCTTGGTACGCAGTACAATTTTATGACTATGCCAGAAGCGTTCCGTACCATTTATATTGCAAGTGGTATCTGGCAGGGAGCTGGTTGGGCATCTATTATTTATACAGCGGCACTCTCAAATGCTAGCAAGGACTTGAAAGAAGCTGCAATTTTAGATGGTGCAAACATCATTCAGCAAATTAAAGCGGTTGAATGGCCTGCAATCAAAGATACTGTAATGATTCAGTTTATAATGGCTGTGGGCAATGTTATGAGTATAGGATTTGAAAAGGCATACGCTTTGCAGACCGATCTTAATATGTCCACATCGGAAATTATTGCTACTTATGTGTATAAAAAAGGTATTTTAGATGGTGACTATGGATTTTCGACCGCTGTTGGCTTATTCAACACTGTCATCAACATTATCCTTCTAATTTCAATGAATGCGATTGCCAAAAAAATGAATGACGGCAAGGGTATATAACGGAAGGAGTGAAATGTAATGAAAAGAAAGCCAAAAAGTGAGTTCGCAAAGTCTACTACGATGGACAAGGTAATATTGATTTGTGTTTATGTGATTCTGGCACTGTTTATCATCGCTATTATTTTACCGATGATTTACATTGTTTTTGCCTCTTTCATTGACCCAGTCACTCTGCAAAATAGTGGTTTAACTTTTGATTTCAGTAAATGGACGTTAACCGCATATGAACGTGTAATGAGTAATGAACAGATTTGGGTAGGTTTCCGCAATGCGTTGATTTATTCGCTAAGCTTTACCATACTATCTGTGACAATAACACTGTTGGCAGCGTATCCGATGTCCCGTCCTGATTTTAAGGGCAAAAAATTCTTTAACGTTATTTTCATTATTACAATGTTTTTTGGTGGCGGACTGATTCCAACTTATTTGTTAATCAGTCAAATAGGATGGCTTGATAATCCATTAGCGATTTTGGTTCCTCCTGCTTTTAATGTATGGAACATGATTATTGCTCGTACTTATTATCAAGGTATTCCACGTGAACTTCAGGAAGCGGCAGATATTGACGGTGCAAGTGAGGTTGATTTCTTTTTCAAAATCCTGCTTCCGGTTTGTTCTCCAATTATTGCCACCGTCGCTATGTGGCAGTTTGTAGGAATGTGGAATAGTTACTTTGACGCTATGATTTATTTAAGAAGTGCAAATCTACAACCTTTACAGTTAGTATTACGTTCTATATTGATTCAGAATCAGCCTGAACCTGGCATGGTTGCCGATATGCAGAGTACAGCTGAGCGAGCACAGCTCGCAGAATTGCTGAAATATGCAACCATAATTATATCCAGTATTCCATTACTGGTTATGTATCCTTTCTTCCAGAAATATTTTGACAGTGGAATTATGGCTGGTGCGGTAAAGGGTTAAACCTAAATGCCGTATGTCATAAAAATAAATTTAGAAAAGGAGAAGTCCTATGAGTAAATTATTCCGTGGTTACAAAATAACTGCATTGTCCCTTGCAATTATGATGATGACAACTACATTGGCAGGTTGTGGCGGCAATAACAGCCTTCAAGGGGGCGGAGCTGGAACAGAAGTTCCAGTAGAAGAAGTTACCCTTCCTTTAGCTGAAACTGCCACTATTTCCGGTCTGACAAAATTCCCTGCCGGCAGTGAATCTGAACCTAATAACCGCACTATCTTCAAACGTTTGGAAGAAGAAACAAATGTACATGTAGAATGGCGTTCAATACAGAGCGACCAGTGGGGAGATACTATTTCATTAGAAATGTCAAATGCTAGCACTCTTCCTGATTTTGTGTTTGATGCTGGTTTTGCCGACACCGATTTATTACGTTATGCACGACAGGGTGCAATTATACCTCTTGAAGATTACATAGACAAGTATATGCCAAATCTTAAAAAGGTATTTGAAGAAGTTCCAGAATATAAAACACTTTGTACTGATACAGATGGTCATATTTGGGCATTGCCATGGATTGAACAGCTTGGTTCAGATAAGACAGCAATTCAAACAGTCAGCAGTATGAGCTTTATAAACACTGACTGGTTAAACTTTTTGAACTTAGAAATGCCTACAACAGTAGATGAATTCCATGATGTTCTTGTTGCTTTCCGTGATAATGCAGCTGCATTGCAGAAGGAATTTAATATTTCTGGCAGCATTATCCCAATGTCATTTATTATGAATGACGGTTCTCAAGACCCAATGATTTTAATCAACGGTTTTGGAGAAGGATATGGCGACACAGACCGTGGCAGACATATTGCTGTAACTGATGACCGTGAAGTTATTTTCACCGCAACACAAGAAGGATTTAAAGACGGTATCGCTTGGATGCATGAATTGTATGCCGAAAATCTGATTGACCCAGAAGCATTCACTCAAGACTGGTCAACTTATGTTGCAAAGGGAAAATCTGGTCGTTATGGCGTTTGCTTCTCTTGGGACGTTGCGAATATTGCTACCTTAGACGGTTGGGAACCACTACCTGTGCTAACTGCTGATACTAGAAATCTGACACCAGAAAATGATTCTTATACATCCGGTTTTGACCGTGGTCGCTGTGTTGTTACCGCTGCGGCTGAAAACCCTGCACTTGTGTGCTCATGGCTAGACCAAATGTATGAGCCTATTCAGTCCGCACAAAATAACTGGGGTACTTACGGTGAAGATGATGAATTTGACATCTTTGAAATGGGTAAAAACGAGAACGGTGAAGATATGCTAAAGCATGCACCATTAGGCGATGCTTCTCCGGTTGAAGTGCGTGAAGCAGAAAGTGTAAACGGACCATTAGCAGTTTTAGATAGCTATTATGGTAAATATGTAACTCTACCAGATGATGCTGCTTATCGTCTAAAGTGGATTGAAGAACTCTATACACCTGATATGAATAGAGAATATGTTTATCCTAAGGTATTTATGAATAGCGAGGATTCCACAACAATTTCCAATTTAACCGCTGATATTTCAAAATGTGTTAACAATGCTAAGTCAGATTGGGTTATGAACGGCTTTAGCGATGCAGACTGGGAACAGTATAAAAAAGACTTAGAGGGTTACGGTCTATCTGAGTATCTGTCTATTTTCCAAAAATATCTGGATGCGTACTTTGAATCATAATTCTTTTTTGTTCCCCGTCCCTTTTAAATGGGGGCGGGGATATTTTAAAAAGTTGCTTACAAATAAACCATTTGCCGAATGATTTTTCACTCGGCTATGGTCAGAACACTGGAAAATAATCTCCAGTGTTTTGACGATAAAATAAAATGATTTATCATAAATTTAAGGAGGAAATATATGATTTCTGAAAAATTAAAAAAAGCCCGTGATTATGAACAGGCAAATGCAAAAAATATAAATTCTGATGAGCGACCAGCCTATCATATTTCAACTTATGTAGGTTGGATGAATGACCCAAATGGATTTTCTTATTATAAAAATAAGTATCATTTATTTTATCAGTATCACCCTTATGGTTTGAATTGGGGTCCTATGCACTGGGGACATGTTACAAGTGAAGATTTAATACATTGGGAGTATTTACCTTGTGCAATTGCTCCTGATGCAGAATATGATGATTTTGGTTGTTTTTCTGGCAGTGCAGTAGAAATGCCTGACGGTAAACACCTTTTAATGTATACGGGCGTTATTGAAAAGGAGCTTGAAAATGGCTCAAAAGATGTAAAACAGGTTCAATGTATCGCTTTTGGCGATGGTACAAACTACGAAAAATATGAAAATAATCCTGTTTTAACCGCAAAAGATTTGCCAGAAGGCGGAAGCGTAATAGATTTTAGAGACCCTAAAATTTGGCAAGAGCAAGACGGCAGCTATGCTTGTATAGTAGGCAATCGTGTTGATGATGGAAGCGGTGCATTGCTTATTTATCGCTCTGATGATTGTATAAATTGGCATTTCGATACCATTCTTGATAAATGTAATAATGAATACGGAAGAATGTGGGAATGTCCAGACTATTTTGAATTAGACGGCAAAAAAGTTATATTGACAAGCCCTCAAGATATGCAAAAAGATGGTTACGAGTTTCATAATGGAAACGGAACACTTTGTTTAATCGGAAGCTATGACGAAAATCTAAAAAAGTTTAAACGTGAAAATATACAATCTATTGATTATGGTTTGGATTTTTATGCCCCTCAAACAGTTTTATCACCTGATGGCAGAAGAATAATGATAGCATGGATGCAAAATTGGGACGCTTGTCACCCACCTATGACTAATCCAAAATGGTTTGGTCAAATGACTGTTGCACGTGAGCTTAATATTAAAAATGGAAGACTTATTCAAAATCCTGTAAGCGAAATTGAAAGTGTTAGAACTAATAAAGTTTATTATAACAATGTTATATCTGGTCAAACAAAATTAGATGGTATTTGTGGTCGTGTTATAGATATGATTTTAAATATCACACCTTGTAAAGATAAATTATATGATAATTTTGCAATTAAAGTTGCAAGTGGACATAAATTTTTTACAGAAATATCTTATAATCCAATAACTTCAATTTTATCTATTGATAGAAGTAATTCAGGCTCTTGTCGTGATATTGTGCATGAGAGAAAATGCAAGGTTGCAGATAAAAACGGTGAAATAAAACTGCGTATGCTTTTAGACCGCTTTAGTGTAGAGATATTTGTAAATGATGGTGAACAAGCATTATCAACAACAATATATACACCTCAAACAGATAATAACATTGTATTTGATGTAATCGGCACAGCAAATGTTGAAGTAGAAAAATATGATTTAAATATGTGATTAAATATATAAAAGGGTGATTAAACTATGTATGATGTTACTGCAATAGGCGAATTACTTATAGATTTCGCTTGCAAATCCACTGATGAAGCAGGTTATCCGACAATGGCGGCAAATGCTGGTGGAGCACCAGCCAATTTCTTAGCTGCATTAAATGCCTGTGGTTGTTCTACCGCTTTTTTAGGCAAAGTTGGAGAAGATACCTTTGGAAAACTGCTGATAGGTACTCTAAAAGATGCAGGAATAGAAACTAAAGGTATTATTATGGATTCAAACGTGTTTACTACCCTTGCATTTGTAAGCATAGATAAAACAGGCAATCGTGATTTTAGTTTTGCACGAAAGCCTGGAGCAGATGTCATGTTAAAATTTGATGAGCTTGATTTATCACTTATTGATAATTGTAAGGATTTTCATTTTGGTACATTAAGCCTTACCGATGAACCTGTTCGCTCTACAACTCAAAAAGCAGTAGAATATGCTAAAAAACAAAATAAACTAATTAGTTTTGACCCGAATTTGCGTAAACCTCTTTGGAATGATTTAGAACAAGCTAAAAAATATATATTATGGGGGCTTTCTAGAGCTGATATAGTAAAAATCAGTGATGAAGAAATAGAATTTCTTTGGGGTTGCTCTAAAGAAGAGGCTGCACAAAAACTACATAATGATTTTGGTGTAAAGATAGTATTTATAACTTTAGGTAGTAAAGGTTGTTATTACAGCGGTAATGGTAACAGCGGAATTGTTAGCATACCAAGAGGCATTAAACCTGTTGATACAACTGGTGCAGGAGATATTTTCGGTGGTAGTGCAGTAGGTCAACTTTTAAAACTAAACAGAGATATAAATACTATATCAAATGCTGAACTTTATAATATAACTGAATTTGCTTGTTGTGCAGCAAGTTTATCGACTCAGCATTACGGCGGAATATCAAGTGTGCAAACTATCCAAAATGTTAAAAATTACTTGGAGAATATAAGAGGTTAATATGCAAAATGTAATGAATATCCTTTCAAGTCTGACTGATTTTCCTGAAATACCAAAAGATATCATGCATGGAGATATGCCAGGGGATAAAATCGAAATCAATGAGGGACATAAACAAAAAGCAAAGCTAATTTTCCCTGTTTTAGCTCAAAAACTAAAGAAATATATGGCTAATAACCAATATAATCGAGCAGTTATCTGTGTTTGTGGCGGTAGTGGTGTAGGTAAAAGCGAAACTGCAAGCCTTTTAGGCACTGCTTTACAAAAATGTGGTATTGGTAGCTATATTCTAAGTGGTGACAACTACCCTCATAGAATACCAGCTCAAAACGACGCTGAAAGAGTGCGTGTTTTCAGACATGGTGCGGTTCGTGGTCTAGTTGCAAGCGGTCTTTATAATGAAAACACAAAGGCTATTTTGCGTGATTTAC
>JAGHIZ010000112.1 GCA_017886875.1 Butyricicoccus sp. | reverse complement strand
AGAATATCTTAGTTTTAAAAGCTCAAGCTGCTTTTGAACAACAGGATTTTTAATTCCGTCCTCAATCTGCTGTTTTGTTAGATTGGTTCGGTTTATTTCCTTGTGACCGTCCTTACCTGCACGTTTTACAGCCTCATAATCATTTTTGCCACAGAATAAGTCTAAATACCAAATCTGAGGTTTTGCAGGCATAAATAGCTGAATTGCACGAGCGAGCAGCATTTTTTTGTCATCTTCACCAAGTGCACTGTAATAAGTTGCATTAACTTGATAATATACATTTTTAGCACCGTGTAAGTCTTTAACATGACCACCACGAGATACAACAGTGTCAATCAAATTTTGTATTCTCTCGTCTGGTATTAAGCCTTTAAGGTCTAATAGTGGAATACCATCATGACAACCAAGCATATTTACAACTTTTAGCTTTTTAGTGATTATATCATCTGCCCATTGTTTTAGATGTTCGCAGTTTTTGCTTTCAAAAGCATCAATAAGCAATCCAGGCAGGAAGAAATCATATGTCATATAGCCTTCATTTGCCACTTTTTCATGGATTTTCTCGCCATAGCTTGCATGAATTTCTGGTAAAAGCTCAAGGTTATACTTTTTAGCAAGTGAATTTACCTTTTCCAGTACGTCCCATGTTGAGTCGTTTAAGAAATTCTTTTCACCAACGCCCTTAGGTGCATAAGCAAATGCATCAAGACGAACAATACTTGCACCATAATCAGACAACTGTTTTAAAGTGTTGTCATAGAATTCCCAAACCAAATCAGATTTAATATTTAAATCCATTTGACCAAGATATTCTCTTTGACCTTCTAGCCATTCACAAACAGCGGTTTTATACTTATCAAACTGCTTAAAATCAATTTCTGATGGTTTAGTATCATTATCTAAGCCATTGATTACAATTTCATGTAATTTTAGAGCTGTACCATATTGAATATTGGCGATTTTCATTAACTCTTGCACAGTTGGTTTTTTATAGGAAACCTTCTGATAGAAAGTATTCCAATATGGTACATCTTTGCCATCAGGCATACGAACCATTAAAATTGGAAGTCCAGCTTTTCTAAAGAACATTTTCTTTAAATGCTCATCATATGGCTTGATATAACCTTCTTCAGTCATTTCGCCATTGTCTTTCCAAAATTCGTTCCAGTTGATGAAGAAATCTTTATATTTTGAGTTCTCACCATTTTTAATTAAATCTTGGAATTGTGGACTTAAAACAGACGCATGATTTAAAATAAAATCCAGTTTTAAATCAATTCCTAAATTTTGCAGCTTTTCTAAATCTTCAGCTTTTGCAAATTCATCGCTTAAATTATAGTCAATTACTGAAAAGCCTCTGTCTAAATCGGTGTTAAACACGCTAGGAAGTATATAAAATGAGCCGAAAACATCTTTTAGCTCTGGTTTGCTTAAAAACTCCACAATATCGCCTAAATTTTCGCCAATGCTATCTGGATAAGCGTTT
>JAGHIZ010000117.1 GCA_017886875.1 Butyricicoccus sp. | reverse complement strand
ATTTAACTCAATATTTAGCTTCACTACTTGTTACAGTTCTTGTTTCAACTGCTGAACCACTATAAGCCTTTATAGTTGCTTGAACTCTGTACTTATAGCCTTTAGTTATGCTTGATGTTTCATTGATACTAACTCTATATGAGTTACTTTCCTTTGAAAAAGTATCAATACTAACCCATTTTCCGTTCTTATATTGTTGTAATTTTGCATCAATCTTCACACGAGTTGTAATACCTTGATAGCCATAAACCGAGCAACTTATAGTAGCTTTTCCATTTGAAATATATATGTTGCTATTAGCATGTGAAATATAATCCATATATGGAGATATACAATTATTATCTATATCACAAGTGGACATACCATCTGCTATTTCTAGTGCTTGTACTTGTGCAAAGCTCAATACTACAAAACCACACATAAGAACTGATATTAAGTTCCTTTTCATTACAAATCCTCCTTTCTTTTTCGTTACATAAACTACAACGAATGAAAAGAGGATTTTGTGACAAAAAAATATTTATTTTTTTATAATACTTTCTACCATTCTCATTATGTCATTTTCGTCTTTGCCAGATATAAAAAATACACTTTTTTCATCAGTCCAATAAACTTGGGTAATATTATTTTTTGTCAAAACATTTACCTGTATATTATTCATATTTATTACTTTTATTTCAGTATCTTCTGAATCAAAAATATATTCACTTTGAGTCACAGCTCTTTGATTATATACTATTTCATTTATATTTTTATCTGAATATATAATTACATTTTCATATTCATTCTGCCATTTTTCAGATATTTCATACCCATTTGGAATATATAGTGGTGAAACTGGTTCAAAATCATAAACATTTGTACTATTATCGCTCCAAAATACAATTGAAGTAAGTTCTGACCAAACTTCCTTTATCATATTGAAAAACTTTATTCGATATGCTTCTACACTCATAATGCCACTAAAAACTATGCTAATTGTTATAATAAATATGGCTGCTATTTTCTTTATTTGCATTATTAAAGCTTTTGTTTCTGGTGTTCTAGCTTGCTCTTTGATTATAATTTTCATTTTCCTTTTAAATTTCCATGAAAATTTATGCTCAATTTCATGTTCATCTGGAATTAGATTTAAAATCTCATTTTCAGCTTTAGGCATATTTTGATATAAAAAATCATCTGTTATTTTCATTTTAAATCACCTTCAGATAACAATTTTTCTAACATTTTCTTACCTCTTGATATTCTCTTACGCACATTATCTTCTGATATATTTAAAATATTTGAAATTTCGACATCTGTATATCCTTGAGCAAATTTAAGTCTAAGTACAGAAGAATAAATAATTGGAAGTTTTTTTATAGCATCAGATATGTAATATATTTGTTCAAAATTAGATATATTATTACTTTTATCTTCATAAATAGTTATCTCATCAAATGGAATAACATTCTCCCTCCTTCGTTTTCTGTACATATCAATTGATATATTCTCTACTATAACAACGAGAAAAGCTTTTGTTTTGTGACAATCTTTAATATTTATTTTATCCAAATGATTTATAACTCGTAAAAAAGCTTGATGCACAGCATCTTCTGCACTATGAGTATCTTTCAAAATCTGAAATGCTACATAATACATCATATTTTTATAATTTATATAAAGCTGTTCAAATTTACTTTTTTCTTCTTCTGTTTCTATTAAAGATAAATAAATTAGCATTTTTCTCCCCCCTGAAATCCCATATTTATTTAAAATAAAATTTATCTTTCCCAATCCCTTGATTTATTAATTTTATGTTGTTTTTGTGGCTTAGATGGTTGTATAACTGTCATCAGCTCCCTTTTTGCTATCATTTCAGCCTGAATAAACTTTATTGAAATGTATCTTCCATGCTCTACTTCATATTTTTTCATTAAATTTATAACTTCTCGCTTATTTTCATCTGGAATTTGTTTCGCAAGACTTAAAAATTGCTTTTTAGCCTCCTCAGCCCTTTCTTTTGCACCAATATTAGCACGAGATAACCTTACTTT
>JAGHIZ010000037.1 GCA_017886875.1 Butyricicoccus sp. | reverse complement strand
GTTTTTTCATATCCTTGATGAAAGTTTTTTAATGGAGTATGATGAATACAACATAGAAGTAGCTTTCAAAAAAGCAGCGACAGTAAGCATAACATATATGCTTTATTCTCGCCTAACAGACAATCCAGATGATTATTTTGAGTTTGAAGATTTCAAAAATATCTTTGATTTCAACACAAGTCAAACTGCAAATTATCTAGGAACAGCAGTTAGTGAAATATCTTCACAAATATTTCGTGAAATTGAAGTTACTATCCGAAATTACGAGCAGCAATTAGAAAGGAGCAAAAATCATGATGAAAGAACTAGAATACAAACAGGTGGGCGATTATTTAATTCCAAACATCGAACTGACAGTGACAGAATGCAAACCACTGGGCAAATACGGAAGAATGAGGAGAACTTTTCTCAAGGAAAACAAATCGATGTTATACAATCACCTGATTTTAACAGAGAAATTGTTTCCGCATCTGTGGGAAATCGACGAAACAGCCAACCGCAGATTGGAACAGATGATACCAGAACTAGCCAAAGCAGCAGGAGTAACAGAACAACTGAAAGCGAGCAATCCAATGGAGTGGGTGGGCTTGATGAACAACTGCAAAGCTCAAGCGGAGGAAATAATTCTGAAAGAACTGATTTACAGTTAAGCCTTTTCCCATCAGAGCAAGAACAAATTCAAATAATTGATGAAGCAGAGAATTTAGTGTTCTCTGCTTTTTCTTTTACTCAAAAAGATATTGATAATGTATTAAGAGTTGGCGGAAATACAGATAATCTTCGTAAAATTGTAGTTTCAGCTTTTGAAAAACAAAAGCCAGATATTCCAGACTTACTTAAAACTGTATATCATGGCGGTAATGGTTTCATAACTGACAGCGGAAAAATTACTGTTTGGTATGCTGAAGATGGTATTCACCTATCCCATACTAACTCAGCTAGATATGATAAATCTGCACAGGTTATCTCATGGCAAATTGTTAGTGAACGCATTGCAGAACTGCTTGAAAGTGGTAATTATGCAACTAATGTTGAGCTTGCCGAAAGTGAAAGTTTTGAAAGAACCGAGTTAGCACAAAAATTATGGTATTTATATCATGATTTGAATGATGATATTAAAAAAACTGAAATATTATCTTCTATTTCAAATATAAATCTATCTAATTTTCCAAGTGCGACAGAAAATCTTGCTGAAAAATTAAAAGATAGCAGTTTTAGAAGTGTTTTAAAAGCAGAATATGAGCAGTTTTTATCTGCTTATAAGCAAAATCCAGATATTTTAAGGTTTCATTATCATAAAACTGATGATATTCTTTCTGCTATTAAGGATTTAGATTTACCACGAAAGCAATTTACAACTGATATGACTGAAATTGAAAATGTAAAACAGTTTATAACTGATGATGAAATAGATGTTTCATTATCTGGTGGAAGTGGTTTTTCAGACGGTAAAAAGCGAATATATGAGTTTTTCACACAAAATCACGACAGCAAAGAAAAGACAGAGTTTTTAAAAAATGAATATGGCACAGGCGGTCGTTCTCCTGCTCTTTCTGGTGCTTCTGGCAGTGGTGAAAACCATGATTATAAGGGTATAAAATATCAAAAAAAGAATTGTGAAGATATAACTTTAACTTGGGAAAAGGTATCTAAACGAATTGATAAGCTAAGAAGTAAGGAAATATATAAAGAAGAAAAATCCGAAAAGCAAGAACAAACAGTACAAACTGAGCTTTCAAATGAAGATTTTATAAATAAACATTTGATTGTAGGTGAAACAACATTAACTCTTGAAAATCGTGTGTTTCAAGTTGAAAGTATTAATTTAGAGAACGATAAAGTTGAACTTCGTGATATTACATTTGCTCAAAGTACAGGTTTTCCTATTTTTCGTATAGAAAATATAGAAACAATGCGTCGTTATCTTGAAAATCAGCCTGAACACATACAAGTTTTAGAGCCAATACTGACAGATAATATTGCAGAAAACTTTCATATTACGGATTTTCACATTGGTGAAGGCGGTGCAAAAGCAAAATTTAAAGCAAATATAGATGCTATTCACACTTTGCAGACCATTGAAAGTGAAAATCGCTTTGCAACAAAGGAAGAACAAGAAATTTTATCTAAATATGTGGGTTGGGGTGGTCTTTCTGATGCTTTTGACGATACAAAAGAGTCATGGTCAAACGAATATAATGAACTTAAAACCATTTTATCTACTGATGAATACAATGCTGCAAGAGCTTCAACATTAAATGCTCATTATACCAGTCCAACAATTATTAAAGCAATTTATGATACTTTGGATAATATGGGATTTAAAAGCGGAAATATATTAGAACCATCTTGTGGAGTTGGCAATTTCTTTGGTATGCTCCCTGAGCAAATGAGTGATAGCAAACTATATGGTATTGAACTGGACAGCATAACTGGACGTATAGCAAAGCAACTTTATCCAAAAGCAGATATTACAGTTGCAGGTTTTGAAACAACTGACCACAGAGATTTTTATGATTTAGCTATTGGTAATGTGCCTTTCGGTCAGTATCAAGTTAATGATAAAGCCTATAATAAATTAGGATTTAATATTCATAACTACTTTTTTGCAAAATCTCTTGACCAAATACGTTCTGGTGGCATAATTGCGTTTGTTACAAGTCGTTATACAATGGACGCAAAAGATAGCACTGTACGTCGATATATAGCACAACGAGCTGAACTTTTAGGTGCTATTCGTTTGCCAAACAATGCTTTTAAAGCAAATGCTGGCACAGAAGTAGTATCTGATATTATTTTCCTACAAAAACGTGACCGTCCTATTGATATTGCACCTGATTGGACTCAGACTGCACAAACAGAGGACGGTTTTACTATAAACAGTTACTTTACCCATAATCCTCAAATGATATTAGGTACAAATGAACAGCAAAGTACAGCACATGGTATGGATTATACGGTTTCGCCTATTGATGGTACAGAGCTATCTGACCAACTAAACAATGCTATAAAGTATATTAAAGGCAGTTATAAAGAAGTAGAGTTTACCGAAATTAGTGAAACAATAGATAAATCCATTCCTGCTGACCCAAATGTTAAAAATTATTCTTATACTATTGTTAACAATGAAGTGTATTTTCGTGAAAATAGCATAATGTTACGACCAGAATTAAATGCAACCGCTGAGGCTCGTGTTAAAGGTTTGGTAAAACTTCGTGATACAGTTCAAGATTTGATAGGTTTACAAATGGACTATACTTCATCAGATAGCGAAATTAAGGATAAACAAAAAGAATTAAATAAACTATATGATGATTTCACTGGAAAATATGGTTTAATAAATGACCGAGCAAACCGTTTAGCATTTGCTGATGACTCAAGTTATTATCTGCTTTGTGCGTTGGAAGTTATTGATGAAGATATGAAACT
>JAGHIZ010000116.1 GCA_017886875.1 Butyricicoccus sp. | reverse complement strand
TAATAAATACATATTTATCTGGCGTAAATTTAACTATTGATAATACTAAAATCACAATTGTGCTTGAAAAAAGATAACAATTTATAGCTTTTACACAATGATAACCACCTGCATATGTCCTTATCATTGAAAACGCTATTAAGAAAACTAGGCTTTCAAAAACTAACCCAAAAATAAAGCCTAAAATCATAGTAGTGAAAATATTAAATATTATTTCTATTCCTGTGGTTAGTCCATAAATAATAATTTCTCTATCATTTGTTTTACTCAACTTGTTTTCAATTATTACATCTGCAAGTCGTTCAATTTGTGTAGAAAACATTAGAATTTACGAAGTTCTTTTGCTGAATTTGGTAATTTAGGTTGATGTGCAATAAACATACAAGTGGTGTTTACATTCAGTGATGTTATCATCAATGCAAACGAGCCAACCACACTTCCTAATAGATATAATAACTTTTGTTTCTTTTTCATTGGATATTCCTCCCTAAAATTTAACTAACCACGTGCCTATTATAACCTTTTTTTAATTTTTGTGCGAACTTTTGGAATAAGTGATTGAATTAAGGGAACAAGTGATGAAAAAACAGGAATAGAACATAACTCTATTCCTGTTTATAATCTTCATATGGAATTATAACAGCTACCGAAAAAGTATTATTTGTGTGTTCTATTCTTATTTCACCACCATAATTTTCTAAAACCTTTGATATATTGTTAAATCCCATACCATGACCATATTTAAAAGGTTTTGTTGTTTTAAATTTATTATTTTCTATTATTAAATCGCCATTAAAAGAATTATCTATTAAAATGATTAAATTTCCCATATTACAACTCATTATCAAATCAAGTTTTTTATCTTCTGATTTTAAAACAGCTGTAACAGCATTATCAAGTAAATTTCCAAGTATAATCGTTAAGTCATAAGCTAAAATATAAATATTTTGAGGAACGTTTAGGTATAAATAAAATTAAAATCTGTCTTCAAAATGAATATTGCTTATTCGTCAGTACTGGTCGAGTGTATCGTCTGATGAAAGAAATGAATCTTCCTAAAATGAGTACTGTAAAACCTCCTAAATTTAAACATAACAATGCTGAAAACCTAACTCTTGAAAATAAATTAGCTCAAAATTTTAATGTTACTGCTCCAAATCAAGTTTGGGTTTGTGATTTTACTTATGTTAAAGTTGGTCAGCGTTTTAGCTATATCTGTGCTATCATAGATTTATATGCTAGAAAAGTTATTGCTTATAACATTTCTAATCGTATTAACACAGATTTAGCTATTAAAACTTTACAATCTGCTGTTAAAGCTAGGAAAGCTTCTAATGGTATTTTATTTCATACTGACAGAGGAGTTCAGTTTACTTCTCATAATTTTAGAAAAC
>JAGHIZ010000036.1 GCA_017886875.1 Butyricicoccus sp. | reverse complement strand
TTTTGTTGTTTGTTGCAGTTGCCAGACCGCAACATCATTATATCAACAAAAGGAGTTTTTTTATATACTTATCGCTAAAGCTTTTTCTGAACCACCGGCATAGCCGGTGGTTTTCTAAACACAAAAATTATGGTCTGGAGTTTTCTCCAGACCATTTTTTTATTTAACTAATCTTATTCATAACAACAAGATGTGGATATGCTATATCTACACCCTCACTTTCACAGCGTTCCTTAATTGATTTTAGTAAATCACTTCTCATAGGGAACGCTGTTGTATTATCTTTTGCCCAAAGTTGAGCACGAATAATAACAGCAGAGTCAGCAAGCTCTTGAACTCTTACAACAACCGCTGGTGCACCATTTTTTATATCTTCCTCTGTGCGATTATCATAATAAGTAGGGTGATTTATAATTTCCTCACGCATAATTTGCATTGCATGGCTGATATCAGATTCATAAGTGATACCAATATCAAGCATTAAACAAACTTTAGTTTCTGCATAGTTTGCATTTTCAATTATTGCACTATTCATAGCATCATTTGGAATTATGACACGTTTATTCTCAACTGTTCGTATAATGGTATGACGAAGTGTTATTTCTTCTACCGTACCCATAACATTATTAGACACAACATTTATAACATCACCTATTACAAATGGTTTAAATGCTAAAATCATAGCACCGCTTACCATTGAACCCATTGCTTGTTGAGATGCAAGACCAACTACAACCGCAAGTACACCACCTGCTGCAAAAAGCTTATTCATACCAGATGCAAGAAGTGGTATATTACTAACTATAATTGCAATCGCTGCAAAATATATACCTGCAAGTGCCAAATATCTTAAATATGCAAAGGCAGTCGCCGCAGGGTTTTTTTCAGCAATCATTCTATCAACTGTTTTCTTAAATGCATGATTTATAACACGTACCAAAAATAAAGCTAAAGCAATAACAATAGCAATAAATACGATTGTTACAATAATTCCACCAATCCATGTTGATGTAAATTCGCTTATCTTATCCCATATGCTTTTTGGAACTACATTTTCAAGCTCTAAATCATCTACTACACCTAAACTATTTGATAATTTATTCATATTTCATTATCTCCATATTGAAAAACAGGGGGAAACATTTTATTTGTTTCCCCCAATAAATGTCAAAACTATAATAAATTAATATGCAATACCCCAAACAATCATTTTTTTGGCAGGCTTGCCGCAAACTGGGCAAACATCGCCTAAATGCTCTTGCTCAAGAGGCATACAACGAGAAGGCATACCTGTTTCTTCCTTAACTTTCTCCTCACAAGCTAAATCGCCACACCACATTGATTTAACAAAACCAACATTCTTAGAAAGAATTTCCTTCATTTCTTCAAGAGAATGTGCAGTATAAGTATGCTCTTCACGGTTTTTAAGTGCTTTATTAAATAAAGCGGTCTGAATTTCCTCAAGTAACTGTGGAACAACAGTTGTTAAATCCTCAAACTTAACGAAAGTTTTTTCACGTGTATCACGACGAACAAGTACACACTGACCATTTTCAATATCACGAGGGCCAACCTCAAGACGAAGTGGAAAGCCCTTCATTTCATATTCTGCATACTTCCAGCCTGGAGTATTGTCAGATAGGTCAATTTTAGCACGAATACCAGCCTTTTTCAGTGTCTCAAGTAATTCTTGAGCCTTTTCAGTAACACCAGCCTTGTGAGATGCAACTGGAATAACTACAAGCTGGAATGGTGCAATTATTGGTGGAAGAACTAAGCCTTCATTATCACCATGAGTCATAATGATAGCACCGATTAAACGAGTAGAAACGCCCCAAGAGGTTTGATGCATATACTGAAGTGTGTTGGTCTTGTCGCTAAACTGCATATTAAATGCACGAGCAAAACCATCACCAAAATAATGGCTAGTACCAGATTGTAAAGCCTTACCATCATGCATCATAGCCTCAATAGTATAAGTTTCAACCGCACCTGCAAAACGTTCCTTGTCGGTCTTTTGTCCCTTTAAAACAGGGATTGCAAGGTAATCTTCACAGAATTTCGCATAGATATTTAGCATACGCATAGTTTCTTCACGAGCTTCTTCTTCTGTTGCATGAACAGTATGACCTTCTTGCCACCAGAACTCACGAGAACGCAGGAAAGGACGTGTAGTTTTTTCCCAGCGAACTACTGAACACCACTGATTATATAGCTTTGGCAGGTCACGCCAAGAACGAACAATCTTTGCATAATGTTCACAGAATAATGTTTCAGAAGTTGGACGCACACAAAGACGTTCTTCCAGTTTTTCTGAACCGCCATGAGTTACCCATGCACACTCAGGAGCAAAGCCTTCTACATGGTCAGCTTCCTTTAAAAGCAGAGACTCTGGAATAAAGATAGGCATTGCAACATTTTCATGTCCTGTTTCCTTAAACATTCCATCAAGTGTCTTTTGAATATTCTCCCATAGTGCCTGTGCATAAGGACGCATAATTACACAGCCCTTAACAGAAGAATAATCTATCATTTCTGCTTTTTTTACAATATCAGTGTACCACTGTGCAAAATCAACGTCCATAGCTGTGATTTCGCTTACCAGTTTTTTCTTATCAGCCATTTTTTCACCTTATGTCTTAAATAATATTTTAATGGAGGTTATTTTTATGAATTATTCTTTTTGTGTAAAACCTAATGAGCATGAACGCATTGAAACAACTATACATCTGCAAGCAGACCACCGTCCCGCACTTATTGGAACAGTTCTAAATGATATAGGAAAACCTGTTGAAGATGCACTGATTACAATTTATAAATCAGGCTGTGCCAAAGGTAACGATACGACCATAGGAACAGTATATACTGATAACTTAGGTCGTTTCGCCTTTGGCCCATTAGAACCTAATCATTTATATGAAGTAAAAGTGTTTAAATATGATGAACATTCACGCATTTTAGAGCAAAATTTTAATAATTCTTAATTTTCTTACTTTAATTTATGGTCAACCTCAAATTTGAGCTTTTCAATAAATTCAGATAGAGGCATAACAGTTGTCTTACCATCTTTACGGTCACGCATAGCAACCTCGCCAGCTTCTTCTTCCTTATCGCCAAGAATGAGCATATAAGGAACTTTTTCAAGCTGTGCTTCACGGATTTTATAACCGATTTTTTCACTTCTGCCATCAAGAGTAACTCTGAAACCGTTCTTTTCAAGTTCAGCTTTAATCTGTTCAGCATAATCACGGTTGCGGTCGGTCATAGGCATTACACGAACCTGTTCTGGAGCAATCCAAGTTGGTAAAGCACCTGCGTATTTTTCAATAAGCAGAGCGAGTGTACGCTCATAACAACCGATAGAAGTACGGTGAATAATATAAGGAGTTGCCTTTTTGCCTTCGCTGTCAACATACTCCATACCGAACTTCTTAGCAAGCAGCATATCAATCTGAATTGTGATAAGTGTATCTTCCTTACCAAATACATTTTTAATCTGGATATCTAGCTTAGGACCATAGAATGCAGCTTCACCAATGCCGATTTCATAATCAATGCCCAGATGGTCAAGTATATTACCCATAATCTCTTGAGCTTCATTCCACTGTTCTGCTTCACCCTCATATTTGTTAGATGGGTTAGCTGGGTCCCACTGAGAGAAACGGAAAGAGCAATCTTCCCATAATCCTAGAGTTTCCATCATATCCTTAGCAAGTTGGAAACAGTTTCTAAATTCTTCTTCAAGCTGGTCTGGACGTAAAATTATATGCCCTTCAGAAATAGTAAACTGGCGAACACGAATTAAACCATGCATTTCGCCTGAATCCTCATTACGGAAAAGTGTAGAGGTTTCACCAAGACGCATTGGAAGGTCACGATATGAACGCTGACGATTTAAAAATACTTGGTACTGGAATGGGCAAGTCATTGGACGAAGTGCAAAACATTCGCTCTTTTCGTCGTGTGGGTCACCCATAATAAACATACCATCAAGATAATGGTCCCAGTGACCAGAGATTTTATAAAGGTCACTCTTTGCCATCATAGGGGTTTTTGTTAGATAATAGCCACGCTTTTGTTCTTCATCTTCAACCCAACGCTGTAAAAGCTGAATAACTCTTGCACCCTTTGGCAGCATTACAGGCAGACCTTGACCGATAGAATCAACAGTTGTAAAATACTCAAGCTCACGACCTAGCTTGTTATGGTCACGCTTACGAGCTTCAGCCTGAGCAGTTAAAAATGCATCAAGTTCATCTTTTTTAGGGAATGCTGTACCATATACACGCTGTAACATCTTGCGGTTAGAGTCGCCACGCCAATAAGCACCAGTAGCACTTGTAAGCTTTAAAGCATTAGCTTTAACTCTGCCAGTGCTATCAAGATGAGGGCCTGCACAAAGGTCTGTAAAATCGCCCTGTTTATAGAAAGAAATAACTGCATCTTCTGGAAGGTCGTTGATAAGCTCTACTTTGTAAGGCTCATCTTTTTCTTCCATAAACTTAATTGCCTCTTGTCTTGGCAGTTCAAAACGCTCAAGAGGTAGTTTTTCCTTACAGATTTTCTTCATTTCCGCCTCAATAGCATCTAAATGCTCCTGAGTGAAAGAGAAAGGTGCATCAAAATCATAATAAAAACCGGTTTCAATAGCTGGACCAATAGCGAGCTTTACTTCTGGATAAAGACGCTTAACGGCCTGAGCTAAAATATGAGATACAGTATGTCTGTAAATATCTCTGTATTCGGGATTTTCAAAAGTGTACTTTTTTTCTTCTGACATAAATTTTTCCTCCTTGGACGTTTGATGGGGCAAAAGAAAAACGCTCTCGCCCCTAACCTAAAAAAATGTGTCAGGGGTGAGAGCGTATAAAACGTCCCACGGTTCCACCCTGCTTGCAGAAATAAATATTTCTGCCGCTCGGAGTTCGTAACGTGAACGACACGGCATAACTTACTGTAAAACTTTCGGTTATGCAGCTCCGGAAGCGGTCGGGCAAAAAATGCTATATCATGCGGTTGTCGCAGCCTAGCAACCGCTCTCTGAAAAGATAGTAACATAACCCTTTTCCATCATCGCTTTTATGCTATTCATGTTGAACATGATACACCTATTTTAATTTTTTGTCAACTGAGCAAACTGACGATTTTAAGCCTTAATTTTGCCGCCATTCTGCTGTACTCGCTGACAGAGCATATTATAAAATGCAGCTTTTTCCTCACCTGTTGCAAATGCCCTATAAGGCACAATTAAAGCTGCCATAGCACCAACATAAATAAAATAATGCTCTGCATCTTCTGTTACACGTTCGATAGTATCATAAGTGTAGTGGCTATCCTCACCACCACCCACTAAAGACAGTTCTTTTTCATCAAGAGTTAATGCTTTTTCTGTGCAAACATGACTATTTTGCGGTTGCATAAGCATTCTCATAATGCCCTTACGCACTTTCTTTTTAATTGTGTATGGAAGTGCAAAAAATACAAGAGCTGCAAAAGCTACATAAATCAAAACAGATATTATATTTAATTTGCCAAGCACTTGCATAAGCACAGTACCACCAATTAAAACAATAAGAGCACTTATAATTCTAGTGTTTCTAATATTTGCTCTCATAATGGGACTGTTATACATATAACTCATATTAAACGCTACAAAATCATCAGGACTGACAGTATACTTAATCTGCATTTAAAAATAACCCCTTTGCATTTTCATATAAACCGTTTTTTATGATAGCACAACCCATTTAAAAAAACAAGCGAAATGCAAATTTTATACAAATATGTGGCTTTTTATTTACGGTATATTAACTTTATTTTATAAAGCTAAAGGTTTCCACATCAAATACACCCATATCTGTTATTCTTATTTTAGGAATTACAGGAAGAGCCATAAAACTAAGTGTTATAAATGGGTCAATATCTTTAGAAACTCCAACCTCATGTGCTTTAGCTGTTAAATCGTCCAATCTTTTAATTAGAGTTTCAGCAGGTAAATCTGACATTAAACCCGCTATATTAAGTGGTAAAGTATCAATAACTTTGCCATTTTGAACTATTGTATAACCACCCTGCACCTTTTCAAGCTCATTTATAGCTAAAAGCATATCTTCATCATTTGTTCCCACAACTATCATATTATGTGAGTCATGTGCAACCGTTGTTGCAACTGCACCATTTTTAAGCCCATAGCCCCTTATCAGACCTATACCTATATTACCAGTTGCATGATGACGCTCTACAACTGCAATTTTACATATATCGCCTTTTTGCATTGCAAGCATTGCATCATTATGGGATATTTCTTCCTTATCAGTTATAATTTCATGAGCAATCATTTTAATAACTGGATATTTTTTTTTTTGCAAGTTTTAGGTCAGATATTTTAATATCTTTAATATTAACCGAGCTGTCAACATTATAATTCCACTCTGGCTTATTAGGCACTATTCTTTCTATTTTTTGACCTTTATAGTATACATCTAAATTTTCAAACTTAGTTATATCATCACATACAATAAAATCTGCTTGTTTTCCTACTGTTATAGCACCTAAATGTTTTAAACCATATATTCTAGCTGCATTTATTGTAGCCATTTGAATAGCTTTTAATGGGTTCATTCCCATTTCAATAGCCTTTACAACACAATAGCGTATTGTGCCCTCTTTGTGGATATCTGCTAAATGCTTATCATCAGTACAAAATGCCATATTACTAGTATCAATATTTTCAGCTATAACGCCTTCTATAATTGCTTCTAAATTTTGTGATGCACTGCCTTGACGCACTAACACACACATTCCTGAACGAAGTTTTTCTTTTGCCTCCTGCCAAGTTGTAGCTTCATGGTCAGTTGTTATTCCTGCTGCTATATATCCTTGCAAATCACGACCTGTAAGCTGTGGAGCATGACCGTCTATAGGTCTATTTCTAAACCAATCAATTTTTGCTAAAACATCAGCATCAGCACCTAAAACCGCTGGCACATTCATCATTTCACCCATACCGAGTACACCATTCATTTGAGCAATTTGTGCAATAGCCAAAATATCTAATCTACTTCCTGAATGTTCAAAAAGTGTTGCAGGTACACAAGATGGCACTTGAACATAGTAATTTATTGGCATATCTTTTGTGTTTTCAAGCATATATGAAACACCTTCAATACCCAAAACATTAGCTATTTCATGTGGGTCTGTTATAAGTGTTGTAACTCCCCAAGAAAGCTCTTCTATACAATAAACTGATGGCATAGCCATTGATGACTCAACATGACAATGTGAGTTTATAAATGCTGGACAAATATATTTTCCTTTTAAATCTATAATTTTTTTTGCATTTGTATACACGCCCACACCTGCAATTAAATCATCTATAACTGCAACATCAGCTTCATATACACTTGCTGTTAAAACATCTACAACTTTTGCATTCTTAAAAATAATATCAGCCTTTGAAATACCTCTTGCTGTTTCAATCAGCTTTTTTTTCATAGCCTTAAAATTCCTTTCTAAATATTAAGCCTGTCCGCAAAAAAACGAACAGGCTTTTTTACCTTATACAAAAATATACTTCAAAACAAAGGCTATTGCAAGTACATACATAAGCGGGTGTACTTTTTTAGCTTTACCTATTGATGCATTTATAACAACATAAGAAATAACACCAAGTGCAATACCTTCAGAAATAGAATACATAAATGGCATAGCAATAAGTGCCACAAACGCTGGAGCAGCTTCTGCCATATCATCAAAGTTTATTCTTGTTATGCTTGAAAGCATCATCAGACCTACAATTACAAGTGCAGGTGCAGTTGCAAATGATGGTATAGCAAGAAATATTGGTGATAAAAATAGTGATAAACCAAATAAAACCGCACTTGTAACCGATGTAAGACCAGTTCTACCACCAAGCATTACACCAGATGAGCTTTCAACAAAAGTAGTAACAGTAGATGTTCCTAACATTGCACCTGCTGTTGTGCCAATAGCATCAGCAAGCAATGCACCTCTTATTCTTGGAAGTTTGCCATCTTTATCAAGCATATCTGCCTTAGAGGCAACACCAATTAACGTGCCTAGTGTGTCGAATAAATCTACAAATAGGAAAGAAAGCATTATTGTAACAAAATTAAGGCTTAAAAGCCCTGAAAAATCCATTTTCATAAGTGTAGGTGCTATAGAAGGCACTGAAATACCATTAGAAAAATCAGGTAAAACAGAATACATTCCAAGCTCTGCATTTGGGATATAGATACCTACAATTTCAAAAATAATACCTAAAATCCATGTTCCAAGTATACCAATTAAAATTGCACCCGGAACTTTTTTAACAAGCAATACAACGGTTAAAATAATGCCTATAAATGCTAAAATTGCACCCATGCCCTGTGAATAAATACTACCATCTTCAATAGCTTTTTTAAATGGGAAAATGGAAACTAAAGTAGAGCTATCAACAACAAGTTTTGAGTTTTGCAGACCAATAAAAGTTATAAATAAACCAATACCACAAGTTACACCATATTTTAATGATTGAGGAATACAGTTAAAAATCGCCTCACGCACATTTGTAAGCGATAAAACAATAAAAATTATACCTTCAACAAATACAGCTGCAAGAGCAGTTTGCCAACTATATCCCATATTTAATACAACTGTGTATGCAAAAAACGCATTAAGTCCATACCTGGAGCCAGTGCAAATGGATAGTTTGAAAACGCTGCCATTAAAAGAGTAGCAAAACAAGCTGAAATTGCTGTTGCTGTAAAAATAGCACCTGAATCCATTCCTGAAGCTGAAAGCACAGTTGGGTTTACTGCCAAAATATAAGCCATTGTCATAAATGTTGTTATTCCGGCGAGGATTTCTGTTTTTACATTTGTATTATGTTCTTTAAGATGAAAAGTTTTTTCAAGAAACTCATTCATTTTCATTTCCTCCTCATTTTTCGTTTTCTTTTTTCTTTTCCTCAAATGTATATTAAGAATAATATTTTTTAAAACTTTTGTCAATATTGCAACAAAATTTTAGTGTATAGTAAAATTTTTAATATTTTTAAGTTGATTTATAAACTTATTTATGGCAAATATTTTTTCATTATCTTTAATATGTAACATTTTTACTTTAATTTACATACACTGAAATAGCACAGTTAAAGCAAATTTTAATTTACCTATAATATGTTGTTTTTTAGGAGGTGATTTTTTGCGTCTTTCAGAGCTTAAACCTAATCAATCGGCTATTGTACATTACATTGATAATAATTTAAATATTAAAAGAAGGCTGGAGGATTTAGGTATAATATCAGGCACTTTGATAACCTGCACAGCAAAAAGTCCATTAGGTGACCCCTCAGCTTATCGCATACGCCAAACAATAATAGCACTTAGAAAACAAGATACAAAGCATATAATCATCGGTGAGGTGAGCCCATGGATAAAATAATTGCACTTGCTGGCAATCCAAATGTTGGTAAAAGTACTATATTTAATGCTTTAACTGGTCTAAAACAACATACTGGCAACTGGACAGGAAAAACTGTTGAACTTGCTCATGGTTTTAAAACCTATGGAAAATTAAGATTTAAAATAGTAGATTTACCCGGTTGTTATTCGCTGCTCTCACACTCAAACGAAGAGCAAATAGCAAGAGATTTCCTTTATTTTTCTGAACCTGACTGTGTAATTGTTGTATGTGATGCAACCTGTTTAGAGAGAAACTTAAATTTAGTACTTCAAATAATGGAAATTTGTCCTCAAATTGTTTTATGTGTAAATATGCTAGATGAAGCCAAAAAAAAGAAAATAAATGTACATTTAGATAAGCTTTCTGATATTTTAGGTGTGCCTGTAATCGGCACAACTGCAAGAGATGGCAAAGGTTTAAATAGACTTGTTTGCCTTATGGCTAGAGGCTCGGTAAAAAGTCACTGGCTTGATTTAAAGCCTATTTCATATCCAAAAATAATTGAAAATGCAATAGATAAAATGACTTATATAACAAAAGAGCTTGTACAAAATGAACTTCCATTTCGTTTTACTATTTTAAAGCTTTTACAACAAGATAAGCTGTTTTTAGATGCTATTAAAAACAAATATAAAAATAATATAATATACGATAAATTTTTAGATGAATATAATAAATTAAAGCTAGAACTTGACAAACAAGGGTATACGCCATCACATATAAGAGATATAATAGCCGAAACCTTTGTAAAAAAAGCTGAAACAATTTCTGAAAGCGTTGTAGAGCTAAAAAATCCAAACTATGATAAAAAAGATAGAATATTAGATAAAATATTCACAAGTAAAATAACTGGCTTTCCTATTATGATTTTATTTTTGCTTATGATTTTTTGGATAACTATATCGGGTGCTAATTATCCATCTAGTTTAATATCTAATCTTTTATTCTCTTTTCAAGATTTTTTGCTTGAAAAAGCAATCTATTTTAATATATCACCTGCTATTTATGAGCCTTTGCTATTTGGTGTATATAAAGTGCTTGCATGGGTTGTTTCAGTAATGCTACCACCTATGGCGATATTTTTCCCGCTTTTTACCCTGCTTGAAGATTTCGGCTATTTACCAAGAATAGCTTTTAATCTTGACAGATGTTTTAGTAAATGTAAAGCTTCTGGTAAACAAGCACTTACTATGTGTATGGGATTTGGTTGTAATGCGGTAGGCGTAACAGGTGCAAGAATTATTGAAGCACCAAGAGAACGTTTAATCGCTATATTAACTAATAATTTTGTGCCTTGCAATGGTCGTTTCCCTACTATAATCGCTATTATAACCATGTTTTTCGTATATCAAACCGCTGGTTTAAAAACTTCCTTTGTATCGGCTTTGATTTTGGTTTTAGTTATATTATTTGGTATATTTATGACCTTTATAACCTCTAAATTGCTTTCTATGACCGTTTTAAAGGGAATGCAATCATCTTTTACACTTGAACTTCCGCCTTATCGCAGACCCCAAATTTGTAAAGTTATAATTCGCTCTATTTTTGATAGAACATTTTTTGTGCTTGCTAGAGCTGTTATAGTCGCTGCTCCAAGCGGACTTATTATATGGCTTTTTGCAAATATAGATATAAATAATATATCTATTTTAAGCTATTGTACCGAATTTTTAGACCCATTTGCAAGGCTTATAGGGCTAGATGGTGTAATTTTAATGGCATTTATACTAGGCATACCTGCAAATGAAATTGTAGTACCAATTATGCTTATGACATATCTTTCCCAAGGCAGCCTAACAGAAATAAATGACTTAAATATTATGAAAACTCTGCTTATAAATAATGGTTGGACAATTATAACCGCAATAAATATGATACTTTTTTCACTTATGCATTGGCCTTGTGCTACAACTTGCCTAACAATACGCAAAGAAACAGGTAGTTTAAAATGGACTTTAGTCGCTATTGCATTCCCAACTATATGCGGTCTTGCTATATGCTTTGTTTTCACTCAAATTGCAAATTTAATAATATAAAAATAAGGGACTTGAAAAAAATCAAGTCCCTTTGCAGTTAAAGGAGAATACAAATAAGTCCGCCTGTACTTTCATTTATAATTTTCTCAAGAGTTTCTCTAAATTTATCTCTAGCATCTGCTGGCATTCTTGCAAGTTTATTACTTAATTCCTCATTTACAAGCTCATTGAGCGATTTTCCGAAAATATTTGTTTCCCAAATTTTTTCTGGCTCACCGTCAAACTCACCAAGCATATAATGTACAAGTTCTTCTGATTGTTTTTCTGTGCCTACAAGTGGAGTTACAGAGGCTTTTATTTCTGTTCTAATTAGATGTATTGCTGTGGCTGAAGCACATAGTCTAACACCATATCGACCACCTTGTTTTATAATCTCTGGTGCTTCCAGTGAAAGCTCGCTAACTTGTGGCATAACTACGCCATAACCTGTCGCTTGTGCTTGGTCTAATGCACCCTGTATACGCTGATATTCTCTCTCTGTTTCTGCAAGGCGGCTTAAAAGTGGTATTAAATCAGCATCATCTTTTATATCTACACCTGTTTTTTCGGCTACAATCTGATAGAAAACTTCGCTTGGTAATGTGATTTTTAATCTTACCTTGCCAACTCCCAAATCCATATCAGCCACTCTAGCTTCAGATACATACTGGTTTTGCTCAATAAAGCTAACTGTTTGTTGCATATCTCGCATTTTTTGTACTTTTATTGCAGCTTCTCTAATATCTCCATAGACAGCTTCACGCACATTATGCCCTGCTGGGAGTACACCAATAAATCTAGGAAGTTCAACAGCAATTTCTTGCACAGGAAACTCATACAGCACACCTGCTAAAATATTGGAAACGTCATTTGCAGAAAGCGTTTGACAGTTTACAGGTAACGCCTCTATACCATGTTTTTCACGCAGCTCTTTTTGTACATTTAAAGCAGCCTCACCATCGGGAATAGCTGAATTTATCAGTGTCAAAAATGGTTTGCCTATTTGTTTTAATTCTTCTATAACTCTATCTTCCGCTGGTATATAACTTTCTCTTGGAATTTCGGAAAATGTACCATCGGTTGTAATAACTAAGCCTATTGTAGAATGTTCCTCTATGACTTTCCTTGTGCCGATTTCTGCCGCTTGGCTCATTGTGATTGGTGACTCGTCCCAAGGGGTTGAAACCATTCTAGGCAAATCGTCCTCCATGCTGCCCAAAGCACCGTCTACAAGATAGCCAACACAATCTACAAGACGCACTCTACAAAAACCGCCCTCAGCAGTTGAAACCTCTGCCGCTTCTTCTGGTATAAATTTAGGCTCGGCTGTCATAATTGTTCTGCCTGATGCTGATTGTGGTAATTCATCTTTTGCTCTTTCACGCTTATATACATTTTCTATGTTTGGAATTACCATTGTTTCCATAAAGCGTTTAATAAAAGTCGATTTACCTGTTCTAACAGGGCCTACCACCCCGATATATACATCACCACCTGTGCGAGTGCTGATTTCTTTATATAATGCTTTTTGCTCCATAATTTTCTCTCCTCATTACTGCTCAAGTGGAATAAGTAACATTTGTTCTTTTAATGCCTTTGTATCCTCTGGTAAATTATTTGCACTTTTTATAGCTGACATTGTGGTTGCATATTGCCTTGCAATATCCCAAAGTTGCTCACCCTCATCTACTCTACGTAAAACAAGTGTGACATCTGGCATAGATTTTTCACGCTTTTCACCCAAATTAACCGCTGTTATATCTTGTATTGTTTTATTTTTTCTTCCACAATAAACGCCATTTGCAACCCCATATAAATTTATGCTATCCTCGCTTGATGGGTTCAATGTTAACTGCATTTGTATATCACTTGGAGAAACTCCATCACTATTTGAAAGTTTAACTGGAAAATGTACAATTCTATGTGTTTGAAAAAGGCTATTTTCCTCATCAAGATATAAAACATCTACTTCTGCCTTAATTCTGGCTTGTTCTGGCGACTCCATTTGAATACCTGTGCATACAGCCTTACCACTTAAATACTGCATAACTTTCATGCCTATTGGCATAGTTTCCGAGCTATCAGCCGAAAATCTTTCACCAAGCTTACATGTTTGTATTGGGAGCTGTTTTATTTGAACTCCAAGCTCATGATGTCTTTCATATAAATCACGAATTGTTTGCACTGTATTCATTTCATCTGTGAGCACAATTCCTCTAACACCTATACCTATTGATAACATATCATCTGGTGCTAAAACACAATCCAGACTACATACCGCAAGTCTTACTTCTACTTTTTCACCCTCTAAAATTCCATCTATATCAAGCATTTGAGTAAATGGTACAGTTTTTGTCACTTGCTCTATTGCACCTGTATCATCTCTCATAAGCATTTGCATTAAGGCTTCACCACGAAGCAATAAACGACCATTATTGGAACGTGCTTCTGTTTGTTTTAACATACAATCTGTATGTAAAAGCTCTAAATCTTCACTGTGTTTCCATTCTAAATCATCTAAAATGGTAAATTCACAGTTTTTCACTTTTTTAAGTAAATTTATATCTTCGGTTTGGTATAAAACCTCTAGTTGTTCATTTGCTGGCTGTATACTTTGTGTATAGCAAAGCTCACTTTGCTGATAAGCTGTAATTTCAAAACATAATTTAACTGTAACGCTCATTTTTCTTGAGTTTACCGCATGAGCTTTTACGGCTGTTACCGTACATCTAACAAAGCATTTGCTTTCGCTATTGCAACCACGGACTTCTTCTATATAAGCAAAGCTTACTGGCACATCTAAACGTCTTAAACCTGTTTCGCCCTCTGGCTGATATAAAACAGTTGTATTTACCGCACCTGAAACCAGTATTCTATCATTTTGTACTGACTCCTCTTTCATATTTATAACACCGTCTGCATATGCAATTCTTGCTATATCCGGATATGTGTCAGGCACTATTGCATCTGTTGACTCCTCATATGTTGATACTTTGTCCAGAATAATATCATAGCAGGCAATGCTGTTTCTAATCAGCTCCATTTGTATAATTCCTCCTTTGTAAGCTGCATCTGCTATAATATATGAAGTGTTTAATTTTAATATTACAAAAAAATACCGCAAAGGTGAAATCACCTTTTGCGGTATCATTTTTATTACATTTTGAATATACGCTTTAAAAAACCGTGCAAATACTTAGGACTTTTCCATATAACAATTTTCATATGTCTTTTCCTCCCTTTAACCTATAAGCAAAAAGCCTGTTATTATAAGAGCAACTCCACAAAGCCATAGAAATAGCTCTGATGGGAATATACCACCGACTAGGATACCTATTCCAAATGCTGCGACAATCGCTCCATAGAGTTTTTTCTTCATGCCGCATCACGCTCCTATTTTTATTATATAGATTATAGGGGATAAATGTGACTAAAAATTTTTATTTATTTCTTTCCGCAAGTATTTCATAAAGCTCTGATATCTCAACTGGCTTATAATGGAAATAACCTTGTATCATATCACAACCAGTATTTTTAACTATTCTGTCTTCTTCTTCGGTTTCCACGCCTTCAACACATACGGTCTTACCAAATTGGTGACAAGCATAAACTATACTACTAATGAAATACATTTTTTCTTCTGAACCTGTTAATTCAGTTAAAAGCGATTTATCCAGTTTTATAACTGTTGCTGGATATTTAAGTAATAACCCAAGCGATGAATATCCGTTTCCAAAGTCATCTAGTGCAATTTGTATACCTAGTTTTTTACAGCCATCAACAAATTCTTTTAATTTTTCTGGGTTTTCATCAAAATGTGTTTCTGTAAGTTCTGCAATAAAATGTGAACCGTCCATACGATATTTTTTCAAGGTTTGCTCTACAAATCTAATAAAATCATCGTCCATTATTTGTAGATAACTTACATTAAATGACATTGTAAATCTAGGTTCAAATGATAGTATACGCTTACAAGTGCGAACAACCTGTTCAAAAACCCATTTGCCAACTGGAAGTATCATTTTACCTTTTTCAAGCAAAGGAATAAATACAGCAGGTGAAACATTTTGACCGTCATATTTCCATCTAAGAAGGGCTTCACCTTTTATTGGCTCATTGCCATTAGCTGTTACAATAGGCTGCACTACAATACGGAAATTTTCCATATTATTAGCAACCTCTTGACCAAGACGCAGTGCCATATTTGCCATTTCTTTCATTCTGCGAACATTTTCAGGTGAATGTTCTATATACTTTGCATCTGGCAGTGTCTTTGCAGCTAAAATAAGTGTTATTGTGTTTTCAAGAACCATTTGAGCACTTTCATTTTCATCATTGTAATTTAAAACACCAAATGCACATGGGTGTCTGACTGATATATCAGCAGTTCTATATTCTTGTTCTATAATTTCACGCATTTTTTCAACGATATCATCTACCGTTTCTTTACATGTTGGTGAAACTATACCCATAAATCTCATACCATCTAATCTAAAAAAGGAAACTCGACTGCTAAATCTATTATATAGGCGATTAGCAATATGTTGTAAAATAAGATTGCCAAAATAGCGACCTTTTGTTTCATTTATTTCTGTAAAGTTGTTTAGGCAGAAACCTATAATATACATATGGTCTGAAATTTTGCAAAGCTCATTTATTTTTGCTATTGCAGCATGTTCTCTTGGGAAATTTGTTATAGCATCAACTACAAAATCCTTATCCTGACAAGATACTCTACCAGAAAAGAATAATGGTATTGTTTTATCTTCATTCCATTTTATTATACCACAGCAGCGAATCCAAATATTATTCCCTTCAAAATCCTTTACTTTGTATCTTAAATCATGTATGGTCTTCTTTTGGGAAATAATTTCAGATAAATCATGACGATATAATTCAAGGTCTTCTTTTGTGCTTATTCTCTTTTCCCACTCAACAAGAAGATTTGGAACTATATTGTCCTTAAATCCAAAAGTATCACGCATATTATCAGATATATAAAAGTTATTGCTCTGTAAGTCGCCAAAGTAAAGGTATGAAGATGAATTTCTAAATGTTACAGAGTTAAATAATGCCTCTGGGTCAAAATTATTTTCAGAAATAAATTTAATAAATTTGCTTGTACTGTCAGAAATTTCTTCTGTTTTTTGGTATTCAAACTCATTGTTATCATATTGATTTTTTTCAAGCACTTTTGTAGTAAAATAATGCTCTTGTTTATTTTTAAACATGTACTTATTAGCCTTAACAATAAGTGCTTGCACATCAATAGGCATTTGGTCTGACCATGAATAACCAATATGCATATGAGACTTAGAAACTTTAACTACATTTTTTAGATTATCAGCAACATTTTTAAATTGTTTCTTGCAAAGATTTGGAATGAATACAACAAATTCATCTCCACCAGTTCTGTAAATCATATCTGTTTTAAGTGTTTTATGTATGAGACCGTAGCACTCCATTATAACTCTATCTCCTACATCATAACCCTTTTCATTATTTATAATTCTAAGCCCAGAAACATCACAATATATAACACCCAAATTATCATATTTATTAACTTCAGATGAACAATAATCCATCAGTGCATTTTTATTTAATGCACCTGTTAGCGTATCACGAGAGTTTATAGTTTCCAGCTCATTTAATAAATCTCTGCGTTTGAATATAGGTTGCACAAAATATCCAACAAGTTTTAAAAGCGTTTTTAAAATCGTTAACATTTTTCTATCTGGGTTATCAACGCCTATAAATCCTATAATATCATCACCTGAGTATATAGGACCTGTTACCAAAGAATGTATATCTTGAGGCTTCAATGCAGCATAAGCCAAAGGATATTTATCTTTTATTTCCTCAATATCTTCTATTACAACAATTTGTTTATTTTCAAATAGTTCAAGCCACCAAGATATAGTTTCTTCAGGTTCATTTTGCAATAAGTCTTTTTGTGGTTGTATTCCTTTCTTGCACCATTCATATGTGTTATCAAAGCAATTATTTTTATTTCTTTCAAATATATAACTTCTTTCACATAAAAACTTTTCGCCTATGAATTTTAAAAGGTTATCTATTGTTTCGTTTGGGTCAGCAGAAGAATTCATATTCTCCATACAATTTTTAATTATTTCATCAGTATTGGCAAAATAATAACTATTTAATTGAACTTTTTCAGAGTCTATATCAATAGCAATTTCTAGTCTATACTTTTTTCCTTCATATTTAAAAACTGTATCTTTGATAAGATAACTTCTGTTTAGTATTGGATTTTTATATGTCCACTCGTAAAATTCGTTTTCTTTAAGCAAATGATTTGTACAAAAATCACAAGGTCGGCTTAATCCTTGAAGTACTTGATAGCATTTCTTACCAATATATTCTTTGCTATCATCAATACCTAAAACCTTACGCAAACGAGCATTCATATAAACGAGACTTTCTGTTTCAATTTCAGAAACATATACGATTTCATTCAGATTCTCAAAAAATTGCCACTGTAAATGCATTTTTAGTCCTCCTCAAATATGAAAAAGCACTTATATACATCATTTATACATTGTTGCACTTTACCATTTTTAATACTAATTTATTATAACACATTTATACATTAATGACTATATTTTATCTTGATAATAAAATATTTTTAGTGTATTTTACACTTTTTTAAAATGTTATCCTCTCCATTTTTTGGTACTTTATACAAATTGCACAAATACTTTTGAAAAAAATAAAACCAGAGAATTAAATCTCTGGTTTTAAGTATTTTACTAAATATTATTAATATGCAACACCCTGCCATAGCATAGCATCACAAACCTTTTCAAAGCCACCGATATTAGCACCAGCAACAAGATTGCCTTCCATACCATAGCGAGCAGCAGCATCTTTACAGCACTTATGAATATTAATCATAATCTGATGTAGCTTTTCATCAACTTCTTCAAATGTCCAGCTTAGACGTTGGCTGTTCTGGCTCATCTCAAGACCAGAAGTAGCAACACCGCCTGCATTTGCAGCCTTAGCAGGACCAAATGCAACGCCTGCTTCTTGGAATGCAGCAACAGCTTCTGGAGTAGATGGCATATTAGCACCTTCTGCAACAGCCTTTACGCCATTAGCAATAAGAGTTTTAGCCTCGTCACCGTTAAGTTCGTTCTGAGTTGCACATGGTAGAGCAATATCACATGCCACAGACCAAATACCACGACAACCTTCTACATACTTAGCAGTTGGAACATAGTCAAGGTAGGTCTTAATTCTAGCACGCTTAACTTCCTTGATTTCCTGAATTACCTTGTAATCAATACCATTTTCATCAACGATATAACCGTTAGAATCGCTCATTGCAACTACCTTACCGCCAAGCTGAGTAGCCTTCTGGTTAGCATAAATAGCAACGTTACCAGAACCAGAGATTACAACACGCTTGCCTTCAAAAGAAGTGCCCATATCCTTTAACATTTCGTTCATGAAGTAGCATACACCGTAACCAGTAGCTTCTGTACGAGCTAAAGAACCGCCATAGGATAGACCTTTACCAGTTAGAACACCAGTAAATTCATTGCGTAGACGCTTGTACTGACCAAACATATAGCCGATTTCACGAGCACCAGTACCGATGTCACCAGCTGGAACGTCGGTGTCTGCACCGATATGACGCTGTAATTCGGTCATAAAGGACTGACAGAACTTCATAATTTCATTATCGCTCTTACCCTTTGGGTCAAAGTCAGAGCCGCCTTTACCGCCGCCCATTGGTAGACCAGTTAAGCTATTTTTGAAAATCTGCTCAAAGCCTAAGAACTTAATAATAGACTGGTTAACAGATGGGTGTAGACGTAGACCGCCCTTATAAGGACCGATTGCAGAGTTAAACTGAATTCTCCAGCCACGATTTACCTGTACTTTACCAGCATCATCAACCCAAGATACACGGAAGTTTACAATGCGTTCTGGCTCAACAATACGTTCCATAATAGCATTTGCTTCGATTTCTGGACGAGCTTCCACTACTGGCTCAAGAGACTCAAAAACTTCGTAAACTGCCTGAAGAAATTCAGGTTCATGTGCATTTCTTTGCTGCAAACCAGCATATACTCTCTTTAAATATTCATTATTCAGTGCCATTTATAAAATCTTCCCTTCATATAGCTTAATCAATGGATAAGCTTTTTGCTTGATGGGTAAATTATATCACCCTTGGAAAGATAATGCAAGAAAATTCTGCATATAAATTCATAAAAATACTGTCCTTGCAGCATGGAATTTTGTCTTTTTTGTTGATTTACGTTTATTTTAAATTTTGCAAATTAAAAAGAACGCAAAATTAAATCAATATTTTTAACACTTTTTATTATTTTTTGGCTTTTACAGTAACAAAAAATTTAATTTCTATTTTTTGTTTATAGTATTATTATTTTAATAATTTAATCTAAAAAAACAATGTATGACTGGTAAAATTAATGTATATTTATTAAGTCTTATAAAATATTTATGGTATATTTATTTACTTAATGAATAATAACATACTAAAACAGAATGTTTTATAACAAAAAAATTTCCTAACAGATTAAATGCTGTTAGGAAAAAATATATTAGTTATTTTTCATTGATTTTGCTTGCAAATACAGCACATCTTTACAAAGATTGCTTTCATCTGTTTCAGAAATTTCTTTGAACTCGCAACCATAACACATTTTATCATCTTCTGCTTTAAAACTTCTTTTTACAACACAGTCGAATTTATATGTTCTTTCACATTCTTCATATAGTTTAATATCCTGTATTATTATTTGCTCATTAATTGCAAACATATATGTGCTTGTAAATGCAATTCCACTAATACTAATATTAAGTATATCACACTCAATTTTTCGATTAGGCAAAGCTCTTTTTATTATATTGCCTTTGCAATGGGTTTCTTGACGAAAATTTTCCCGCTGCTCTCTAAATTCTATTTTATCACCTATTTTAATACGCCAGTAAGCGTTTGATTGAACAGCTATTTCACCGTGAACTATAATTATATTACCCTTGTATTTCATATTTATCTTAACTGGGGTATCATATGAAACACCTTTTGGTGTTTCTTCCTTTCTATAAGGATTTATTTTAAGCTGTTCTGTTGAAGCGTCAAAATCATCTATTTGACCTACAAATAATAACTTATTATCTTCGGTCATAATTTGACAAACAACATCTATATAATCTTCATATTCGTTTTTATTATCCTGCTTGACTTCTTCAACTTCTTCGATTTCCTCTGTATTCTTGGAAAATTTCTTCATCAAAAACTTGAACATAATACTCTCCTATATCCCAGTTTGTTTCCAACTATTTTACAGTATAATTGTACACTATTATTTCACAATAAGAAAGTATCTTTGTGAAAATTTTATATTTTTCTTTTGTAAATATACATATTCCGATTTTATATTCATTTTCAAATGGTAATAAAAATAGCTTTAATTGTTTTTCATCTATTTGAGGTGTTATTTTATCAACAAACTTTATGCATATATCTGAAAATGAATCATTCATTCCCCTACCCGTAGCTTTTACAATACTTTCTTTTAACACCCAATAATCATAGAATTTTATTCTCTGCTCATTTACATTTAATGCAAAAAATTCTTGTTTTTCCTTTTCATGAAGTATTCTTTTTGCAACATTTGTTCTAAGTTTACCTATTTTTTCAATATCTATTCCTATTTCACAATCAGAAACAGCAATTACTGCCCAATCTCCACTATGTGATATATTGAATTTAAAATCGTTGTTTTCTGTAAAATATGGTTTACCAAATTCCCCTGCCGCTCTTAATGGTGGAATAGGTATATTTTTAGGTCTTAACTTTTTTACGCTATAAAAAACAAGTAATTCCGCAGCAAGTGCTTGTTTTCTTGCTCTTTCGTTTTTTATATTTTTAATTCTTTCTTGCTGTTTTTTATGCAGTAAATTTATATCATTATCACATACTTCATTTATATTTAAAGCAAATACATATATATTTCTCATGTTTTGTTTGCCATCTTATATAAAAACTTACTAAATAGCTTATTAAATGCACTGATTAAGTCATCACCATTCAGTACAATTATAACTGCACAAAGCAAGATTTGTATTGGTATCCAAAACATAACCTCTTGTAGCATAAAATAACATTGTAAAACTAAAACAAAGCTTGATACAATAAATCTTGCGTATTTCCATTTTATGTTTATATATTTTCTGCTATGAATTGCACGAATTAAAAACATAGCCACATAGCTTATAGCAGTTGCAAACGCAGCACCATTTGCACCATAATTTGGAATAAGCAAAATATTTAACACAACATTCATTACAGCACCAAGTACAACTGTAGCCATAGAATATGTGCTTTTTTTCTCAAGTGTATAAATACTGTTCATAAAATTGGATAGACAAGCAAAGCCTGAGCCAATAACAAGAAGCGGTATATATTTCCAAGCATCATAATATGATGGGTCTGCAAATATAGCTACAAACACTTTTGAAAACAAAATTATTCCAGAAATAAGCATAAAAACAAGTGCCTGATATACATTACCTACTTTTGTAAAGAAATCCTCTTGTTCTTTTCTGCTGCTGTCATTTATAGTGGATATTTGCCAAGCCTCTATAAAAATGCTTGATACTAAAATCATTATAGTTGGTATTCGGGCAGATACTGCATAAAGTCCCAGCTCATGAGCTGAACGCATATTTTCAATAAAAAATCTATCTGACATGCTTATTATCCAATTACATTCAGTAGCTAAAATAAGTGGTACTGAATATCTAAGCATTGCCCTTGCCATAACTGGATTTAACGCTTTTAAACTAAAATATTTTGGTAGTTCATCAATTAAACTTAATCCTATAATAGATAATACATCTGCTACTATTATACTGAGTACATAACCCATTATACCAAGTTTAAACCCGCTTAAAAACAGTACATTAAATAAAATAGTGCAAACTGTTCTGAATATTCCATCAAGTGCATAAAGTCTTACATGCCCTTTTGCTCTTACAAACTGATGACACACTTGCTGAAGTGATGATGTAAGCACATACAAATAAATTAAAAACAGATAAGGTGCAAATGTATCTATTTGTTTTAAAAGTGGATATAAAACAAGTAAAAACGCATATCCACAAAAAACTGTTACAACACCTATTGAAAATATTTGTCTTTTATCATTACTTCTTATTAAACCAAATCGAATAATACCTGATGTTATACTTACTGTTGCTATTGGTATAAGCACATTTGCTGATTGTGTTATAAGGTCACTTATACCAAAATCGGCTGTATCTAATACCGCTGTGTAGTATCTCATCATAAAAAATACTAACACTTTAGAGCTAAAAGTACCGATTGCAAAAATCATTGTATTTCCAAGCAATCGGGCATATTTATTTTTCATCTATCTTTACTCCTTAGATATTGGGAAATTTCTTTATAATAATTTTAACCACTATGACAGCTATAATTATGCCTATCAAGCTTCCACAAAGCACATCTGTCGGATAGTGTACACATACATAAAGTCTGGATAATGCAATCAGTGTAGCAAGCACTAAAAATACTCTTGCGAAATTTAGTTTTATATTTTTATATTTAGCACATAAATAAAAACTGGTTGCTGCTGTAAATGATGATAATGAATGACCAGATGGGAAAGAATATCCACCTTGATTTATAAGGTTTATAATATCTGCATAAGTTTTAAATGGTCTAGGTCTTGCGAAAAACGGTTTCATTATCATATTACCTATTATAAGACCTGCAAGAAGTGATATAAGCATACTTATACCAAAAATTCTTGTTTGTTTTTTTAATAAAAAGATAAGTGCTATAAAAATCCAAATAGCCCCACCATCTCCAAGGTGTGTAATAAAAAGCATAATCGGATTTAAAAAATCATTTCTAAAATAGTGACAAATAAAGTACAAAATTTCATAATCAACTGTCAAAATCTGTTGCATATAACCCTCCTTAGTTTTAATCTTTTAAATTATAGACCATTTTATCTAACTATTCAAGTAAAGATAAATAATAAAAATTTTCAGTTTGCACTTGACAGTCTGGAAAAATTTCGCTAGACTGTATATAGTATTCGTTAAATGTGATGAACTGGTAAAGTAATGCAGTGAATATCTTCAGAGAACTGTCGTTTGGTGCGAGACAGTGTTGGACACTCATGAAACTCCCCAGTGAGCTGCCTGCTGAACGGTTTTCTTATTAAGCTAGGTCGGGTTCTCCCGTTATAGAGAAGTGTATTGTTTGATACACGCTGAGAGGCTGTAAGTTTACAGCAACGAGAGTGGTAACGCGGAGTTTGTAGCTTCGTCTCTTAGATTTAAGAGACGGGGCTTTTTTTACACTAAAAAATAAAAAACCTTGATTTTTTTGGAGGAATTAAGTTATGGGAAGAACTATTCGTATTTTTGACACTACCTTACGTGATGGCGAGCAATCCCCTGGTTGCAGCATGAACTTAAATGAAAAACTTGAAGTTGCTCGTCAGCTTGAAGCTTTAAAAGTTGATATTATTGAAGCTGGTTTTGCTATCGCTTCTCCTGGTGATGCGGCTGCAATCTCTGCTATTGCTGATATAGTTAAGGACTCCACTATTTGTTCTCTGGCTCGTTGTGCGGAAAAAGATATTGACGCTGCTTGGAATGCTATTAAAAATGCAAATTCATCAAGAATTCATGTTTTCTTAGCAACTTCTCCACTACATATGCAATATAAACTAAAAATGACACCTGAGCAGGTATTAGAGTCCATTGCATATAATGTTGCATATGCAAAGAAATACTGTCCTGATATCGAGTTTTCAGCAGAAGACGCTTGTCGTTCTGATTTAGATTTCCTGTGTCGTAGCTTTGAAACCGCTATTAAAGCTGGTGCTACAACACTGAATATACCAGATACAGTTGGTTATATGGTTCCAGAAGAATATGCTGCTCGTGTTCGTTATATTCGTGAGCATACAGAAGGCATTGAAAATGTAATTCTATCTTGTCACTGTCATAATGATTTAGGTATGGCTGTTGCAAACTCTCTAGCTGGTGTTGAAGCTGGTATCGGTCAGATTGAATGTACAATAAATGGTATTGGTGAACGTGCTGGTAACGCATCTATGGAAGAATGTGTAATGGCACTTAACACACGCAAAAACTACTTTGATGTTGATTGTAATATTGAAACAACTCAGATTTATCGTGCAAGCCGTATGATACAAACTATCACAGGTGTTCCTGTTGCTCCTACAAAACCTATTGTTGGTGCTAATGCATTTGCACATGAGTCTGGTATTCATCAGCATGGTGTGCTTAATAACAAGGAAACTTATGAGATTATGACTCCAGAATCTGTTGGTATTCCTAAGAATGCAATCGTTCTTGGTAAACATTCTGGTCGTCATGCATTTGAAGACCGTCTGCGTGAGCTTGGTTATACATTAGACAAGGAAAAGCTGGATAAAGCATTTGAGAAATTCAAAATTCTTGCTGATAAGAAAAAGACCATCAAGGATAGAGACCTTGAAGCTATCATTGGTGTTGCTCCTGTTTCTGGCACAGAACGCTATACACTTGTTAATTTTGTTATTAACTCTGGTAATGCTATCACCTCTACCGCTGTTATTAAGGTTAAAAAGGGTGATGAAACATTTGAACGTGTTGCAGCATCTAGCGGTCCAATAGAGGCAGCATTTAAGGCTATTAATAAAATTGTAGGCCGTGAAATTGAACTTGAAGATTACTCACTAAAATCTATGACTGATGGTGATGACGCTCAAGCTGAGGCAATCGTTAAAATCTCTATTGATGGCAGCGAACTTGTAACAGGTCGTGGTGTATCTACTGATATTGTGGAGGCATCAATTAAATCTTATATAAATGGTATCAATAAATTTTTCATGGAATAAATTGGAGGAATTAGTAAAATGGGAATGACAATGAGTCAAAAAATCCTTGCTCATCATGCTGGATTAGAAAGCGTAGTCGCAGGTCAGCTAATTGAAGCAAATCTTGACCTAACTCTTGCAAATGATATTACAGGTCCTGTTGCCATTCGTGAAATGGAAAAGGCTGGTTTTGAAAAGGTTTTTGACCGCACCAAAATCGCACTTGTTATGGACCACTTTGCACCTAATAAGGATATTAAATCTGCCCAACAGTGTAAAGTTTGTCGTGATTTCTCGAGAAAACATGACATTGTAAACTTCTATGATGTTGGTGATATGGGTGTTGAACATGCACTTTTGCCAGAAAAAGGCTTAACTGCTCCAGGTGAACTAATTATCGGTGCTGACTCTCACACTTGTACTTATGGTGCACTAGGTGCATTTTCCACAGGTGTAGGCTCTACTGACCTTGCCGCTGGTATGGCTACTGGTAAAGCTTGGTTTAAAGTTCCAAGTGCTATCAAGTTTGTATTAAAGGGTAAAAAAGCTCCTTGGATTTCTGGTAAAGATGTAATTTTACATATTATTGGTAAAATTGGTGTTGATGGTGCTTTATATCAATCAATGGAGTTTACTGGTGAAGGTGTAAGCGAGCTTTCCATGGACGACCGTTTTACAATTTGTAATATGGCTATTGAAGCTGGTGCAAAAAACGGTATTTTCCCTGTTGATGAAAAGACAATGGAATATATTAAAAACCGTGTAAATCGTGAAATTACAGTTTTTGAAGCTGATGCAGATGCAGAATACACTGCTACTTATGAAATCGACCTTTCTGCACTTCGTCCAACTGTTGCTTGCCCTCATCTGCCTGAAAACACAAAGACAACTGATGAACTGGATAAAATTGAAGTACAGCAGGCTGTAATTGGTTCATGTACAAACGGTAGAATTGAAGATATGCGTATTGCTGCTGAAATTTTAAAGGGTAGACATGTTGCAAGAGATGTAAGAACTATTGTCATTCCTGCAACACAAGAGGTTTATTTACAGTGTATTGAAGAAGGTCTTGCAAAGATTTTCATTGAAGCTGGTGCTATTGTTTCCACTCCTACTTGTGGTCCATGCCTAGGCGGTCATATGGGTATTTTGGCTGAGGGTGAACGCTCTATTTCCACTACTAACCGTAACTTTGTTGGTCGTATGGGACATATCACAAGTGAAATTTATCTTTCCAGCCCTGCTGTTGCTGCTGCAAGTGCTGTTAAGGGTTATATCTGCTCACCAGAAGATTTAGACTAATGGGAGGTTTTTAATAAAATGGTTGTAAAAGGTTCTGTTTTTAAATATGGTGATAATGTAGACACTGATGTTATCATTCCTGCACGTTACTTAAATATTGCTGATGTAAAAGAGCTTTCCAGTCACGCAATGGAAGATATTGACGCTGATTTTGTAAAAAAAGTTAATGATGGTGATATTATTGTTGCTACCCGTAACTTTGGTTGTGGTTCTTCTCGTGAACATGCTCCACTGGTTATCAAGGAAAATAATGTTTCTTGTGTAATTGCGTCTTCTTTTGCTCGTATTTTCTATCGTAATGCTATCAATATCGGTTTGCCAATCCTTGAATGTGAAGCTGCTGCAAACGCTATTGAAGCTGGTGATATTGTTTCTGTTGATTTTGACACTGGTATTATCACAAATAAAACAAAGAATGAACAATATCAAGCTGCTGCTTTCCCTCCATTTATTCAAAGCATTATTGCTGATGGTGGACTGTTAAAGAGCTTAAAGAAAAGAGGATTTTAATAAAATGAATTATAATATTGCTGTTGTTAAAGGTGACGGTGTAGGCCCTGAAATTGTAACTGAAGCTATGCTTGTGCTTGATAAAATCGGTGAAAAATTCGGTCATACCTTTAATTATAATGAAGTTTTAGCTGGTGGCTGTTCTATTGATGCAAATGGTATTCCACTAACTGAGGAAACAATCGAAATTTGTAAAAATGCTGACTCTGTACTTCTTGGTGCTGTTGGTGGCCCTAAGTGGGATAATCAACCATCTGAAAAGCGTCCAGAAAAAGCCCTTTTAGGTTTAAGAGCTGCTCTTGGTTTATTTGCAAATATTCGCCCTGCTATGATGTACAAAGCATTAGCTGATGCTTGCCCTATCAAACCTGAAATCATTGGTGATGGTTTTGATATTGTTGTATGTCGCGAACTTACTGGTGATGTTTATTTCGGCGAGCATGGCAGACGTGAAAGCACAAATAATTGGGGCGTTGTCGGTTATGATGATATGAACTACTCTGTTTATGAAGTAGAACGCATTGCACGTCGTGCCTTTGAAATGGCTCGTGTACGCTCTAAGAAAGTTACATCTGTTGATAAGGCTAATGTGCTTGAAACCTCTCGTGTATGGCGTGAAATTGTAACCCGTATTGCTGAAGAATATCCAGATGTTGCACTTGAACATATGTATGTAGATAATGCAGCTATGCAGCTTGTTCGCAATCCTGCTCAGTTTGATGTAATTGTTACAGGTAATTTATTTGGTGATATTCTTTCCGATGAAGCATCTATGATTACTGGTTCTATTGGTATGTTACCAAGTGCATCATTAAATGAAAGCGGTCGTGGTATGTATGAACCAATTCATGGTTCTGCTCCAGATATCGCTGGTAAAGGTATTGCAAACCCTATTGCAACAATTCTTTCATGTGCAATGATGCTTAGATATTCATTTGGCTTAACTGATGAAGCTAATGCAATCGAAAATGCAGTTGAAAAAGCTCTAAATGATGGTCACAGAACTGCTGATATCGCTACAAAGGGCGAAAAAGCTCTTTCTACAAAAGAAATCGGCGAAATTATCAGAGCTAATATTTAAAAAAATATGCCCACCGAAATCGGTGGGCATTAAATTTTATAAAATCCTAGGTTCTGTAACACTTAAACCACTGTCAAGCACAGGAGGAATCATAACTTTTTTAGGTGCACAACGCACACCATGAACGGTCTGATTTGGCATTTTTTCGCTTATCAGTCTAACCGCAGCACGACACATATATTCTTCTTGAATATGTACAATCGTAAGCTTTTTTAATACATATGCAGACCTATCAATATCACAAAAAGCTAAAATAGAAATATCATTTGGAATATTAATTTCGCACTCTTTAAAAGCTTCAATAGCACCTAGAGCATTTTCCATAGATGCCGCAATTATAGCTGTTGGCAGTTTTTCGCCAGATTTAATATAATCTATCATAGCTTGTTTGCTTTGTTCTACATCAACTTCTGCTTGCAATGTCCATAATTTATCTGTTAGACCATAAACACGCATAGCATCATTATACATATTATGTAAAACTTCTGTTAAAATTCTTCTTGTCCAGCACTGCTGCTTACCACATGGACCAAAATAACCAATATTTTTATGACCATATTCCATCAAATGCTCAATAGCTTGAGCCATACCAGCATGGCTATTTATAACAACTGTATCATAATGAACTTCATCAGCAGAAGCGTCCATAAAAACGACATTTTGATTTATATGGAATATCCAATTAATTTGAGGCTCTTGGAAAACACCTATTGCCAGAATACCATCTAAACCCATTTCCTTTAGTTCATGGACTGGGGACACACCCATTTCTATTTTAATCCAAGATATTTTAGCATTTGAGCATACTTCATCTAAGCACTCAAGCCAAGCTTTTTCAAATTTTTCTCTACGCCATTCAAACTGACAAGCAAAAACCACGCCAATATTTAAAACATTTTTCTGGTTACGACCTTTTTTACTTTTGGTTGCAGCATAATTTAGTTCTTCTGCTACCTGCATTACTTTTTTACGAGTTTCATCACTTGCACTCATTGAAGGGTCATTATTGAGAATACGGGAAATGGTTGCAATAGAGTATCCTGTGTGTTCTGAAAGCTCCTTTAATGTTGCCATTAAGAATATACCCCCGATTTTATTATAAAAAAATAATTATATGATATATAAAGTTAAATAAATACTACTTTTTTGTCATATTTACTGTTTGTATTTATTTTAACTGTTTTTGGTCAAAATATCAAGATTTTTTTCTCTTTAGCTGTCAAAATTTAATTATTAAAAACAGGCTTTTTTGTTTAAAAAGACATGAAAAAGCAGGCAATAAATGCAAAATAACACTTATTACCTGCTTTATGTTGTTTTTTTAGTTAAATTACTTTAAACCAGCTGTAATAATAGCCATCTGGTATACTTCATCAGCATTACAACCACGAGATAAATCATTGATTGGAGCATTTAGACCTTGAAGGATTGGACCATAAGCCTCAAAACCACCAAGACGTTGAGCGATTTTATAACCAATATTACCAGCATTGATATCTGGGAAAATAAATGTGTTAGCTTGACCTGCAACTGGAGAGCCTTTGCACTTTGTCTTTGCAACTACTGGAGAGAATGCAGCATCAAACTGTAATTCACCATCAATCGCAAGTTCTGGAGCAGCTTCTTTAGCTTTAGCAGTTGCATTACGCATCATATCAACGGTTTCACCCTTACCAGAACCCATGGTAGAGTAAGACAGCATTGCAACCTTTGGTTCAATACCGAAAGCCTTAGCAGTTCTAGCGGTTTCGATTGCGATTTCTACAAGGTCATCTTCATTTGGGTTAATGTTAATTGCACAGTCACCCATTGCATATTTTTCTTCATTTCCATCTTTGCCAGTTCTTGATAAAATAAAGCAAGAGGAAACAATTTTATTACCTGGTTTAGTCTTGATAATCTGTAAAGCTGGGCGAACAGTATCAGCAGTTGAATATGTAGCACCGCCAAGAAGTGCATCTGCATAACCCATTTTCACAAGCATTGTGCCAAAATAGTTACCCTTTGAAAGAGCTGCACGACACTGTTCTTCGGTCATTTTGCCCTTACGCAGTTCAACCATTTTGGAAACCATTTCATCAAACTTATCAAAGTTTGCTGGGTCAATAATCTCTAGTCCTTCGATATCAAAGCCACCTTCAGAAGCTGCAGCCTTAACCTCATCTACATTACCAACAAGGATAGAATCAAGTATATCATCTTTTTTCAGACGAGTTGCAGCCTCAAGAATACGAGCATCTGAGCCTTCTGTGAAAACAATTTTACGACGATTTGCTTTTAATGTTGCTACCAGATTTTCAAACATTGGTATTACTCCTTTTCCTATCTTAAATAAGATACAATTTATTATACACCCGTTTGAAATCAATTCTCAAGTCCAAAACTTAAAAAAATTATAAAAACTTAACTTTTTTTCAATCTTTGTCTATTTTTTATCATTGTTTGTTTAATTTTTATCATTCTTTGTTATGTATCAAGTTTCAAATCATTTTCCTTTATCCAGCCTATTTTTCTAAGCACTATACAAAATGCGGTTGATAAAATAGCAGGTAAAACAAAGCTTATAAGTATTAAACCAATCCAATTTTCTATGCTTGGATTTATTGCTGCTGCTTCATTTGTTGGAGAAAGCCAGCCTGTATAAACACCTATTTGACCTACTAAACCGCAAGTACCCATACCAGATGATACTGGTGCACCATTCATTTGAAGCTTAAAAATACAAGTTGCAATAGGACCTGTTATTGCAGATGCAAGTGTTGGCGGAAGCCAAATTCTTGGGTTTCGCACAATATTAGGCATTTGAAGCATTGATGTTCCTAAACCCTGAGATATTAAACCACTAACACCATTTTCTTTAAAACTCATAACAGCAAAACCTATCATTTGTGCGGAACAACCTGCAACTGCTGCACCACCTGCTAGCCCTGTTAAACCTAAAGCTGCACATATAGCAGCTGATGAAATTGGAAGTGTTAAAGCTATACCAACTAAAACCGAAATTAAAATACCCATTACAAATGGTTGTAAATCGGTTGCCCAAATAATAATATTACCAAGCGATGATGCTGCCGAGCCAATAACAGGTGCAAATAAAACTGCAAGCATTGAACCTGAAAATATAGTTACAAATGGTGTCACTAGAATATCAATTTTAGTTTCTTTTGAAACCGCTTTACCAAGTTCTGCTGCAATAACAGTGATAATTAAAACTGCAAGAGGGCCACCTGCACCGCCTAATTCATTTGTTGCTGCACCAACTGTAATAAGCGAAAATAATACAAGCGGTGGACATTGCAATGCCCAACCGATTGCACAAGCCATAGCAGCACCTACAACATGTGTTTCCTTTGCAAAATTACCCACAGTTCCAAAAGCTTCTATTGAAAGCTGTGTACCTAATGTACCTACTATTGTACCGATTAGCAGAGATGCAAATAAACCTTGTGCCATTGCACCTAATGCATCTACGCCATATCGTTTTGCTGATATTTCAATATTTTTTCTTTTTAAAAATTCCTTTACTTTTTTCAATTTTTTAAACCTCCCTATCATATGTCTTGACACCTGTCAATTATGATAGCAGATATAAATAAAAAAAGCAAGAACTCATTTTAGAATTCTTGCTTAATTTATAACAATTTAAAAAATATCGCCAAAACCAACTACAGCCTTCTTTGTTTCAGGTATTAGATGAATATGCTGCAAAGTAATTTGTAGTCTTGCAGCTGTGTAACCGTCACCCACTTGGTCTAGTAGTGACTCTACCATTCTTTCTTGGGATTCCTGATAATTTTCCTGGATTTTTCTTTGCGTGACTGAACGTACCATAGTTACTCCTCACTTTCTGCCACGATACCAACCCTGCTGACAACCCAATTAAGATATAACGAACAGATTGTAAATGTCGCTTAATCCTGAATTTATTTTTATTATATATCTTTAGTCTGATAAAGTCAATCAATTTTATAATAAGTTTTTATATATACAAGATTTATTTACAATATCTTTACATCATTGTTATTTAAATAGCAAAGCCTATCTGTAAATCACAGACAGGCTTTATATTCCTTAAAGTTCAGCTTTCCATAAACCATGCAAATTACAATAAGCGTAAACTGCAACAGGCTTATCTTCACCAATACAGAAAGATACATTTGGCTTATCTTCTGGCTTTAGATATGCTATCTGACTGCCTTTTTCGGTTTCCAGCACTACCCACTCAATGTAGTGTTCTGGTAGCATTGGGTGGTCAACAGAACCAACATTCACATTTAAAACACCGTTTTCAAGTTTTGCGACTGGGATATGTTTTTCACCACTTGCTTCAACAGTATTAGCCTTTAGCTCCTCCATCTTTTGACCGCAACAAACAATAGGAACTCCTACGTCCTTAATCATATGAACTAAATTACCGCAATGACGACAAATATAAAATTTCATTTTTATTATTCTCCTTATCAAAAAATTATTTATTAGTGACAGCTATGTTCTCCACAGCTATGATTTCCACAACCGCCTTCATGGTGATGCTGTTCACCATGATGATTACATCTAACATCTGGATTAAAACCTAATCTTCCTTTAATAAGGTCGTTAACTGCTGTGTCAGCGTCGCCTGATACTCCACCATATAGCTTAATACCAGCTTCCGCAAGTGCTGCCTGTGCACCTCCGCCAATACCACCACAGATAAGTGTATCCACATTTAAATCTTTTAATACACCAGCTAATGCACCATGACCTTTACCATTTGTATCAATTACTTCAGCTGAAACAATCTTTTCATCTTGCACATCATATACCTTAAATTTTTCAGTATGACCAAAATGCTGAAAAATTTCACCATTTTCATATGTTACAGCTATTTTCATCTTATTCATCTCCCTATAATTTTATAACTTCATTATACGCCATTTATAATATATGTCAATGAAACTTGACATATATTACAATCTAAAATATACTATCTGTACAAATGAGGTGATTTTATAATGAACTTTAAAGAATGTTTTCCTATTTGGGATAAACTCACACCAGAACAACAAAATAAGATTTCAAAAGCTATAGTTTACAGACATATAGAAAAAGGAACTATGCTTTATAATGGTCTTGATTGTACAGGACTTTTACTTATAAAAACAGGGCAACTTAGAGCTTATATACTGTCAGACGAAGGCCGAGAAATAACACTCTATAGGCTATTAGATGGCGATATTTGTTTATTTTCTGCCTCATGCATTATGAATAGTTTACAATTTACTATAAATATTGTATCTGAAAAAAATTCAGAAGTTTGGGTTATTCCACCTGATGTCTATAAAAACCTAATGGAAAATTCGGCTGCCGTTGCAAACTATACAAATGAGCTTATGGCAAGCAGATTTTCTGAAGTTATGTGGCTTATAGAGCAAATTATGTGGAAAAGTTTAGACAAACGCCTTGCGGCATTTCTTGTAGAAGAAACATCGCTTGAAAATACAACAAGCTTAAAAATCACACATGAAATTATAGCAAATCATCTAGGTTCTGCAAGAGAAGTTGTAACTCGTATGCTTAGATATTTTCAAAATGAGGGCATTGTAAAACTCACCCGTGGCACAGTAGAAATTTTAGATTTACAAAAACTCAAACAGTTAAGCATTTAAATCATATCTAAAATTTGAGCTTTAGGTCTTGCACCCATTGCCTGATTTACAATTTTTCCGTCCTTAATTACAACTAAAGTTGGAATACTCATAACACTAAATTTTGCTGCAAGCTCTGGCTGCTCATCTACATTAATTTTACCAACTTTTATATCAGCTCTTTCATTAGCAATTTCATCAATGATTGGAGAAACCATACGACATGGACCGCACCAGCTCGCCCAGAAGTCCAGTAATACTGGCTTATCAGAATTTAAAACTTCCTCAGAGAAATTATTTTTCGTAATATTGATAACAGACATTTTATAGTCCTCCTTAGCTTTAATTTATGGCTTTATTATAACAGCTAAAAATATATTCTTCTGTGATATTGTCACTTAAAAACATAAATGACATAAGTTTTTTTACTTATGCCATTTTAATAAATTTTATCTGTTATTTGCACCTATTTTTCGTAAAACCTCGGTGAAATACTCTGGTCTTGGTGCAGTAAATTCCATTTGCTTGCCTGTTCTTGGGTGAACCAAACGAAGTTTTTTTGCATGAAGACATTGACCGTTTAAATTTGAAAAACGGTCTTTTTTCATGCCATAAACCATATCACCAACTATTGGGTGACCGATAAAAGCCGCATGTACACGAATTTGATGTGTTCTACCTGTTTCAAGCCAAAAGCCCGCATGTGTATAGCCATTATAACGTGCTAAAACTTTATAATGTGTAATAGCATTTCTACCATCTGCACTCACTGCCATTTTTTTGCGGTCGGTTTTGTGCCTTGCAATAGGTTGATTTATTGTACCGCTGTCCTCTTTTAGATTTCCGCAAAGTACAGCCTCATATTCACGCTCTACTGCATGACGTGCTATTTGCTCGGATAAATGCTGATGGGCAAAATCATTTTTAGCTACAACCAGTAAACCGCTTGTATCTTTGTCTATTCTATGCACTATCCCCGGTCTAATTTCTCCATTTATACCCGAAAGGCGGTCACCACAATGGTACATAAGAGCATTTACAAGTGTACCCGACCAGTTACCAACTGCTGGGTGTACCACCATTCCCCTAGCTTTATTTATAACTATAATATCATCATCTTCATAAATAATATCAATCGGTATATTCTCTGGTATTATTTCGACCTCTTTAGGCTCTGGAAGTAATACTGTAAATTTTTCTAAACCTGTTAACTTATAATTCTTTTTAACAGGTTTGTTATTTATCATAACTTTTTCTTCTACAAGCAGATTTTGCACAGCATTTCTGGTCATCTCTTTGAGCTGTTCTGATAAAAATTTATCAACACGCTTACCAATATCCTCTTTTTGTGCTGTAACTATTATTTCGTTCATTTTTTACCTGCCTTTTCTGCAAATTTATCATGCTGAAACAACATATAACAGACAAACAGTATTCCACCACAAACAATACAAATATCAGCTACATTAAAAACTGGAAAATTAATCAGTTTAAAACTAAACATATCAATAACATAACCGTGAGCTAATCTATCAATAAAGTTACCTATTGCTCCCGCAGATATTAAAACAAGTGATATTTGACCAAGCTTTGTATAAATCATCTTTTTATAAAAAGCATAGGCTATAAGTGCTAAAATAATAATGGTCATTATAATAAAAAACCAGATTTGATTTTCAAGTATTGACCAAGCCGCACCTTTATTTTCAACATAAGTAAGTTCAAAAACATTTTCAATTAGCACAATAGGTTCATTTATTAAATGTGTTACTGTAAGATATTTAACAAACTGGTCTAATCCAACAAGTAAAACAATAGATATTATACCTAATATCAGCATTTTTTCACCTCTTTACTTAAAAAAGGGACAATCTAAAATGACTGTCCCTTTATTATTTTAGCCAACAACCTCTGCACAACGACCGCAAAGAGTTGGGTGTTTTTCATTCTTGCCAACAGAAGAAACATACATCCAGCAGCGTTCACACTTATCACCAGAAGCACGTTCGATTTCAACAGAAATATCATTTTCCGCATCATCAAGCTCTGCATTATAAACAACACGCAGCTTAGATACAACAGAAAGTGCAGCAAGTTCGTCCATAGTTAAACCACAGTTATTTAAGAAATCAGCGGTTGCCTTGCTTGCATTAACAGTAACCCAAGCTTCAAGTGGCTTACCGATTACCTTTTCATTTCTTGCATTTTCAAGAGCCTTGTTAACCTCATCACGAAGGTCAGATAGGCGGTTCCACTTATCTCTACTAGCCTCGTCCATATCGTACTCAGCACAAGCAGCAGCCATATCATTTAACATAATATTGCCAATATCATCGCTTTCAGTATGAGGCATTGCTTTCCAAATTTCATCAGCAGTAAAGCAAAGAATTGGAGCAATCATACGAACAAGTGCATTTAAAATATGATAAATAGTTGTTTGAGCTGCAAGACGGCTTAAACTGTCCTTACCATCACAGTATAATCTATCTTTAATAACATCAAGATAGAAGTTAGACATATCAACAACACAGAAGTTATGAACAGCATGCATAACGGTGTGGAATTCATAAGCATCATAACCCTTGCGAACACGAGTTACAAGGTCATTTAGCTTCATAAGTGCCCATTTATCAAGCTCTGGCAATTTTTCATAAGGCACAAGTTCGTTAAGCTCAAAGCCTTGAAGGTTACCAAGGATATAACGAGCAGTGTTACGAATTTTTAGATAGTTCTGTGATAGATGCTTAAACATATCCTTAGAGATACGCATATCTTGACGATAGTCAGCAGATGCAACCCACAGACGGAGAATATCTGCACCATATTGTTCAGTTAGCTCTTGAGGGCTGATACCATTACCAGCAGACTTGGACATTTTTTGACGTTCTTCATCTACAATCATACCATGAGTAATAACTGTCTTATATGGAGCAATGCCTTTTGTAGCAATAGCAGTCAGCATAGAGGACTGGAACCAACCACGATATTGGTCATTGCCTTCTAGGTAAACATCAACAGGAATTGGCTGACCTTCACGCTCACCGATAACAGCAGCCCAGCTTGAACCAGAGTCAAACCAAACGTCCATTGTATCAGTTTCCTTGTCAAAGTTACCACAACCACATTCACACTTGATATCAGCAGGTAACATTTCCGATGCGTCCATTTCAAACCAGCAGTTAGAACCATGTTCCTTAAACAGCTTAGATACAATTTGAATTGTCTGCTCGTTTACAAGTGGCTTACCACAATCCTTACAAATAAAGATTGGAATTGGTACACCCCAAATACGTTGACGAGAAATACACCAGTCGGAACGCTCCTGAATCATAGAGGTCATACGCTCCTCGCCCCAACCTGGTAGCCAAGTGATTTCATGACAAGCCTTAACAGCGTCCTCCTTGAGAGCATCAACAGAGCAGAACCACTGTTCAGTAGCACGGAAGATAATAGGGTTTTTACAACGCCAGCAATGTGGATAGCTGTGCTCAATTTCCTCGATAGCAAGCAGAGCGTTGCAATCCTTGAGGTCATCAAGAATAACTGGAGTAGTCTTTTCATAGTACATACCAGCATATTTTCCTGCATCTTCAGTTGCATAACCCTTTCCATCAACTGGAACGATAATGTCAATTTTATATTTCTGACATACAACAAAGTCTTCTGCACCAAAACCTGGAGCTGTGTGTACACAACCAGTACCAGCGTCTAATGTTACATGTTCACCACAGATAACAACGCTTTCACGGTTCATAATTGGGTGCTGTGTCTTAATCATTTCAAGGTCAGAACCTAGAACTGTACCAAGAACTTCCCAACTTTCAATGCCTGCACTATCCATAACAGACTTTGTAAGCTCCTTAGCAAGTACATAAATCTCACCATTTGGAACTTTAACAAAATCATATTCAAAGAATGGGTTTACAGAAATTGCAAGGTTTCCTGGTAAAGTCCAAGTAGTAGTTGTCCAAATTACAAAGTATACATTTTCGGTTGTACCGATAGCCTTGGAGATAACACCCTTGTCATCGGTAACAGCGAATTTAACAAAAATAGATGAACACTTTTCATCTTGATATTCAATCTCAGCTTCAGCAAGAGCAGTTTCATCATGAGGACACCAGTAAACTGGCTTTAAACCCTTATAGATATAGCCCTTTTTAGCCATTTCGCCAAAGATTTCAATTTGTTTAGCTTCAAAATCATGTGTTAAAGTGAGGTAAGGGCGCTCCCACTCACCTAAAATACCCAGACGCTTAAATTGTTCCCTTTGAGTGTCAACATGCTTACGAGCAAATTCTTCACACTTTTTACGGAATTCACTTACAGAAACCTTGTCTCTGTCCATTCCATAAGCCTTAATAGCTTGACGCTCGATTGGCAAACCGTGAGTATCCCAACCTGGAATATATGGAGCTTTAAAGCCAGCCATATTTTTATAACGCACAATAAAGTCTTTTAAAACTTTGTTGAGTGCATGTCCCATATGCAAATTACCATTTGCATATGGAGGGCCATCATGCAGAACGAATAGAGGTTTGCCCTCATTCTTTTTCATTACATCATGATAAAGTTTGTTTTCTCCTTGCTGCCAGCCTTCAAGAAAAGCTGGTTCACGCTTAGGCAGACCTGCACGCATTGGAAAATCCGTTTTAGGCAGGTTAATTGTTGCATTGTAATCCTGCGGCATTGTACCGTTTCATTCCTTTCATG
>JAGHIZ010000035.1 GCA_017886875.1 Butyricicoccus sp. | reverse complement strand
CAGCTATTCTTTGGCAAACAGTTATACAAAGTAAATATTCTATTGATTTTACAGAAGAACAAGCAAAAAAGCAGATACAAGAAGAACTATTTAACCATGAAGATAATAATTCTTGGCTTATCGGAAAAATAGGTATAACTCAAATATTCAATGGAAAGTTTGAAGAACTATTGAGAAATATAGATTTTAGAGAGAATATGCAAAATTATAATGTAATGTTTACACCACATTTTAAAGCAAATTATAGGTCTGGTTACTGGGAAATAGTTTTCATGCACACTAAAGCCTTGAATATTATTCCTAAAGAAATGCGGTTAAAATAAATTTATAAGGGTATACTTGAATTATTCTATTGCATATGTTATTATGACAATAGATAAATGATAACATCATATTCCATTTGGAAAAAAACGCCCTCATGTAGCTGCTACTACATGAGGGCTTGTCTTTTATTCGGCAGACCAAACCGTTAGGTCGGTTGTCTTATTTCTTGCTGTCCAACCATTTGCAGATATAATATGACACAATACCTGCCACGACAGAAGATACAAATGATAACATCTCTTCCACTTGGTTTCACCTCCTTCCAAATACTATGGAAGAGGTAGACAACTTAATTATTATAACATAAAACTAAGAAAATACAACCAAGGCGTCATAATGACGTCTATTTTTATATCTAAAATTAAATTATACGTCAAAATGACGCCCTACTAAATTGGAAAATATATTGTAGTAAGTAGTGTAGTATACATAAATACAAAATTTACTTATTAAAGCTAATATTCGCTCCTCTCTTATTTATTTTCTATATATGGTCTTAAATAATAATTAATAATATTTTTGAATAAATTCTTTAAATATAAAAGAAATGTGTATATAAAATATGAAATAGATAAAATGTTAGAAAATATATAAATGAATATATGCTCATATATTTCATATCGTACTTTTAGTACTTTTTTTTCAACTTGTTTTTTATATTTTTAATTTTTATATATTTATATACTAAAATAGTATACTACACACGTATTTTTTATTTTTTTATTTTTCCCCTTATAACTTAAAAAAAAAATACGAAAATACGATATTGAAAAAAAATGTTATAAAATATATATATTTTATATAAATTAAAGTGTTTAAATATATAAAAAGTTCAAAACCATCTTTCAAAAAGTACGAGAAAAAGTACGAGAAAAAATACGATATTTTCAAAAAGTACGAGAAAAAATACGATGCTTTTCAAAAAGTACGAGAAGCAAATTTCTACCAATAAGACTTCGTATTTATCATCGTATTTTTTGCAGTTCAAAAAGTACGAAAAATACGAAATCGTATTTTTCATCGTATTTTTTAAAACCCAAAAAATACGAGATTTTTTCTAAAAAATAGTATAAAAGTAAAAAAAACACATAGTTTAAAAGTTATATATTAAAATAAAAAAAAGAGTGTAGTATACAACTACACTCATAAATTTATGCTTATTCTTCAATTCCTCTTATACTGTCATGACCATAAATTTTTTGATAATTCATTTTGCATTCTCTTGATAATGTATAATCTTTGAAATATGATGTTTCTCTTTTTGTTATTGCAGATTTTAAATCAAAATATCCAAAATATTTAATAAATGTATTATTAAATGTTTGTTTACCCTCAGCATAGCCATTATTATTATCTTTACACCATTCTTTATAGACATCATACATTCTTTTACATGAACAATTATCTATAATTCTACCATTTGGTCTTGATATAACACATTCATTAATAAAAGATAATATACTATCATTATCTATTTTAAATTTTTCGACATTATCAAAACAACATTGTGGAATAGTAAAATTTATACCATTATCTAGTGTTTTCTTTAATGCAAAAACAGCTTTTCTCACTATTCCATTACGTTCAGCATATAGTTTATCAATTAGTTTTTTATCTTGTTTTTCAACTGGAATAACATTATCACAGCGTACAATCATCATTCTTCTATAAACATGGTCACCTTTATCACCATTAAATTTAGGTTCTCTATTTGCACAAAACCATAAAAAACCTTTAAATTCAAAATCAAATATATCTTTTCCTTTAAACTCAGCTGCTATTGTATCATCACCAGTAGCACTTTTAAAAACTTTTAGTTGTTTTATGGTCATAAAACCCATATCACCAGTACCAGCAAGTCTTTTATTTAGTAAGGCAGCTGCACCAAAACGACTTTCTAATTGTTCAAGGTCTAAAGATGTACAATTTTCACGACCTACTAATTTTTCAGCTAATTTTCTATATTGGCTTTTACCACTATCACCTTCACCAACCATTATTAAAGCTCTCTTATACTTTCTAGCGTCTATATTTGAAATAACAACGCCTAGACATTCTTCTAATAGATTTTGAACTTCTTTATTGTTCATGGAAAGTGTATTTACAAAATTATCATATATTGGAGTTGGTTCATCATTGTCTAGCCAATCGCAAGGAATACGAATAGTAGAAAGATATTCTGGACTATGTGGCATTAACTCCATAGTTTCTAAGTTTAAAATACCATTTTGGAAGTTTATAATATTTGGATTTGCATTTAAATCTTCTCTTTTAACAAAATGTAAATCTGTTATAAGGTCTTGAAAAACTTCATTTATAATAGACATTTTCTTTAATTTTTCATTATATTGTTCAATTGGTGCTTTAATATAGCCTTTAAAAGCATCATCTGTGACAAGTTTATAATAACCATCATCATACACATAACGTTGTACAAAATCTGATGTAATATCTTTTACAAATATATAATGTAAAGTATTTCTTATATATTTTGATAGTAATGGTGCAATAACTTTTTCACCTACTATTTGTCCACGCTTATATATTGGTTCAATAAATATAGGCTTGTCCTGTGATTTTGACATGGCTTTTGCATAGGCTTTTTTATCTTCTTTTTCATCAATTCCTAGAAGTTTATATTTAAACTTAGCTATTGCCTCCAAGCTAGAAAGATTTTCAGTATATTGTAGCCACTGAACAATGCCGATGCCCTCCAAGGATAAACACGCTTTATTTCCAAAGCTATGAAATTTATTGCCTGTAATATGTAAATGGTCATTATGCCCACAAAATGGACAAGGATTTACAAAAAAACCACCACTAGCAGGTTTAAATTCACTTTTAGGATATGTTTTTCTTATATAATCAAGCAAATTATAATTATCTATTTCTTTTTGTAAGTCAAAATTAGATAAATTTAATTTATTTTGTTTTATAGTTTGAAAATCAACTGTTTTACAGTTTTGATTATATAAATCTAAAAAAATATGTTTATCTGTGGTATTATAAGGGTCAATATCCCTTGCTAAACCTTTATTTGTACCTAAAAAACGCTGAACGGCTGCAATAGTAGCGGTATCTATATTATTTTCAAATATAGACTGATAACCCTTTATAATTTGCTTATACTCGTCTTTATTTGTTACTGTTTGTTTTAAAGCGGTTATAACTCTAAAACGTTCACCTTTTTCACCATGAGAATACGTATAATACACTATATTTGCAGGAATATTATACTTTTTTAGCGTTTCTAAGACTTCATTAACAGTTAATTCCCCATCAAAGTCTAAACCAACTAAATCAGAGGATAAAAAATTTTTGTCAGTCATACCACCTTCAGCATAGCTTATAGAGAATGTATGACCGTTTGTGATAAACTCTCCAAGCTGAATTAAATCGACTGTGTGAACGTTTTTAGGGGATGACATACGCTTTGTAATAGCTCCCATATATTCTTTTGGTTTAAAGGAATACCCTGTATCATCAATGATAACCTTGACGATTTTTTTATTTTGTGGTACACTTTCATCAAGAGAATTATGAAAATTTGTATTTATCATAATACAACCTTTCTGACCGTTGTTGGGGCGAATAACAACGGTCTTTTTATTTTTTAATTTTTGTCAATGTCCTTATAAGTATATTCAATTTGAATATTATTGCATTTTAATGTTTCCATTATATACTCTTTTAGTTCTGCATGAACTGATTTACCTTTTGAGTTGCAATATTCTCTAAAAGCTGTTGCAACTTCCTTCCTAACTTTACAAGAAAGAGAAGCCATATATTTTTTACAATATCTATTATTTGCTTGCTGTTTAGCTTCGCTAACAGGCATTAATTATCACCACCTTTTATAGGATATATTATAACATTATTAGATATTGCATACAATACCTAATAATAAAATAAAAAGCAACTCAAATTTAATGAGTTGCTTTTTATATAGAAATCATTTGGTATTGTAAGTTATTTTATTATATTTTGTAATATAAGTTTGTATTAAAAGTAATATATGAACTTAAAATATTAAAAATAAACTTTTTATTATACCTTTTAATTAAAAAAGTAGTATTGATTTTAGCGGTCATTTAATTAAAGGTGTATTTAATGTATTATCTGTATTTATCACTTTTTGATAAAGTCTGATTTTGAATTTGTATAATATGGTGATAAATATCATTATTAGCACTTATACACTATTTTGCTTTGTCAATTCATTCAGGTTCGATTAAAAGCGATATTTTACATGATAACTCACTTTAATTTTATTTAACAAAAATATTGTTAAACTTAAGAAATCAAAGTCAAAATCAACCGTAATTACATGCTATTCTATAAAATCTCCTGTTTGTGCATTAATTATAATATCTATATTTTCTTTAATCGTTTTTCCTCTTGCATTTACTGTTTGCACAGTATTTAGTATCCATGCTGGAACCATCTCAAATTCTTGATTTATAATTGTTCCAGAGCTATCTCTATCTATTTTTGTTGGAACTACACAATATTGTAGGCTTATATTTTTTATAGTTATAGGATTTTCTAATATAATTTGATTATATTTTTCAGATACTATATCTAACATATCATCTAATGAAATTATTTTGGCATGTTTTGTTTCTGAATTTATTTTTTCATAAATTACTCCAATATCACAATATATGATGCCATCTTGTGATATCATAATTTCAATTTTACTTCCATCTACTGGAAAACCGTTGGACTCTTGTATCGTATATGAATTTGGATAGATTTTTGTATTTTCTAAACTTACATCAAAAAATAAATAATAGCATTCGTCGCTTGTTTTCCATTCATCTTTGAGTTTAATTTTGCCTTTCTGTTGCATTTCTTTAAACCAATCATCTTGTTCAATTTCTTTTTGATATAAATCTTGTTCTTTAATTAAAGTATTTACATCTAAAGCATATACTTTAGGTTCTTTTAAGTATGAAATTTCTAATTTATCTAAAAATTCAGTTGCTTTATCAATAGCTTGTCTTTTTGTCATAAATTCTAATGAATCTTTCTTAAAATTATCTATATTTTTAGATGGTACGTCATCTGTAATTATAATTTCATTTATGTAATTACTTAAGCTTGTTTTATATGTTATGCTACCTTCATATATAATCAATTCTTTATCTTCATATGTATAGGTAGTAAAACTATCTTCATTATTAACTATTGGAATTGTATTATTAAACAACATTGAACTAAATTTATCAAAATCAAAACTCTTTATTTTTACTGGTATAATATTAAAATCTTTATCTTTTATTTCAACTGAATTTATATCCTTTTCTAAAACTATATTCTCACTAATACGTGTATAATTGTTTTCTATTTCATCATAATTGGATATTGATTTATTATCAATGTTGCTTTTTAAATTATCATTATCAGAACTATCTAACTTTTCACTACATGCACTTAATATAAGGCATATAAGTAATAAAATATATAACTTTTTTATATTATACATATTTGAAATTATCTCCTATTATCTAATTTTTGTTAATTGTCCTTCTTCAATTTTAGATATAGTATCACATAGAGATTCAATATCTTCTGAATTATGGCTTGCCAATATTATTGTTGTACCGTTATCACGCAATTTTAAAAATAAATTTCTAAAATATTCAACTGCTTCATTATCTAATCCATTCATTGGTTCATCAAGTAATAATATTTTTGGATTTTCCATTATTGCTTGTGCTATTGCTAATCTTTGTTTCATTCCAAGGGAATATTTTCCAACCCATTTTTTATCATTTGGATTTAGTCCTACTTGTTTAAGGGTTTGTTTAATTTCTTCTTTTCCTACTATTTTTCGCATACTTGCAAGAAATTGCAAATTTTTATAACCTGAATAATTTGTTAAAAATCCTGGATTTTCAATAATAATACCCATATCGGGTGGAATATCTACATCTTTTCCTATTACTTGTTTATTTACTCTAATTGTTCCTTTTGTAAGAGATATAAAACCACATATTGCCTTTAATAAAACGGTTTTTCCTGACCCATTTCGACCAATTAATCCATGAATTTTTCCTTGTTCAAAATTAACATTTATGTTTTTTAATACTGTATATTGTCCAAAAACTTTTTGTGCATTTGAAATTTCAATTATATATTGTTCCATAATACAATCCTTTACGTTAAATTATTAGTTGATATTAATATTTTTTTATTTTTAGTAACAATAATTGATATTATATTTAGAACTATAATAACTATTGGAAAAACTATTAAAGCATATTCTAATGTAGGATAATCAGATAACCCCTTTGTATCTAAAATAGACAACTTCGGCAAAGATATTGGAGAAAAATGATATATAAATGAACGTAGACCAGCAGAAATAAATATATCGAATAAAACTATACTTGAGGCAATTATAATTCCTATAAAGCGACTAAATATTGAATTAAATATATAAATAATTAAACCTATAACAGTACAACAACACCATTCAAGAAAAAAAGATATAAAAAATGCTTTAAGTGGTGTATAGTCGGAAATTATTTTGCTTGATACATTAAATACTCTTACCATACTTGATAAATTTGAGTTAGCCATAGTTGAAAGTACCTTCCCCCATTCTGGAGAAATATATACAACCTGTAATAAAATGAGTATAATAAAAATATTAACTATTAACAAATAAAATAAAGATGATATATAAATATATATTGTTTGTCCTAATGCCCATTGAATGCGGTTGCAACGTATTAAAAAATATGCTTGCATCTGATTTTCAAATGGTGCATCGCAAAAAAGCAATATAACACCCAACATGATAAGAATTTGAAACGAAACATTATCTATTAAAAATGGAAAAATCCAAGGTGTAATTCTGTACCCAGTATGATAACATATAGATATTAATGGACTTACGAAGTGATATATAAGAGTAAACAACAGGCTTATTATTATATAAATTCTTGGATTTGTAGCCCATTTTCTTATATTTAAAAAACATACTGAAACTGATTTAATCATTTTTTAATCTCCTAATTATATTTGCTTCTGTAAATGAGCAAATTATAAAAGTTAAAACAAGATATACACATAATGCGTACATTAAACTAAAAAAAGTGTTTTTTATAATAACAAATCCATCAGCAATTCTATTTAATTGTAGTGATGGTAATATAATTTTTAATATCACATTTGAAAAGTAATATAAAACAAATGGTGCACAATATGTTACAAACTTATTTGTAATTAATAATGAAATGGCTAAACCAACATTAGACCATAAAACTCCAGAAAGAAACATTAGAAAAACACAGATTAAAAAATAAATTTCAGGATTTTCACCTTTTAAAAATACTCCTCCGACTGTATTTTCAATAAAAAACTCATAATTTGCAGAACTTTGAGATACTAATGGATATTTAAAGCTTAGAATGGAAATAAAACTCCCAATTCCGATTAAAAGCGATAATCCACCAGATAAACTACACATTATTATCTTAGACCAAGCATAATCTTTAATTGATGAACGAATTAATATGTTTCTAAAATATTTATTTTCATAATCGTCTAAAAAACTACTAGAATATGGTAAAGCACTTAAAAGTGGTATTAAGTAACCAAAACCACTTACCTCCATACTATATCTATATAGTGATACTACATCTTTAGAAAATTTAAATTCTGAAAAAGCACCAATAAATAAAAATATTACTATTAAAAAACAAATACATATAAATTTAAATGTTAATATTGATCTAGATATATCCATTTTTAAAGTGTTATATATTTTACTCATATAAAAAATTCCCTAAATTAAAATTAAGACAGGTTATAACAGCTATATGATTAGTGTTTATAAACCTGTCTTGAAATCTTATTTAAATTTATGGTGTCCAATATCCTGATGCATTTGCAAAACCTGCACCCATAGAATCCTGTTGCATTTTAAGTCGATATTTCTCACCTGGAATACCTTTTCTTTCTGTATAATCAAGTGTAAAACGTATTCCTGTACTACTTGCCCATTTGGTTTCTGTCATTGGTGAATCATCTGAAGTACGTCTAACTCTAAACCAAATTTTATCTATACCATCCTGTATATTACCACTATCAATACGTACATATGCAGTTTGTTCATTGTCAGCCTTAGCATGAGAAGAAGAGTACACAGACTCACCAGTATCTAGATTAAATGACCATTGATATGATGCAGCATTAGCAAGAGAAATGAAAGTAAAAAATGTTGCGAATCCAATAAACATATTTCTTTTAATCGATTTCATGAGAAAATAAACTCGCTTTCTTTTATCATTAATTTTTAGACGGCTTAAAATGTAATTTTTTAATCTTCATTTTAACTCCATCATTCTTTATTAATCACATTAGATTTTCCTCAATTTTTTTGCATTGTCTGGAAGTTTAGGTTGATGAATAAACAACATACAAGTCGTATTTACATTAAGCGATGTAATACATAATGCTAAACATGCTAATGCTGTTCCAAATTTGTAAATTAAAGTTTTCATATTAACCCATCCTTTATTTGTCATTACTATATCATAAATTTTTTTTATCAACTATGTAATGTAATGAATAGCAATTTAAATGTAATGAATGGTAAATAAATGTAAAAATATTACATAATTCCTCTTGACTTATTTCTTATTTTTCCTAATACAAGCATGATGGTTAATGTAAATAAAGATACAACAACACAATATGCTAAATCATTTTTATTAAATAAAAATAAAAGAAATATAATTAATCCATATAGCAATGAAATTACTCTACTTAATCTTTTAAAAACCATTTTTTCGGTTTCATCTAACAGTTTATTTTCATCTTGTACTGGAGCTAAAATAAATATTATTGAAATGGATAATACAGTTAATATACAACAAATAATTGTATTCCAAGGAAATGTTTTCAAGATAGTCAGTACAACTATCATTAGAAGAACTGAAAGTATGTAACAAGCGTGTTGAGTTCGAGCATGATATCCACCAGCTATTGTTCGTAAAACACCATAAAATATAAGAAATATTATACTTTCAAGCAGCATATTAAATAAAATACCTAATAATGCAACCGTAAGAAAATTAAAAAACAATACACCACCTTGCCAAAATCCGTATTCATATAATTCACTATCAGATACTTCGATAATATTTATATCTATAAGTTTTTTTGTAATTTTATTTGATAATTTCTTTAACATTTTAATCACCATTATTAAAAACAATTTTTATACATAAATCATAACTTTTGCTGTAAATTTGCTTTCATCATTCCAAAATTCAATCTCACCATTATATCGTTTTAATGTATTTTGTATGCTTTTTATTCCATAACCATGATTTTCTTTATTAGTCTTAATTGATAAAAACTTTTCTTTTTGTTTACATAGCTGTCCATTATAAGAGTTTGTAATTTCAATAAACAATCTACCTCTATCAAACCTTATTTTACATTCAATCCATGCATTATTTGTTTTAAGTGTTGCCTCTTTTGCATTATCCAGTAAATTTCCTAATATAGCAGCCATATCAAAGTTTGGAAATGGTAAATCTTTAGGAATAAATATTTGAGTGGATACTTTTATATTTTGTTTATATGCTTCATATAGTTTGTAATTTAAAATACTATCTACTGCAATATTTCCAGACTCAACATAATTTTTGTTAATCGGATAAAATTCCATAAATGAAGATATTTGATTTATAATTTCATTGTTATTACCTTCTTTAGCTAAATCATAAATTGGAGATAATTTATTCTTCAAATCATGCCTTATCATCTTGATTTTTTCAAGTGCATCAACTATAATTTCTACTTGGTTTTCATAAAAACGATTTTGTTCTTGCTGGACACATATATTGAGTTTTTCTTGCATAAGGTCAGAAATTTTGTCGTATAAATAAAACGTCATAATGTTTATTAAAAGTGCACAACTGCTTCCAATTATAGCCCATAGGCGTGAGATATTATAAGACATAAATAGTGGATATAACATCAATATTGTACCAAAAAGAATAACAAATAAACTTAGCCAATATGATTTTGGTAAAGGAATATCACTTTGTACATTTTTAAATCCATTTAAAAATCGTACAAATGCATAACAAATTATTCTTACTATTATAATTCCAAATTCAGACTGATACTTTAAAGGAGTCATAAGATTTAGCATAAAATTATTTGTTAATAATACAAATAATGTTTCAATCAAAGCCATTGAAAAATAAATAATTAAACTAACAACCAGAGCTTTTTTTAATGTTCCATCATATAAAATTGAAATAAAAAACAATAAAATAAGATTAACAATTAAAACTGCAATCGGTATTTTAATAAAACAATGTACTATTGTTACAGATATAAAATATACTACATATGCACTTTTTTCTATTAAATCATTTACCTTGCTTGAAGAATAAAATATATGTATATATTTATGTATTACAAATGCCATAAATATATTTCCAATCAAATATACAATATTATAAAGTGTCAAATTACAAACCTCCAACTTAAAAATCAAACAATTGCATACGTCTAAATTCTTGACGTTTCGCACGACTAATAGGTAATATTACACCGTTTGACATTACTACATCACTATATCTAATAATACTAACATGATTATAGTTAACTAGAAAAGAACGATGAATTTGTATAAATAACTGTCCAGAAAGTCTTAATGTAATTTCATCAAATGTACCATAAAATGAATCGTTACCATTCGTCATTATAATTTTTATCTCACGATTAGAATTTTCAAAATAAATAATATCATTAACAGAAACTCTATATATATCATTTTCCTTTTGATAATGAAAATATAGTGTTTTTTTACCTATGCGTTCTAAAACTAATTCAAAATCTTGAATAACTATATCTGATGAAATTGGTTTTTCAATAAAATGCAACGGCTGAACATCAAATAACTGTCTATCATATCCATTATGTCCTGAAATATAAACTATTTCAGTTGCATAATCTTTTAAAATCTTTCTAATATACTTTCCTACATCTACACCGTTGATTTTTCCCATTTCAATATCAAGATAAATTAACTGAAAAAGATTGCCTTTATTCATATATTCTATTAAATCTTCTCCACTAAAAAATACTAACACTTCAATCTTTTGCATGGATTTTTCCGCATATTCTAATAAAGTATTTTCTATTTGAGTACAAATTTTTTTGTCATCATCACAAATTGCAATTTTCATTCTTTTCCTCTCTAAATTATTCTTTAATTTTATTATATAGTATTTTTATAATTACAATCATCCAATGTAATGAATGGTATGTTTTGTTGTAATGAATTGCTATAATCATATTTTTAAATCATAGCAATTCAAATAAATTCAAATAAACTACTTAATAATAACTAACGGTTTACACGTTTATAACTTATGAACGGGTAAACCGTTATCACGCTTTTCCCCCTTGATATATTGTGTTATGTTTTCATTTATGCTATAATGATTTCATAATAAATTTATATTTTTAAATAAGTATTTTTTAATAAGTTGATACCCTTATTTAATAATACACGACTTGCCTTAAGTAACCTTTGTGAATTGGAAAGTGTATTATTTGCCCTATATTAGTAATCTTTTTTTGAAAGTATAGGTGTTTTTTTGGTATCGTGTTTGTTTATCCGTTTTCTGAATGTTCCCGTTATATCTGTATAAATTAACGGAAAGTTTTTTCTCTTTTTAAAAGAATCTGGTAGATGCTGAACTATCAATAATAAAATCAGTCTGCACACATAAGCAGTAAAAAAGTGTTGAGTTTATACTCAAAAAGTCACACATAAGACTTTAAAAAGTGTACTTGCCTGTTATAAATTTATTTTTATAATGGGCGGCTTAGCCTTAACTAAAT
>JAGHIZ010000005.1 GCA_017886875.1 Butyricicoccus sp. | reverse complement strand
TGTGAAACAGACAGTTTTTTCTTTATAAATCATAATATCACCTCTATTACATATAATTATATTATATGTAATACTTAGTTTTGTCCAGTATTACTTCCATCTAAAATAGAAGCAAAAGACGGAGGTGTACTTGTGAAAAAAGAAATAAATGTATTAGTAGGCAAAAATATAAGATTTTACAGAGAAAATCGTGGTTATACTCGTGAAAAATTAGCAGAATTATTGAGTGTAAGTCCAAAGTTTTTATATGATTGTGAAGTTGGTAGTGTGGGTATATCTCTTTCTACATTAAAAAAGGTTTGTGAAATTTTAGGTGTTTCTGCTGATTGCTTACTTTGGGATAATAAAAATGAAAAATTAGATATTTCAGAGCGTTTGAAACATATACCATCTGAATATATTGAAATAATTGAAAAACTAATACAAAATCAACTCGAAATTATCGCTATCGCCACAAAAGAACCTCAAAAGAAAACAAGAAATTAAAAAAGATGCCGTAAATGGCATCTTTTTTTTGTTGACTTTAGTTTTTTCGGGACGATACTATAATAGAAAAATGGCGGTGATTAATTATGACAGCGTATGACGTACTGTATAAGGGTTTTAAAAAGTGGTATGGCGTTTTTGTAGGTATGCAGATGAAGTATATCGGCACTACTTATATTGATTTTGATGGATTTTGGGAAGATGTTCAAGAACTTAAAATGGACGGTCTTGTGATAGATACAGAGCCGCCGAAAATTGTGGGTTTAGCGGGATTAGAAGGTATAACCTATTTAAAATGGGAAGTGCTTGAAAGACTTAAAAACAAAACATTTTCTGATGAGTATAGATATTTTACTTTAAGTATAAGTCAGTATGATGAAATGTTTTTGCTATATGGGTATAAAACAAAGAAAGAAATGCTAAAAAGTTTTAAATTACAGGAAAAATCACACGATTTTTATATTTCAGTGAGTTTCAAAGTATAGGAGTGTTATATATGAGTTTTAAAGCAGATTTAGAGCAATTTTTTGAGAGTGAACAGACAGACTATGAATATAAGTTTAGTTATGATGTTGAAAATCTAGTACGTATAGATTATTTGAAATATATAAAGTTATTAAATAAGGCAAATAATAACTTTGAATATCATAATTTTCTTTGTTGGAAGATTGATGGTGAGATTAGGAAAGGTTTAAGTCTTTACGGTGATTTAGAACCGGAATGGGAGTGGTTACGTTACTACTATAAGGTAGAAACGGAAAAAGACATAGATTTTTCTTCTTATGAACCGTTTAGATTATGGGTACTCTTAGATTTTATTTTACAACTTAGCGAATAAGGATACGCTCCATTTTGGGGCGTTTTTTTATTGTCAAATTATAATAATACGCATGTAAGATGACAAAAGAGTACATGTGTGTTCATATGACTACAGTTGATTTTATATTCATATGAAATTAATAAAAGGTGGTAAATGAAGATGAAATCTAAAAAAATATATGTGCGTGTAAGTGATGAACGCTATGAGTTTTTGGTAAATAAATCTAAAGTCGCATATACACTGTGGCAACATTCGGTTAAAGTTGGAATGGCGGGTTATAGTGAAAAGTTTAACAGATTTTTCCATACTATATAACTTATTTCGGGAATAAGATTTTTTTAGTAAATCCTATTGAAGGTTGGGTTAAGGCATTTAAAAAAAGCGGAAAATTGAGAAAAAAGAAAATAAACGGTATCTTAACAGGTGTCATTAATGATAAATGCGTAGTTTTGGCGGCAACAAGCGAAGGGTTATATGTACCGCTTATTGAAGAAAACACTTTTTTTGGTTTAAAAGAAATACAGCCTACATATTTAGCACAAAAAGATAACAAAAAATCAGAACGTAAGAAAAAACGTGAGAAAGGTTTAAAGTCAAAGGAAAAGCCATGGTTGACAACAACATTGGATAAAATAGATGATTCTACATTTACTATTAAAACACATTCTATGATAGCACTTATGGTATATGGGCTTGAGGTTATGAAATACGGCGTCATGGAAGGCAATAGTATTTTTACTATAGACCACATAAATGGAATACATAATGATAATAATATCGAAAACCTACAGCTATTAACAAGAATATCGAATGATAAGAAAAGAAATAAACCGCAAAATTGGTATTTAGATTATTTTATTTATTGGGATACAAGAGTAAGACAAGCAAGGATAAATCAAGAATATTTGGATTTTAGAAGAAGAATCTGATTGAAATTTAATTTAGTAAATGAAAAAAGTGATTATTGCCGATTTGCGTTGCAGTAATCACTTTAATATTTGATAAATTTAAACCTTTCCGGAATAAAAATTATATAGAGTTTGTAATGTCTTGTATTTATAATCTGTTTCAATATCCAGTTCAGATAGGACTTCTTCTGATAAAGGTATGTCTATATTAACATTTTTTTCTTTAGTAATTTGGGCTGTCATAACTTGTAGTTCTTCTTTTATTTTTATTAGTTTATATGTTTTCAATATTTCGCTTATTTGTGATAGATTATTCAAATCGGTTTCGATTGCGTTGAAAGGGATACAGCCAACTTGAATATTTTTAGTTAAAACCTTTTTTAAATCTTCTAATTTAGAATATTTTGTTAAAATTATTTTATCAGTAAGCCATTCAAAATGAACATCTTCAAATACATATTTTGGGAAGTAATTTAATGAAAATAAATCCGCAATAATACCTATAATCGGCAAATATGTTTTACTATTCAATTGAGTATCAGTTTTATAAGTTCTAACATTAAAACCGTTTTCTTGCGACAGTTCAAGTATAATATTTAAGCCGTTTAGTAATTCTCTCATATTTGAAGTGACTTCTTCAGGTGAATAACCTTGGTTTTCATAATGATTTTTAGCGTCGTCTAATGCTTTCCATGCACGGTATGAGAAACCATATTTTTCAAAAGGTGCATACTTAGAAGAATCGTCATGAACTGCAGCGTTGTCATAACCTAAAAGCCAACTTTCGGAAACTCCAAATGCTTCAGCTATTTTTTGTATATGTTTTTGTCGTGGTTGTATATCTTTTTTTAGCCAGTTATCAACCGCTTGAGGAGAAACCCCTGCTACTTTACCGATATCGCTATAAGATAAACCTTTTTTCTTATTTAATTTTTCCAATAATTCTGAGTTCTTAGGTTTATATGGAGATTTCGGGGACATTAAAGATATTAGATTTTTTGCAAAATTACTATTTTTTATCATATATAAACACCTCTTTTAAATAAGAATACCAGACATATGCAATTACGTCAATAAAAAATTGATAATATATAATATATCTATTTTAAATTGAATATTATCCTTGCTTACAATAAAATATCAATTTTAATTTTAAATTATAAAACATATCAATAAAAAATTGAAGAAAAGAGTTGCGGAGCAAAATACCGTATGATATCATAAACACATCAAGAACGTTCTGATAAAAAATAAAATCTAATTGTTAGAAATGTGTATAAACGATGAATAGTGTTATTTTAGAGGCAAAAGGTGTACTTATAAATTATTCTGAGATGTTAAAAAATGCCAAACCAAAACAAAAAGGTATTAAGATGGTAAATAATGAGTGGAGAAAATTAAGTGCAGATATTATTGACCGCTCTTTTTATAATATCATTTATGCTGTAGTTAGAGTTTTAAATGCTTGCAGAAAACCTTTCGATTTTCAAAAATATTTTGATAGTTTTGATATAAAACTGGCTGATAATTATGAAAGTCGTAAAAGTTTGCATAATTTTAAGGTTCTTTGGGATTTTTACGCAGATGAAAAGATTAAGCATGTTGTCGATATCTTTATGGAATATATAAACGATAATATAGATGATATATGTCAGTTTAATGAACAAACATTTGCAATGTGGATTTCATATAAAGTAAAAGAAGATGATTATAATTTTGACCGTACTTATAACGATTACTTTAAGGCAACTGTTTCTGAAATACTCAATTTGTTGGAGGTAGATATTTTTTGTAGTAATAATGATTGTGAATACTGTGAATGTTGTGAATATTTTAAAACCGTTTGGCATAATTTCACATGTGATGAAGATTGTATTGATATTATAGAGTGCCATTATCCAGAAGTTTATCAGAAAATCGTTAATAGTGCATTCAATGTATAATAAGGAGGATGTTTTTATGAAAAAGTTAAATTATGAGCAGAAATCAGTGGTTTTTGAAGATTGTATATCACAAATTAAAATATCTCTTTGGGGATATATCACAGAACTTACTGATATCATTGATGAAGCAAGAGCAGCGTACGGTAATAGAGATTGTATTAATCTTGCTTATGCAGCGGCAGATTCTTTATTCCAAACACTAGGTATTGATACAAGTTTTATGAATGACCCACAATATAAAAATTGTATTGATGAATGCTATAGTGAGTTTGCATATACAAAAAAATGGGTTAAAGATAATCTGTTACTTTTAACTGAAGAAATGTACGGTTATAAAGATTTAATTGAAGCATATGAAAAAGAATACGCTGATAATATTGATTGGCTATATAATAATATAAATCTTGTTATGCATAAAGACAGAAAATGCAAAGAGTTATGGTCTTTAGGTAGAATTATTCAAGAAAAAGTCGGAAGAAATCCACTTCAGTTAAAAGAGTTTTTTGATAAATGTAGTGATATTGAAAAGGTAAAATATTATATGGGTTTTGTATCGCTATGTGCATTTATAAGTTATTTTCATATCGGAGATTGCATGGAAGAAATTAGAGAAGATAGTGGTTTTAAAAAATATACTATGGTTTTAGGACATGAAAACTTATAATTTGCTTATATATAATCTTTATTATAGAATAAAAATGCGAAAACTAGAAGGTTTATTATAATCATCTAGTTTTTTTATATCTAAAAATAATTTTTAGCTAAAAATATTTTAAATCTACAGTTATAACTACAGTTAAAATAATATTAATGTGAAATTACATGAAGAAGGTGTTCGGTATGAATAATCAGATTGACTCACTGCATGATTTTGCATATATCGGTATTACTTATATGGGTATGAGTGAAGAAGAAAGTTATAAATGGGCTAATGATATGGTAGAACTCATAGGAAATTGTATGACAAAATATATAAATGGTGATAATCAAAATTGCCACACTATAAAAATCAAGGACTAATTTTAGTCCTATACAAAAAATGCTTTATGTCTTGTTATATTGATAAAGGTAAATCATTAAAACGGTTTTTAAATTAGGAATTATATTAAAAATAAAATGAATTATGGAGGATTATTGTATTATGGAAGAGAAAGATTTAGATTATTTAAGTTTGCTGGAAGACGAAGACTGTTTAGTTGATGAAAAAGAGATACTTCCGTCGTTTAGTTGCAACACAAGATTATTGCACCGTTTGGCATATATAAAGCGTTGTTTAAGGCTGTTAGCGTTAAACACTATGGAAGAACATACAAAAATAGATGCAATTCGTTTGCAAGATGAAATTGATAAAATAGTTGTAATATATAGTCTGGATTGTGTTGATGATTACCTTTTGGGATAACATAAAAAGCATCTAATGGAATTAAAATCCTATTAGGTGCTTTATTTATTTTTAATGAGTAGCATGTATAAACTATTACATAGACAATATGCACAAAAACATATGTGAATATATAAAAAATATTCTACTTTTAATGGGTTGAAATAGACATAAATTATAACTGTTAGAGACATATATATAAGGAATAGTATAAATCAAATCATTATATATGACTTTACTTATATGATGATTTATGTTATAATAAACATCTTTAGTAAATAGTTAAGGGTGAAATAATGAAAAATATAATAGATGCTATAATAAATCTAGTAACTGATCCAAAAGTAGAGTTGGTTCGTCATTATTCTTATGTTAATCGTGCAAATAATATGGGTGATGCTCTTGAAGAATACATAAAAGACTTGTTTGCAGGGACGGTAGATGAAACTGATGAGAACATAAGAAATAGTAAATTATCTGATGTTTTTTCTTATATGGGTAATGCAACAAATCCTCCTGATAGTATGCTAAAAAATGGCGGAGATGCAATAGAAGTGAAAAAATTGCAGGGTATCAATGATTTGGCACTTAATTCATCACATCCTAAGCGTACTTTAAAAATAGATAATCCTAAAATTAATAGCCATTGTCGTGATTGTGAAAAATGGTCAGAGCGTGATATGCTTTATGTAATAGGTGTGTGTGATACAAAGAAGATAAAACAGTTGTGTATGGTTTATGGAACAGAATATTGTGCAGATATTGAAACATATACGAGAATAGAAAATGTAGTAAAAGAAGGGTTACAAAGTATAGAGAATGTGGAGTTAGCACAAACAAATGAGTTAGGTCGTTTGAATAAGGTTGACCCTTTGGGTATAACAAATATGCGAATTAGAGGTATGTGGACAATAATGAATCCATTAAAAGTTTTCAATTATGTCTACATGCCCAATTCTTCTAAAACATTTAATTTTATGTGCTTGATTAATTCTGAAAAATACGCTACATTAAGTAATATTAAAAATTTAGAGGGTTTTACAAATGAAATACCAGATTTAAATATAAAAGATGTCAAAGTTAAAAATCCTAATAATCCCGCTCAATTAATAGAGTGTAAGTTGATAACGTTTGCTATATAAGGAACATATTATGAGTTTTAGAATTGTAAGTTTATTTTCTGGTGCTGGTGGTTTAGATTTAGGATTTGAAAAATCCGGATTTGAAATAGTAGCCGCAAATGAATATGATAAAAGCATATGGGCTACTTACGAGAAAAATCATAAAGCACCGTTAATTAAAGGTGATATACGTCAAATACCTTCTCAGACTTTTCCTGAATGTGATGGAATTATAGGTGGTCCACCTTGTCAATCATGGAGTGAGGCTGGTAGTCTTCGTGGTATAGATGATCCAAGAGGGCAGTTGTTCTATGAATATATAAGGCTTATTAAAGATAAGCGACCAAAGTTTTTTCTTGCAGAAAATGTAAAAGGTATGATGGCTAACCGTCATAGTGAAGCGGTTGATTGTATTGTAAAACAATTTGAAGATGCTGGATATGATGTGTTTATAAAACTATTGAATGCGGCTGATTATGGTGTAGCACAAGACAGAAAACGAGTATTTTATGTGGGATTTAGAAAGGATTTATGGGTTGAGTTCGAGTTTCCTAAACAATATTCGTACAAACTTACTTTTAAAGATATTATTTGGGATTTAAAAGATAGTGCTATTCCTGCTCTTGATAAAAATAAAACTAATGGTTCAAGATGTAATTTTTTAAACCATGAATATTTTACGGGTGCATATTCGACAATATTTATGAGTAGAAATCGTGTTCGTAGTTGGGATGAACCTGCTTTTACAGTTCAAGCAAGTGGTCGTCAATGTCAATTACATCCACAAGCACCTAAAATGATAAAAGTTGATAAAAATGATTGTCGTTTTGTAGAAGGTTCAGAAAAATTATATAGAAGGTTGAGTGTAAGAGAAGCGGCAAGAGTTCAGGGGTTCCCCGATGACTTTGAATTTATATACACTAATCTGCAAGATGCTTATAAAATGATTGGTAATGCAGTACCAGTTGAATTAGCATATGCTATGGCAGAGCAAATAAAAAAATATTTATAATTTCATATACGATTTGTTGTTAGAAATAAAATATAGTTATATAAATATAAGATGGTAAAAACAAAAAGTTTTTATCATCTTATTTTAATTTTGGGGTTTATTTAATTGTGTTTGTTAAAATTGAATATCGTTGTATTCAGTTAGAATGATTTTCGTATTTTTGAAAAATTGAGTATAGTGTTTGACGGCTTATTACTAACTCATGAGCCAATGCGGTTTTAGAAATTTCATTGTTTCGCCAGCGCTTATAATGGTGTTCAAAGTTATCAATTTTTACAGGCTTACGTCCTTTGTATAATCCCTTAGATTTTGCAATTTTTATGCCTTCAAGTTGACGTTCACGTAAGTTTTCACGTTCAAATTGAGAAATAGCAGCTATAACAGTCAAAAGTAATTTTCCAGTAGCGGTTGAAGTGTCGATATTTTCTTTACTACTGACAAGATGAATACCTTTGTTATTGAGATTTTCGACAATATTCAGTAGGTCTTTGGTATTTCTTGCAAGGTGGCTAAAGTCATGAATATAGATGGTATCGCCTTCTCTTGCAAAATCGAGAAGTTCATTAAGTTTAGGGCGTTGGGTATTCTTTGCACTTATTTTTTCGGAGAAGATTTTTTCCACTCCGTAGAGTTTCATTGTTTCAAGTTGACGGGACTCATTTTGCTCCACAGTACTTACTCTAACATAACCAAGTTTCATAAAATTACCTCCTATATTATGTAAAACTTTTTGGGTTTTGTTATTTTGACATGTGCATGATACCTCCATGTCTAAATAGAGTCAAGACTTTATATACAGTATGTCAAAAAAATAAAATAGTGAGGTTATTTAGACGATTTTCGTTTACAGTAATACAGTTGAAAATGGGTATAGCCTAAATAGACATAATATAATAAGCACCCCTTACTGAAAATCAGCAAGGGGTGTTGTGCTTAATAACAACGATATTTTTCGTATTTTTGTGGAAGTGTTAATTTATTGGAATTTAAAAATGCAAGCTGACCAATTTCGGTGACACTGTTAGGGATATTCATAGTATTTAGACTTTTACAATCTTCAAATGCTCTAACACCAATTTTGTGTAATCCATTTGGTAGAACTATATCTCTGAGGCTTTCATAATGGCAGAAAGCATAGTCGTTAATTTCAGTAACGCTATCAGGTATATCGACTTTTTTGAGCTTGGTGGCAAAACAGAATGTTTCATATCCTATTGTTGTTACACCATTTGGAATATCAATTTCAGTGAGCGAACAACAACGAAATGTCCAAGAGCCAATATCTGTAATGTCATATGGTATAGTAATTTTTCTGATATTTGAACAATTTTCAAAAGCACGGCTTCCAATTTGCTTAACGCCGTCAGGAATAACTACATCACCGCCATTGCCAATATATTTAATTAACACACCATCTTCAATCTTAAAATCGTCTATATTTATATTGATTTTCGATGAGTTTTCTTCTTGTATAGATACATCACAAGCATAGCAGAATTGGTCAGCGGGCTCTAACTCTATTCCGCACTGATGACAAAATAGCTTGATTTTTATATGCGTACCACATTTACTACAAAATTTTGCTCCTTCACGCAGGTTAGCTCCGCATTTGTTGCAAGTATTCATTCATATCTCCTCCATAATGTATAATATATTATAAAAATTGTACAATACTATATATAAAATTACAATTATTATCATTTGGTTGTAACTTATAAAAATATATGATAGTATAAAAATAGAATTGAATATTTTATAACTATTGAAATTAGTGGTAAAGAAAAGAGGATTTTAAATGGAGTTATTACATAAAATTGATAGTTTATATGGTATTATATTCGATGGTTGGTCAGATAAAGCTGATATATATATGATGCAAGAAATATTCACAAAAGCTGATGAATTTTTTAGTGCATTTACACTTAGCGTTTGGAAAGACATTGGCATAACTCCATCACAAGACTGTATTGATATATATAATATGATATATAGTGAATGTGAAAATAAACCGAAAAACTTGACGGAACTACAAAATATGGTAAATAATGCGATTGATATAGACAAGTCAGACAAATTTACATATTTAGATTATATTATAAATATTGATATAACTGAAAGTAAAAATGATAGTCAAGATGAGCTTTCTATGTTTTTTGAAGCACTTAGTTCTGGCTCTCAAGATGAAATTGAAAAACTTGATAAAAATATGCCTTATAGCATTAAATTTATAAATGATGCTTGTTTGTTCTCAAAGCTTATTGCGGAAGTATTACAATATCCATGTCCCGCTGACACAGAAGGAAAAATTATAAAGTATTGGGAAAACATAAGGGAATATTGTTTAAATAGGGGTGTAAATATTCCACTTATGGCACAACTTAAACCACTCATACAGCTTAATCAAATAGAAGACAACGAAAAATTAGAGCGAATACCTAATATAATAAATTGTGAGCCAACTCATGAAGATAAAGAGAAAAAAGACCGTTTAAATGATATAAACATACAAGAAAAATATTTAGAGGATAACGAGCGAAAAGAAAGAGAAGAAGAAACTCTTGAAAGCTTGCTTGATGAGCTTAATTCGTTGTGTGGAATGGATAATGCTAAAAAAGAGGTACAAAATCAGATTGCTTTTGTTAGAATGCAAAAAATACGCAAAGAAAAAGGAAAGAATGTTGATGCTATGTCAATGCACATGGCATTTTTGGGTAATCCTGGGACAGGAAAAACGACTGTTGCAAGACTTATAGGAAGGCTGTATCGTGCTATTGGTGTTTTGTCAGAAGGTCAGCTTATAGAGGTGGACCGTTCGGGGCTTGTGGCTGAATATATTGGGCATACTGAACCAAAAACACAAACGGTTATAAATAGAGCATTAGGCGGTGTGCTGTTTATAGATGAGGCATATTCACTTGCTAATCGTGGAGAAAATGACTTTGGAAGGGCAGCGATTGAGGTGCTGCTAAAAAATATGGAGGATAAACGAGAGAATTTTGTAGTTATAGTTGCAGGCTATCCAGAGGAAATGAAACAGTTTATTTGCTCTAATCCAGGTCTGGAAAGTAGATTTAAAAATATTATCTCATTTGAGGATTATAACGGTTTGGAACTTGCAGAGATATTTTTTACATTTTGCAAAAATGGAGATTTTACGCTTGAACCTGAAGTGCAGGAGTATGCAAAATCTATTTTTGAGCAGATTTATCAAAAACGAGGACAAAATTTTGGTAATGCTCGAGAAGTTCGTAACTTTTATGAAAATGCTTTGATTTCAAAATCGTTGCGAGAGATATCGGTTTTAGATGATGAATGTGATGATGAAATTACAAAAGAAGATTTGATGTATGCACTGGATAAATCAATGAAATCTTTGCTCAGCTAACAAATAATAAGAGCCTTGCCGTTTTATTTACGACAAGGCAATTTTTTATGCTTAGCGATATTTATTATATTTTTCTGGAAGCACTAGTTTATCGCAGCCATCAAAGGCAGTTTTGTCGATTTCAGTAACACTGTCTGGTATAATTATACTCTCAAGGCTTGTGCAATTTTCGAAAGTGCGTGCATTAATTTTAGTAACACTATTTGGTATTTTGATGCTAGTAAGGTTGGTGCAATCAGCGAAAGCACCAACATCAATTTCAGTAACACTATTTGGTATAGTAATGCTGGTAAGCTTAGTGCAACCATTGAAAGCCCATTGACCAATTTTAGCAACACTATTTGGTATGGTGATGCTGGTAAGGCTATGGCAACCCCAAAAAGCGACTGCACCTATTATAATAACATTATTTGGTATTACAATATTTTTAAGACTTGTGCAATTGAAAAAAATTGCCTGACCAATATATGTAATACCATTCGGTAAAGTGATGTTTTCAAGGCTGGTGCACTCATAGAAAGCCTTATCACCAATTTGGGTAACGCTATTTGGTATTGTGATACTGGTAAGACTTGTGCAATTCTCGAAAGCCTGTTCACCGATTTGGGTAACACTATTTGGTATTGTGATGTTAGTGAAATTGTTGCAAGAATGGAAAGCTTTTTCGATAATTTTAGTAACACTATTTGGTATTGTGATGCTAGTAAGATTTTCGCAACCATAGAAAGCCTCCTCACCAATTTGGGTAACGCTATTTGGTATGGTGATGCTGGTAAGGTTTCTGCAACAATAGAAAGACCATTCACTGATTTTAGTAACACTATTTGGTATTGTGATACTAGTAAGATTTTCGCAACCATAGAAAGCCTCCTTACCAATTTGGGTAATACAATTAGGAATGACTACATCACCGCCATCACCGATATATTTAACTAAAACACCATTTTGGATATCAAAATCGTTCATATTTATATTTGATTTTTGAGCACTTTCTTTTTTCATAGATGCACCGCAAACATGGCAAAACATATCATTAGGCTCTAATTCTACTCCGCACTGATGACAAAACATCTTGGTTTGTACAGGTGCACCGCATTTATTGCAAAATTTTGCTCCTTCACGCAATTCAGCTCCACATTTAATACAATTATTCATTTTTTATCCTCCTGTTTTTATCTATATTTTTCTGGAAGTGTCAGATTATCGCAGCCATCAAAAGCGTGATTACCGATTTCAGTAACACTATCTGGTATTATAACACTGGTTAGATTTGTGCAACCTTTAAAGGCATAATAACCGATTTCAGTAACACCATTTGGTATGGTGATATTTTTAAGACTTGTGCAATTATTAAAAGAAGAATGTCCAATAATTGTTATGCTATTTGGTATATCAATATTTGTAAGACTGCTGCAATCTTGGAAAGCACATTCACCAATTTGAGTAACACCGTTTGGTATAATAATATGTTTAAGACTTGTACAACTAGAGAAAACACATGGATCGATTTCAGTAATCTTATTCGATATAGTGATACTTTCAAGGTTTATGCACCTGTAAAAAGCACATTCACCAATTTCAGTAACACTGTCTGGTATATTAATACTTTTAAGACTTGTACAATCTTCAAAAGCATACCAACCGATTTTAGTAACGCTATTAAGGATTGTGATGTTCTCAAGAGTTTTGCATTCGTAAAAAGCATACTCGTTGATTTCAGTAATACCATCAGGAATAACCACATCACTGTCATTTCCAAGATATTTAATTAAAATGTTATCTTTGATTTGAAAATCAGCCATACTCAATTTAGCTCCGTATTTATTATATATTTTTCTGGAAGTGTCAGTTTATCGCAGCCATCAAAGGCTTTTTTGCCGATTTTTTTAACGCTATCTGGTATATCTATATTAGTGAGATTTTTGCAATTATAAAATGCACCAATTCCAATTTCGGTCACAGTATCTGGTATAGCAATATGTGTAAGACTTATACAGTTTTGGAATGTACTTTGACTGATTTTTGTAATACCATTTGGTATTTCAACATAAATTAGGCTTTCGCAGTCCATAAAAGCACATTTTTTTATTTTATCAACATATGGTATCTCGATACCGACAAGACTTTGGCAATTTGCAAAAGCACATTCTCCAATCTCGATAAGGTCATATGGCATATGGACATTTTTAAGATCTGTACAGTTCATAAAAGTGCTTTCTTTGATTTCTGTAATATGATTTGAAATATATATATTTTTAAGGCTTGTACAGCAATCGAATACTTTCATTCCCATTGCTATAACACTGTCAGGTATATGTATATCAGTTAGACTTATACAATCAGCGAAAGCTTCATCACCGATATATGCAAGATTATCATGCATAATGATATTTGTTAGGTTTTCACAGCAAGAGAAAGCACCTTCGCCGATATCTTCCAAGTCTAATGGCAGTTTAATCGAATGAAAATTACAACAATTATGAAAAGCTAATTTTTTAATATGTTTAAGATTTCTTGGAAAACTAATATCGCAAAGACTTGTACAATATGAAAAGGCATACTCCTCTATTTCACCGAGTTTAGAAGGCATTGAAACATTTAAAAGATTTTCACATAAATGAAAAGCATTTTTTTTAATTGATATAAGTTCATCAGGAAGTATAATGTTTTCCAAACCAGAGCAGGCAAAAGTTTCTTCATTTATATAGTTTACACCATCTGGAATAGCAATATTTTTTAAGTTCTCACATTCAGAAAATGCAGCTTTACCGATATAATAAAGGTCTTCTGGAAGGTCAACAATGACAAGATTAGTACATTGACTAAATGCACTATCTTCAATACGACCGACACAATCTGGTATTTTTATTTGAGATAAGCTAGTGCAGCTACCGAAAGTACTGCTTTCAATGACAGTTAGGTTTTCGGGGAGCTTTACACATTTAAGATTTATACAATGTTCAAAAGCGGATATACCAATGCTGGTTACGCTATTAGGAATATAAATGTTTTCAAGATTTATACAGTCAACAAAAGCAAACTTGCCTATTCTGGCTACACTTTTGGGGATTGATATGCTTTTAAGTTGATGATTACCCATAAAGACGTCATCATTTATAACAGTTATCCAGTCGGGTATAACAATATGTTCATCTGAGCCTATATAGTTCATTAAGACAGAGTTTTTTATTATAAAATCATCATTATGCATATCCTCATCATATATATCCTCAGTTTCTATTAAAGACATATCAAAATCATCGATAAAATCGGTATCGTAGTTTGAAGGATTATTCATTGTTTATTCCTCCTGTTTTTTATCTATATTTTTCTGGAAGCACTAGTTTATCGCAGCCACTAAAAGCACTTTTGTCGATTTCAGTAACACTATCTGGAATGGTTATACTTTCAAGGCTTGTGCAGCCAGAAAATGCAGCTTGTTCAATGTTTGTTATACCATCTGGTATAAATATGTTTTTTAAATTATGGCATTTATAGAAAGTACAGTATTTAATTTTTTTTATGCCATTTGGAAGCTTAACATCAGTAAGACTATCACAAGCAGAAAAAACACCTTCACCAATATCAATAACACTATCTGGTATACTAATGGTTTTTAAATTACGACAGTTACAAAAAGCAAAATCTTCAATTATTGTTACTGATGTAGGTATGGTAATTTCAGATAATTTATAACAAGCTGCAAAACTACATTTGCCTATTGTCTCTATATATGGAGAAAGAGAGATGTTTACAATTTTTTCACAACCACTAAAAGCTGATTCGCAGATTGTTAATACACTATTTGGTAAAGTAATATCAGTTAAAGCTTTACAATCACGAAATGCGGCGTATCCAATGTTTGTCACGCCATTTGGTATAACAACACGTTTAAGTTTACTGCAATTTTCAAAAAGACCTGTACTAATCTCTTTGATATCGTTTGTTAAAGTGATATTTTCGAGTTCGTAACAGTTATAGAAGGCGCTTTCTTCAATTACAGTAACACTATCTGGAATAATGATATTTTTAATTCCACAACTTTGAAAAGCTCGTGATTTAATAATTTTTACACTATCTGGAATATTGATATTGGTGAGTTTTGTACAATCTGAAAAAGCACCATATCCTATTATGGTAACACTATTTGGAATGTTTATACTAATAAGGTTTTCGCAATCTTCAAAAGCCATAGAACCAATGGTTGTAACGCTATTAGGCATAGCTACACTGATAAGATTTGTACATTCAGAAAAAGCCTCGTTTCCGATTGATGTAACACCATTAGTAATAGCTATGTCACCGCCATCACCGAGATATTTAACTAGCACACCATCTTCAATTTGGAAATCGTCCATATCTATATTGATTGCCGATGAGTTTCCTTGTTGTATAGATGCACCACAAGCATAACAAAATTTGTCAGTAGCTTTTAATTCTGTACCGCATTGATGACAAAATACTTTTATTTTGACAGGTGTACCGCATTCACTACAAAATTTTGCATTTTCATACAATTCAGCTCCACATTTACTACAAGTATTCATAGTTACCACTCCTATATAATTATATAAATGCCATAAAAAATATATATAAATACACTTATTATTGTATATATTTGCTATATAAGTATATCATATACTATTATCAATTACAATTATTTTCATATTTTATAAAACAAATAACATGTGTTATAAAAAGGTATGACATATTAATTTTTTTATAAGACATAAATGCAGACAGTTAAGCCTATATAAGTAAACCAAAGAATTAGGAGGGTTACTTATATGGGCATAAAGAAAGATAAAACACCATATATCTTTAAAGAGGAAGTGGTGCCATTGAGTGTTAAACTTAGTAAGAGTGAAAGAGGGATGTTAATACATAGGATAAAATTAGGTATATATAGGGATTTGCATAGAAAAAATCTTTTGACAGATTATGAATACCAGACTTTAGTTGAAAATGAGAGGAAAAGAAGAATGTAATGTGGTATACTGATAATACTAACTAGAATAGGGAGGTTAGTATGATAAAGAAAGTTGCTGCATACGCACGTGTAAGTACAGATAAGGATGACCAAGCAAATTCGTTTGAATCACAGATTAAATATTTTAAGGATTACATAAATAGAGAAGCTGGTTGGGAGTTAGTTAAAATCTATTCTGATGAGGGATTGTCGGGTACTCAAACGACAAAGCGTCAAGGTTTCAATGAGATGATAAATGATGCGTTAGCGGGTAAAATAGATATTATAATAACAAAGGAAGTTTCTCGTTTTGCACGTAATGTACTTGATTCAATTAAGTATACAAGAAAACTTAAAGAAAACGGTGTTTCTGTTCGTTTTGTACTTGATGGTATTGATACTGAACAGGTAGACGCTGAGTTGAGATTGACTATAATGTCAGCATTAGCACAAGAGGAAAGCCGTAAAACGTCTGAGCGTGTTAAATGGGGTCAAAAGCGTCAGATGGAGAAGGGCGTTGTTTTTGGACGTTCATTACTTGGTTATAAAGTTGAAAATGGCAAATTGTATTTAGTAGAAGAAGAAGCGGAAATTGTGCGGTTAATATTTCACAAGTATCTAGTTGAGGGAAAAGGAACTCATATTATCGCTCGTGAGCTAAAAGAAGCGGGTATTGAGCCTTACAATCCTAATGGTCATAAAAAGTTTAAAAACAGTTGGTCAAATACAGTAATTTTAAGGATTTTGAGAAACGAAAAATACGTCGGTGATTTATGTCAAAAAAAGACATTTACACAAAATTATCTCGACCACAAAAAGCGTTATAATCGTGGCGAAGAAGATATGGTGTATATAAAAGACCATCACCCAGAAATAGCAATTATAGACCGAACAACTTGGAACGAAACTCAAAAAGAATTACAGCGTAGAAGTCCATCAGCGGAGCAAAAGTTAAAGCATAGTAACAGGTATTGGGCAAGTGGTAAGATTTTTTGCGGCGAGTGCGGTCAGAGTTTTATAGGAAGAAGGAAAAAAACATCGTCTGGTTATACAAAGGCTTGGGCTTGCAGTACACATGCTCATGCTACGGGTTTTAGAAAAACTGAATGTGATATGAGCGAGTGGGCGAGCGATAAAAGTTTGAAAACGTGCGTATTATATGCTTTAAATCTGTTGATTGATGATAAAGATGCTATTTTGAAAGAGATTAAGCATGAAATATTGAGTATACAAGGAAAAACTGAAGATAAACCAGAATATATAGAGAGTAAAATTGAAATATTAGAAAATAAAAAAATAAAGTTGATAGATTTAAGATTAGCGGGCGAAATAACTTCTGAGGAGTTAAAATTTCAAAAAGAACACATAGACCGTGAGATTGATGAACTTAAAGATAGACTTAATAATAACAATACGTCGGGTATATTGCAGTTAAACCGAATTCAAGCAATTTTTTCTGAGATTGATAAAATACTAAGTTTTGACTATGGAGATATGGATTCAGTTTTGGGTACAGTTCTTGAAAAAATTATAGTGTATAAAGGACATATATTGGAAATATACTTGAAAGACATACCTTTCGGGTTTGAAATTGTATACAAGTCAACAGGACGACTTGAAACGTATCGAACAGAAGTGTTAAGTTGTGAAATAATATGATTTAAGAGTAATAATGGCTAAATTATGCTATTATTACTCTTTTTTTATTCGTATTTTGATTTTTGTTATAAAGGTGCATTATAGATACTTATATAGGTACAGAGGAATTAGCTCATCAAGAAATGATAGCAGCTATTGTATATCAGTTAACTAGAAATTTAACTCCAGAACAAATTAAACGAGATGGTTTTGATGCATATTTTGTAGACCATACAACAGGTATATTCCCACAATCAGCTTCTGGTTTGCCATTTAGTACCGCTGCAATACAGTGTAAAGGTGATGCTATTACTGATTTGTTTGAGGACTTAGCAGCAGATGCTATAGTTTTATAAGAATAAATTAAATATATTAAAAGTCTATTGACAAATAACGTCTACAAGCGTAAACTATAGATGTCTACAAAGGTAGAATAAATAATTGGAGGTGTATAACGAGTGTGTATGGATATTAGTATAGGAAAAGCAGAGCTTGAAATAATGAAAGTTCTGTGGAGGTCAAAAAAGCCACTTAGTTCAGCAGAAATTGGAAAGGCGGTTGAAAATCATGGTTGGAAGCGTACAACTATAGCTACATTTTTAGCAAGATTGGTGGACAAAGGTGCAATATCAGCCGAACAACAAGGAAAATCATTATATTATACTCCAATAATTACAGCAAAGGAATATAAAAAATCTCAAGTTAAAAGCTTAATTAAAAATGTTTTTGATGGTTCAGCACAAGATTTAGTAGCATCTCTTTTTGAAGAAAAAGCGTTAACAGATAAAGACATAGAGGAGTTGAAATCTATTTTTAAGGGGTTTTAATATATGTTAAATGATATATTTAAATCTGTTTTAATATCAACATTTTCAGGTTCAGTTTTAGTTTTGGTAATAATGCTATTAAAACCAATTACAAGAAGAATTTTCGGGTATAAATGGAATTATTATATATGGCTTATTGTGCTTTTAGTTATGATTTTTCCATTTAGTGTAAAGCAATATAAAGAATTTGATATTTCATTAGAAAAAACGAATGAGGTTTTAATCAATGAGATAGATGTTAAGCCAAAGAATGACAATATTATACAGAAAAATAATATACAAAATACTACAGATAAAAATGTTAAAGTTAATAATACTGATATTATTCAAACAGTATGGATTTTAGGTGTTTTTATAACATTACTTATAAATATTATTTCTTATCTGAAAATGCTTATAAAAATAAAAAAATATTCGGTTTTAATATCATTACCTGAGATAAAAAGATATACAAAACGAAAACTTTCAGCAAGAGTGTGTCAGAATATATCTTCACCATTTATAATAGATATATTTAATCCTATATTGGTGTTACCAGATATAGAATTCACAAATATACAATTAGATAATATTTTAAGGCATGAAATAACACATTTAAAAAGAAATGATATTATTTATAAATGGTTTTCTGTATTTGTAAGATGTATACACTGGTTTAATCCATTTGCGTACTACATATCAAAACAAATAAATATAGAATGTGAAATTTCATGTGATTTATCTGTTGTAGAACATATGAATAAAGCTGAAAAAATAGATTATGTAAATACAATTATTGATATTTTAAGTGTAAATAGCAAAAATAGAAATATTCATGTATTAAAAATGGCTGAAAGTAAGAAAATGCTGGAAAGGAGATTTATTATGATTAAGAACAATAAAAAGACAAGTAAAATAATGTCTATAATATCTGTTTTAATGTCCATTATAATTTTATCATCAACAGCATTTGCAAATGGTATTTTGTCGGGGATAATTAAAGATGAATATGCAGCTTTAGTCATAAATAATGGACAAAGTATAGAGTTTAAAAATCAACCATTTATAAAAAATGGTGAGTTATATGTGCCACTTCGTGAAACTCTTGAAAATTTGAATTTTATGGATAATGAGGAAAGCTCAATAACATGGGAAAGTGGTAATATAAAAATAGTTCTTGCTGAAAAGTCACAAGACACAATAATTCTTTATCATTATAAAATAACTATGGGAAAAGCAGAAATAATCGAAAATGCGACATATAGCCTTTCGGGACAAGATATATCAATGACAATATATATGACAAATGCACCTATACTCAAAAATTCGGTTACATATGTTCCATATGAATATATAAGACGTATGGCATCAAATATAGTAGGTCAAAGTTATGTAAATAACGAACTAGGGTTTGCAATGGTAATCCCAAAGGATTGGAATTGTAGTATAGTAGATAATCCTTATTCATCAGATGGAGTTATAATAGAAACATCTTGGGGCGGAATATTATGCTTTATATTTAGAGAGACTTTAGAAGATTGGGAAAAATATAAAAATGAAAGTCCAGTTGAGCAAATAGTGTTAGCACAAAACGATAAGTATGTATATAAAATGATTATGGCAAGCGATGTTCAGTATGATATTCAAAACAAGGAACAAGTTGAAAAATATAATTATATTAGGAGCAATATAGATAAGCTTAAAATAGAATTGTTATAAAAAAACAAACGGCAACATTTTTTGTTGCCGTTTATTTTATACGAAAAATTATATTATCTTAGTTTAAATTGAGATACAAGTTCTTTTAAGCGACCTGCTTGTTCACCTAAATCAACACTTGCAGCAGCACTTTCTTCTGAAGTTGCTGAATTAGTTTGAACAACAACAGAAATTTGATTTATGCCTTCACTTATTTGTGAAATTGCTTCAGATTGTTCCTTAACACTGCAAGAAATATCACCCATAAGTTTATCACTTCTTTGAATACCTTCTACTACATTAGCCAAAGCGTCTGCTGTTTGAGAGGCGATATTAACACCCTTATCGACCGCGTGTGACGAAATTTCAATAATCTGTGAAGTTTGCTGACTTGCTTGGGCACTTTTACTAGCTAAATTTCTAACTTCATCAGCAACAACAGCAAAGCCTTTACCAGCAGCACCAGCTCTTGCGGCTTCAACCGCTGCATTAAGTGCAAGAATATTTGTTTGGAATGCTATATCTTCAATAGTTTTTATAATAGCCACGATTTTTTTAGAAGCCTCTCTAATTTCGTTCATAGCATCTGTCATCTCGTTCATCATTTCATTACACTTATAAACTTCCATATTGGAATTATCAATTTCATTCATAGCTTCTTGAACAGATGTCTCAGTTCCCTTAATTTGATTAGAAACATCATTAATTGTTGCAGCAAGTTCTTGTACAGCAGAAGCTTGTTCTGTAGATCCTTGAGCTAGTGCCTGAGCACCATTTGCAACTTGAGATGCATTTGAATTAACTTGTTGTGCTGAATCATCAATGCTATATAAAGTGCTATTAAGAGAAGATATAATATTTTCAAGTGCATTTTTGATTTCGGAAAACTCACCAACATATTGTAATGTAACTTTTTGAGTAAGGTTACCCTTTGATATTTCAGATAATTTATCTTTTATATCAACTATGTATGAAGACAATGCCTTTCTAGTAGTTTGCATGGAACTAATTAACATACCAAGTTCAGATGTATCAGCTTGTAGTTCTGATTGTGTTGTCAAATTACCTTTAGACATTTCAAGCATTTCTTTTTGTATCTTATTTATTGGGTTTATAATACGTTTACGAGTTAGTACTATACCAAAAATTTGAGAAACAATAGTACCTATACATACAATAATGGCCAAAACTTTTAAAACTGAGCTCATAGCCATTCTTGAATTGATTTCGTTTTCAGTTCTAGTTTGAAGATTTTCTAAAAGTTGGTCTTGTAATGCATGAATTTTAGATAACGTATTAGAATAATCGCTTCCATAAACATAACTTATTGCTGATGCATTATTACCAGCATTAACTTCTTCCATGGCACTTGTTTCTAATGGTACAAGCTCATTAGATAAATTAGACATTTCAGTTGTTATTGCTAATTCATCGTCTGTAATTCCAATATCCTCCATAGCTTGAACACTTTTTTCACGATTTTTATCAGTGTTCACTTCTTGCATATATTCGTTATAATAAGTTTGGTTTCCTGTAACAGCATATGCTCTAACTTTTTCAGTTAATAATGCAGACGCATCAATAAACTGTTGAGCATAGTTGTTCAAAAAAAGCTGATTTTGAGCACTAGTCAAAGTTAGCTCATGAAAAGTTATAACCATAGTAAAAAAGATTATTACTAATACTGCAAATGTAATAGTTATACCATTTAAAATGCTTGTTAAAGTAGATTGTTTTATTGCTCGTTTCATAATCTTTTTCCTTTCACACTTTATAAATAAAGACAAGAAATATAAAGCTTAAAAATATATTTACGTTAACAAAATTTTAACATTTTAAACAATATATTGTCAAGCGAATAAATATATTAAGTCAACTATGTTAAAAAATGTAAAAATAATTTTTGTTGCAATAAAAAATGACAACAAATATTGCTGTCATTTTTAAATGATGGATTGTAAAATTAAGTGCGACAAAAAAGCCCACAAGTAAACTTTATAGTGTAAAATGAAGTTACCACACAACATAACACAAAAGGAGTTTACTTATGAGCTATAAACATCTTACCACATT
>JAGHIZ010000034.1 GCA_017886875.1 Butyricicoccus sp. | reverse complement strand
TATGCGGTTCATTCACATTAGAAAATGTATATCGATTGTTGACAAGCTGATTTGTTACATCGACTCCATCAACAATAACAGATGCAACCTCATAATTGTTGTCTGGTGATATTACGAAGCTCTGTGTGCCGCCTTCTTTGATACAGATAATTCCATGTGGGCTGATTGCCCCACCTTGCCCTGCAGATGCAGTAATTGCATTGGTCTCACCGAACAGATCCGCAAGAATATCATCTGCTTTCATGCTAATGTAGCCGTCTGGGTCACTCAATACACCGTTAATCGTCCGTTAGTAGAAATACTATTTCCAACTTCAAGAATTTTGTTTTTACATAGTTCATACATACATGGAGCTTCGTACAGCAAAACTTCAGCTATATATTTACCATATTTTCTTGATATTTCATTAAATGCAACTTGAGACATAGAAACAGTTTTAATTAGATAATCTTTATGTTTCTCTACCCATTCATTTGCAGTTTCAACATCAAAGGCTTTTACCATAGCCAAAACTAACTTGTCTATTACCATAATATTATTAGGATTTTTTTCATATAAGAATATTAAAATTTTATATCTTATGATAGGAGGAAGCAATGAAAAAGATTGTAATATATCATTTCTTGAACCGAACTCATATTTTTCAAAATAATTTATTAAAAGGAAAGATAACATGTTAAATAAATCGTCCATTATTTTATTAAAATCTTCTTCTGAAAAACTTTCTAGACATTGAGTATGTGTTGCTAAATTTCCCTTTTTGCGAATATTCTCTATTGATGATGCAATATATTCATAATTCGGCAATGAGCGAAGTCTACTGTCAATGTCAGATTGTCCTAGTGTTATCTGTTTATGTGAATCTATATTTAGTAATTTTCTAACAATAACTTCGGTATATTGTCTTATAATTGATATTTTTGTTCGGAAAGAAGTATTTGTATAAAATATATTTCCAATCAAATCTTCTGTTAATTTTTTATATGCCTCATTATTAAATTTATTCATACTCTATTGATCCTTTTATTAATACTGTTAATTTATAATTGATATTGATTAGATATAAAATAGTTTTTTAATTATCATATTTTCATATTATAAACTTTTGATATTAATTAAATATAGAAACATGCTTTTGAGTTGAAAGCTTGCTCTTATTATTTGACAATAGAATTAAAATTATTATAATAAATAATTTTTTAGTTATTTACTATATTTAACAAGTTAATCATTTAAAATTTAACCCGTTATATATTTTACTATCTTAAAGTTAATCCTACTTATATTATTATACATTTTTTATATCAAACAATTTAAAAAAAGATACTTGACAACCATATTAATTTATATTTCAAATTAATTATTATAATATCATTATATCATAAACTAGATAAATTAACAATAAAACATAGTTATATAAATATATGGAGTGAATATAAATGGCAGCAACTAGATTGATTCCTTTGCATATCAACAAAGGAAAAAGTATAGCACAATGTTTATCTGAACGTATAGAATATTCAAAAAATAACGATAAGACAAATAATGGTGAATTTATAAGCTCATATGAATGTGATATTATGACAGTTGATGAAGAATTTTTATTGTCTAAACGTCAATATGAGCATATTACAGGAAGAAGTCATAAACATGATGTGATAGCTTATCAAATCCGTCAATCGTTCAAACCTGATGAAGTAACACCTGAAATAGCTAACAAAATCGGCTATGAATTAGCAATGAAGTTTACAAAAGGCAAACACGCTTTTATTGTAGCTACACATACTGATAAAGCTCATATTCATAACCATATTATTTTCAATTCTACTACTTTGGATTGTAAAAGAAAGTTTAGAGATTTTAAACATTCGTGGCAAGCTATAAAGAAAATAAGTGATGTTCTATGTATTGAAAACAATCTTTCAATAATTGAACAAAAACCTTATAAAGAAAGAAAAAAACGTATTGAATATCCTAAAAAACAATCATTGCGTGATATTGTTCGTCAAGATATTGATACTGCATTAAATCAAAATCCTAAAAATACAAATGAATTTATTAACATTCTTGAACAATCAGGATATGAAATAAAAAAAGGAAAGAATGTAGCAATTAAATCTAAAAAACAGAAACGCTTTGTCCGTTTATCCAGTTTGGGTGATGGATACACTGAATATGATTTAAGTGAAATTTTATCCAGTAATTCAAAATCTCAAAAAACAAATAATAGAAAATTTAATCTGCTTATTGATTTACAATCTGCTACTATTGCAAAAAAGGGTATAGGTTATCAGCGATGGGCAAAGGTTTTCAACCTCAAGCAAATGGCACAAGTGTTAACCTTTTTGCAAGAAAATGAAATCTATGACTATGATAAACTTTGTAAAATGTCTAATGAAATTTCTGAGGAGTTTTATAATTTATCTGACAGCATAAAGCAAATGGAAAAAGAATTAACTGATATAGCAGAATTAAAAACACAAATTATTAACTATCTAAAAACCAGAGATGTATATATTGAATATAGAAAAAACGGATACAGCAAAAAATTTTTTGAAGCTCATCGAGAAGAATTAACATTGCATAAAGCAGCTAAAGCTGCTTTTTCTAAATTGGACGGAAAAATACCGAAGATAAAAGAGTTAAATCAACAATATTCTGATGTGTTAAGTGAAAAGAAAAAGACTTATGCATTGTATAGAGAGAAACGAGAACAAATGAAGCAATTTCAAATTGCAAAAAAAATTACAAACGTCATGCTCAACAAAGACGAAAAATCTAAAGCCAAAGAACAAGAGAAAAACAAAAATGAAAGATAAAAAAATCCCAACCACTACACTTTTAATGTGTATCGGTTGGGACAAATTTTTTAATTTTGGCTAAGAGTTTAGCAAAATAAACGTTCAGAATGAACGAGTAGCTAGCACTGAAAAGTGCTGTTCTTTTGGGTTTTAGGGCTTGCCCTAACAAGCAATTTTTGAAATTTTAGCGAATAGCAAAATTTTAAAAATGAGTAAAGTGGTACCACTTTGCCCTGCTTGCTAAGTTGTAAACTGCTCAATATAGTTAATCTGCATATTTCTTGAAATTCTCAGCTTGCTCCATAACCTTATCAAATACTTCTTCATCCCACTCAGGTGGGTAACCATTTTGATAGAGTAATACTGTGAGTTCCATATTCATCTGATTCTTAATATCATCACGAGAAGCCCAATCAGCGAACTGTGATTTATCGTCTACCAACTCTTTAATTTTCTTTGCTAATACTAAACACTTTTCATCTGCATACGGAAAGTCGTGACTATCTCTTACTTTTACCAGAATGTCGTAAAAAGCCTTTTCCTCAAAGGTGATACCCAGTTTCTCAAAAGATGCTTTGTCTTTTTCCAGGTCACGCATAATTTGAAGAAGCTGATCAGACAGATCATTCACAAAATCCTCAACCACTTCACTAGTAAATATCAATTTATCACGATTATTGTATGCATCAACCACTTGTCGTAAACGTTCATCAAATTCTATAGATTTTACCTTGTTTGTTCGTCTATATGCTGTGATCGCTTTACGCAGCAACCTTAGCATAGCATTAAATTTGGTGATTGGTAGCTTTACTTGGTTCAGCTCTGTTAAAAACTCATAACTAAATAAATCAGTAGATTTATGCTCATCAATAATATTTTCAATGCCTGTACACGAAATTGCATTTTGAACCATTTTTTCCACAACCTGATTCATGATTTCTGCATCAGGTGCATCTCCTTGGATCTGTTTATAGAGGATAGAACGAATAGCAAGATAAAATTGTGCTGTTGCGGTTTCTTCCTCAGTAAGTTCGCCCGACGGGAAACAGATCATATAAGCACTTTTCAAACGACGAGAAAGTCCCATAAAACGAGTCTGCATCTCTTTACTCATCTGAACATATTCCGCAGCTAGGTTCAAACAGTCCAATCGTTCCAACGGATTGCCGGTATGGAATTTAGTAGCATCAAAACCATGCAGTAACTCATTGATCATGACAAGATGATTACGAAAAATCTCCAAAGAGACCTTCAATTCATCAATAGGGCTATCCTGCGGACCTCCATATTTCTTCACTGCCTGCATCATATCATCTTTGATGCCAATATAGTCTACCACAAGACCTTTATCCTTACCATCAAACACCCGGTTTACACGAGAAATGGTTTGTATCAGAGTATGTCTTTGCAGTGGCTTATCAACGTACATGACAGCCAATGATGGAACATCAAAGCCAGTGATCCACATATCTACAACCACTGCAATTTTGAAGTTTGAATTGTTATTCTTAAACTGGCGATCCAACTTTTTTCTGTATTCTTTTGTACCACACAAATCATATAGTTCCTTGGTATCATCTTTATCACGGGTTGCAACCAAATTGATTTTAGCAAGAGGAATCAATTTATCCAATTCCTCTTTGCTCAACTGTTCTTCATGCTCTGATTTTCTTTTTTCCGTCCAATCTGGTCGGATTTCTCCTATTTCCTTCAGCAATGACAAGGCAATCTCTCTACTGGCACAGACAATCATCGCTTTCTGGACAATTTCAGGCTTTTCAAAACAAAGAGCTTCATAATGCTCCACAATATCTACTGCCAATTTATGCAGCCGATCTGGATGGCTCAAAATAGCAGTTATTTTACTCATGGTACGCTGACTTTCTTCGATTTGTTCCTCATTAGAACCCATTTCGGCACACTTATCATAATACTGCTGAATTTCTTTTGCTTGCTCATCAGAAAGAATAACACGAGCCAGTCGAGGTTCATATGCAATACGAACAGTAATCCCATCATCACTGGACTCTTTCATAGTATAGGTGTCAACAACATCACCAAACACCGCTATGGTCTCATCAATAGGTGTTCCTGTAAAGCCACAATAGGTGGCATTTGGGAAGCTCGTACGCAGATGATGCCCGAAGCCGAATGTAGTAAAGATACCTTCCTCCGTTTTCTTGAGTTTGGCTCCTACACTGGTCTGTGTTCGATGTGCTTCATCTGAAATACATATAATATTGCTACGTTCAGAAAGCAGTCCTATATTTTCACAGAATTTCTGAATGGTTGTGATATACACACCACCACTGGGTTTATTTCTCAATGTTTCCTGTAAATCTTTACGGCTTTCAATACTGCGAACATCTTTCTCATGCAAGTATTTCGATGCTGTCACAAACAATTCTGAGGTTTGTGTATCCAGGTCTTCACGGTCTGTCAAAATAATAATGGTCGGGTTGTGAAATGTTTGATTATCCCGTTGAGTAATCAGGCGAGATAGAAACAACATAGTATAAGTTTTGCCACATCCAGTCGCACCAAAATAGGTACCTCCCTTACCGTCACCCTCTGGACGTAAATGGCGTTTGATATTGGCAAGCATTTTTGTTGCACCAAAATACTGAGGATATCGGCAAACAATGGTCTCTCTGTTCTCACTATTATCCGGATAGAAGATAAAGTCTCTCAAGATAGCCAGAATTCGCTCTGGTGCAAAAGCTCCCTCAATCATAGTTTTCAGAGAACTAATCCCGTTTGCTACAGTATCTGTCTCATTCACCTTATTCCATGCATAGTAGTAGGCGTATGGTGTAAAAATGCTTCCCAAACGTGTATTCGCTCCATCACTGATGACTGATAGAAAACAGTATTTCAACAGGTTTGGAATATCTCGTATATAACGAATATAAATCTGTTTCCATGCATCATATATGGTTGTCTCCTCTTTAATAGCAGACTTAAATTCACAAATTGTAACTGGAATGCCATTGATAAAGATTAACAAATCTGGTCTACGCAAATCTTCTCCCTTTACCCAATATTGATTTACCACCTTAAAAATATTGTTTTCAGGTGTATCAAAATCGATAAAATCTATATGTACTGCAACTTTGGTTGGATCATCCCTTTGTAGGTCGAATCCCTCATTCACAATCCGAAAAGCTTCTCGGTTGCCAGCATAAAGTGGAGATGTAGAAATCAAATGTATCTTATTGATGATTTTTTTCATTTCCACATTGCTAAGATTTGTATGGGCATAACGCCTTGAGAGATAATTACGCAAATCATCCAGCAACAATATATCTTCATATTTCCTATGGAGTTTCTCACCATGGACATAGGAATAGCCTTGCTGTACAAACAACTCAATAATGGCTTGTTCCAGTTGATCCTCAGTGAATTGTCCCTTTACAAACTGGTAGTCCATGATACACCTCCTATTTCAAGTATTGGACTGCAAGTGCAATCAGGGAGAGACAGCGATTAAAGAAATAGTCATAGTGTTTGCTATCGGTAATATCTATTTTATTCGTTTCATGATGGCGAATTCTAAAATTATTTCCGATCTTTGTCAGTGCCACAAATTCATCGTCAAAAAGTTGATGAAAATTACTATTTCCATCAGCCATGTCATTCACAATCTTTGAAGCAGATGCCTTTTTATCCATTGTGGTATAGTATGTTTTCAGTCGCTCCAGTGCATCCCATATTTTTTCCACAGAGTCTTGTCTCGCTTTAGAGCTTGGTGTTTTATAAAGAATAATTGCATCTTTTAACAATTCCCGTAGCCCAGGCTCCTGTACAGAAGTAATCTTACTCTCTATGTCTTTTGATAAAACCCCATTTTCGACTATGCGTTCTACCATACCTTTATCAGATAAACTATACAAAAGCCCCACTTTATTAAAAATAGCATTGATTTCATCTCTAAATTTTCGTTTATCAAATTGAGATTTGTCAAAACTCATGTCATAGTGGTGAAACCACTCATGCCAATGCTTTTCTTCAATGTCATGTATATTGTTATAGATGAACTCAATAAAATCAAGCAGAGCAAATTGGTCATATTCTTCCTCTGTATCATCCCACGAAGGTCTTTTTTGGGGGCAAACAATATTGCCATACTCGTTTTGGTACAATCCCGGAATCTCAAATCGCATTGCTGTGCTCAATTTGTTCATGTTCAAACCATAGCAGCCTCTGCCATCTGGACATTCCTCTGGATATTTCCATGAAATATTGTCAAAATATCTTGAACAGCAGTCAAACAATACCGAGTACATTTCAACCGAAACATTGTATGTTCTTTCAACGGGCTTCCGTAGCCCGTGCCTTTCGGTATAATAGCTCACACCAATTCATCTCCCTAATTTTAAAATCTTATCCAACCTCTTTGAGGCGTATTGGCTATTGCTTCATTCAATGATTGTGCTAATTTTGTTTTAAGCTCTTCGGCGGTAGAAAAATAGCTTACTACATGACGCTCTGCAACAATGGCTTTGAATTTGTCAAATAAAGCTCCTTGCGTATTTAAGTCGCTGTTTGGCAGCGGTTCATTGCCATTATAGAAAAAAGGTAACACAACCATTTCTTTTTCGATAGTATACTCATATTCCATCATGGTAAAGCTAATCTGGCGTTCAACATCTTGAATACTACCATATCTTTGCCCAAGAAGTAGAACATAATAATCTGATTGATCAATCACTTTTTTAATGTACTCGGTTGGGTTATTACTGCTTGCCTTGAAATTTTCCATACCAGCTGGTATGTGATTGGCATAGGTTATAGCTTCTGCAACAGCATTTCGATATGGAATCAAATCCACATATGTAGAACTAATAAACACTTGATATTTTTTATTTTCACAAATATCAATCTTTGATTTTACACCTCTTAAAATTCCAACCATTATATTTGCCTTATATATGTATTGTTCGGACGAACTTGCAGTTTTTATGAAGTTTTTATATGTTTCATCTCTTTTCGGGAACAGTGCTCTTAACAGTTCATCTGTTTCATACAATGTACGATCATAGATAGTAGGAATTGTTGCATTGTTAAAATTATTAATTAAACAGTCTATTCGTTCAAAAAGCTTATCTTTTTCCATTATATTTCATCTCCTAATGGTTAATAAAACAACTTGTTCATATCGATGCTATAACCCATTGCTTTGAGTTCTTTCAACATATCAATTTGCCAATTATTCTTTCCAGTATAGACCACACCAGACAAATCACCTGGAATTTCCACTCCATCTTCGCAGATCATCACAACATGGTCACGACCTAACTTACCCATAAAATAACCTGCTTCAAAAACTACATTTTGTCTTGCTCTAGGCTGTTCGGTTGCTTCTGTTTTTGCTTTTCCTACATCATCAGCCGTAAACAAACAAACTGCCCCACAAACATCACTATTTTCCTCAAATTTTTTGATGATTGTTCTACCTTTGTTTACCTGCTCACTGAGGATAACAGCCTGCAATCCCTGCTTTTCGATTGTTCTAGCAACGGCATGTTTCAATTCCCCATCATGACCATGAACAATAAATACTTTAGAATAATTATATTTTTTTTCATTCATATTTTGCTCACCATCTTTTTCTTTTAATTCATCTAAATAATATTCAAAAGTCATTTTTAGTTCTTCTAAATCCTTACGATAACATTCACAGAAATTTGTGTTTGAACCCCAACCATACGGATAACATCTTGTTTTAATAAATTTAATATGTTCCAAGCTTTTATCACCATATAATTTTACAATTATACGTTCAGCCTTTGTTCTCCATGTTCGAAATTGTGGTGACTCTGTTAGATTGGGATTGTTTATTAAAATATCAATTTCATCAATTATATTTTTTAACTTTTCATAATCGCTCATATTTTTTTTCCTCTAATGACCCTTTAATCAAAATGGGGCAAATATCTTTGATTTGGGATTTCAATTTTTCGTTGATATTGCGTCGCATTGACAACACCTGAAACATCTCCACGAGAGATTTTTGTTCTGTAATAGATGGAATTGGAATTTCAATTTCAAAGAATCGCTTTTTTTCCATTCCACTTCGCACATTTGTATCGCACATAAACCATGCATATCTGTCTGTTTCTTCTCTGGACAACCACATTAGCACAAATTCTTCCAGTATATCTGGATTTTTTATATGGAACACCAAATATGCTGGAGAAACAACAATTGGTGTATCATCTGTTTGTAGTGCTACTGGTACTGCCATATCTCGACCAACGTGCATTAGATTGCAAGCAAACTGTTTTTTTCTAACTATTTTATATTTTGATAAATCAGCACCACTTGTTACCGCTGGCATAAATTGTTTATCTTTGTTTACTCCATTTACAGTGCTAATGCTATCATTACTATTTCTTATGTCTAATTCTTCTACTAATTCACCCAACGAGACACGCATAGTATCATGCTTAAATTTTTCCATTACAGCATCTATTGTCAGTTTCAAATCCTCCAATCCACGCTCATAGCTTTGTTGGTTGGCAAGCATGGCTTTGTAAATATCTACATATTTTTGTTGCACAGCAATGTCAGGGAGTTTAATATCAATATCACATATTTCGCTCCAATCAAATGTTTCTCGTGCAGAACCCCAAGAGTTAAAACGTGCATAACGGTCAAACTCTGGACGGTTAAAGTACATAAAAAGGTAATCTGGCAACAAATTATTCTCATCAGACACTTGAAATACAACCGAAATAGAAGAAACAAGGTATGTGTATTCATCCATATTATATGCCAATGATACCTTATCTCCACGACGTGAAGTATCTGGTACATATGCAAACGATTTAGGAGGAAATAACTTATAAGATGTTAAATTCACACCTTCTAAATCTGCTTTTGTTTTGATAATTTGTTTTTGTGTCGAAAGTCCTACAACACTCTCTTTCCCAAATTTATTTTCAGTATTTCTTGTATCTAATATAGAAATATACCTTCCTAATTTAGTCAATGCCATAGCCAATCCCCCTGAATGCTTCTTCCAGCATGGCTTGAGAGGCTTTTTCTGCCTTTATAATCTCTCTCATCTCTGTCTGAATACGAGCCATCTCTGCCTTATAGTCAATTTCTAAATCGTGGTCAATAAATTCAATATACTTGCTGGGTGCTAAAGAGTAACCATTAGCACGGATTCCGTTTTCTCCCTCTAAAGTCGCCGCTTTGCAAAGTTCGGGTACATCAGAGTACAAGGAAGTGTCAACGCTTTGCCAATTGTTATAAATCTCTTTTACTTTTGCAATCTGTGTATCATTGAGAACAGTTTTTTTCTTTTTCTTGCCCTTATCAATCACAATTTCCTCGATATTTTCATCCCAACGGCGTAAATCCATAAATAGAATTTCGTGAGTGCGGTCACGCAGTTGCCTGCCGTTGACTGTACTTGCTTTTTTATTCATGTTCACAATCCATAAGGTGACAGAGATATCTGTGGTATAAAACATATCACGGGGCAGCACAATGATGGCTTCCACCTTGTCATTCTCCAATAATTGCTTGCGGATTTCAAATTCATCAAGGTCATTCAACGCACCATTTGCAAGCAAGAAACCAGCAATGCCATGGTTAACATCTAGTTTGGAAATCATATGCAAAATCCACGCATAGTTGGCATTGGACACACGGGGAACATTGTAGCCACTCCAACGGGAATCATCGGTAAGCTCATCACTTTTACGCCAATTTTTGAGATTAAAAGGAGGATTTGCCATAATAAAATCCACTTTTTTGTCTTTATGCAAGTCTTGTGTAAAGGTAGAAGCATTTGTTTCACCTAAGTTGTGGGCAATTCCTCGAATCGCAAGGTTCATTTTACAAAGACGCCATGTTTCTGGTTGACTTTCTTGACCCAAAATGGAAATATTTTGTTTATTACCTTGATGACGTTCAACAAATTTTATACTCTGTACAAACATACCACCAGAACCACAACAAGGGTCATATACCACACCGCTATATGGCTCAATCATTTCTGCAATTAACTTTACAAGACAAGCTGGAGTATAAAATTCACCATCTTCTTTTGTGCCAGAGGCAGCATAGATTTGCAAAAAATATTCATACACTCGACCAATTAAATCTTCTTCATGATATGTAGCTTCACTAATCTTATTTACATTATCAATCAATTCTTTAATTTTTGCTTTATCTGCACCAAGACTTGCAAATAAATTCAATGATAATGCCCCTTTTAACGATGGGTTACTTTCTTCAATATCTGCCATTGCTTGATCAATAATGACTGCAATATCATTAGCAGAGGCATTTTTAACAATATATGTCCAACGAGCAGTTTCTTTTAGATAAAATACATTAACTGCATTGTAAAAAGAGGCTTTCTCCAGAAATGCTGGGATATCTCCGTATTTCTTAATCAAATCTTTTCGACGTTTTTCAAATTTATCTCCAGCAAATTTTAGAAATACTAAGCTAATAACAGCATCACGATTTTTTTCAGTAGTTCCAACACCACGCAAAGCCACACGACAGTTCCATAAAACGGTTTCTAATGTTACTTCTTCATTTTTAGTTTTCTTTTTTGCAGCCATATTTTAGCTTCCTCCGTTAATTCTCATTATAAGCACGATCGAGTAGTGCCTTTGCTTTTTCATAATCTTTTCTATTTTTAATAGTAATCTCAACATCACCAGTACCATAGTGACCGATTTTGGAAATATCTCTTGTAAAACCATCTTCATAATCAATTGTGCTTGAATCCAATTTTAGTGAAAGTGTTAGATGATTTTTCATAATTTCAACACACAATATTTTTTATCTTTTTGAATGCAACATAATATTTGAGTTGGTTTTCGGTTATATCATCTCCAAGGCTCAATACATAGTTGCGTATATCTTCATATAACGTCAAAATTTCTGGTGAAGCATCATTTTTCCTTTCTAAAAAGGATTTTTGTCCACCTTTTACCTTAACAATAGTTGTAAAATTATTTTCATCATTCATAGTGGCAGCAATATTCTCATTGATTTGTTCAAACATCAGCAAATCCTCACCAAACTTCTTGTAACGAATCAGCGTAATATTTCTGTTCATCTGTTTGATGGCAGACTCATCATATTTTGTAAAATCACCTGCAATGCACACCACACGAGGCATTGACCAGTCAATATCATCTGTGGCAGCCAGACCCAGCTTTTCAATGACAAGTACTTTAAAACTATCCTTATGGTCGAGAAGCCAATTAAGATAAAACAGCCCCTGATTGATGACATTATCCTTTATGGAACGCTTGTATTCAAAGATAACAGGGCAGTGGTTTTCATCTATACCAATACTGTCCATGCGACCACCATCAGTTGTGCGATATTCACTTGCAAGAAAAGTTACTCCGAAAAATGTTTCCATATTTTGCTCTATAATGGTTTGTAGTTCCTTTTCCAGTGTTACCGTACCACTTTGATATTCTTTTACATCACCTTTGATGTTGAATAGCTTAATATCAGCCATTCATGTCACCACTTTCTTGGTTGTTTTTTGACTTAATATACTTGCCTGACTTGATTCTAGCATCTACAGGCTTGGGGGCATCATCTGGAATTGCCCACACACGACCAATCCGTATAGCAGTTGGGATACGTCCCTCATTACATAAAATTTGAATTCTTCTTTGAGAAATTCCCCATCTTTCTGCGGTTTGGGTAATGGATAAGTAAGTCATGAGTTACCTACCTTTCATTCTGTTTACAATAATAAATCCTTATTGACATTATAATCGTTTATACGAATAAAATCAACGAGTTGACACTATATTTTACAATTTTGTGCATAAAATAGAAAAAGTCATATATTTAAGTTTAACAAGTTATTTCATATCTTATATAATATCAGTTTAAATAATTTAGTCATTTAAGCAATAAATTTAGGTCTTTCGCAACATATAACGAAAGACCTTTAACCTTTTATAAGTATATAACTTGTTTTTCTTTTTTAACTGCTAAATCTACAAATTTACTAGCTCCACCCCATGAATGAGTTACATAGGCAATAACAAAATCAGTTTTATTTAACATAAATCTATTTCTATAATCTATTGCAAAACGTTTAGGAACGGTTTCAATTCCTTCAGGATAAATTGTATTTTCAAAGTTATAAAATTTATTATTTGGCAAATAAGCCAAAACAACATTATAGTTTATATATGGATATTGTTTTTTGAGTTCACAGAGCAGATTATAAACAATATTATCAAAATTACCATTGTTACCAATATAAAAGTTATTTACACCTTTATTTTCAATTAAATCAATTAAAATTTTACATAGTTTAGGTTTTATTGATGTTGGGCAATCTCTATGTCCAAAGAAAGTACAAGTTGACATTTAAACACCTCCAGCAATAATTTCGTATGCAATTACTGCTAATCTAAAATTTATTTAGATATATAATAGATATATTATATATCTATTATAAACATAATACTACATATTAGATATAAACTAAACATAAAATTATATTTATTATGAGGTATTTTTTATGTCTGTTAAGAGTGTATCAATTCGCATTGAGGAAGAAATGTTAGAGAAATTGGCATTTGTAGCTGATTATGAAGGACGTTCCATAAATAGTCACATTTTAGTTCTTATTCGAGAAAACATAAAGGCTTATGAAAAAGAATATGGTGAAATAGATGGTACAATCAATCCAGCTGTCAATGTGAAGCCAACAAGGAAAATCTAAAAGAAATATGATTGTACATATTTCTTTAAATAGTACAATAGGGATTACTTCTTTAAGAGTAATCCCTATATTTATAGCATATCTAAATTGTATGGAAGTATTTATATGGATTATTATGAATTATATATACAAAGAATACGCTCTTTATGTAATGAAAGAGGAATATCAATAAATAAATTGGCAACTATGAGCAATGTCAAGCAATCCACATTAGATAATATTGTTAGAGGGCTTACTAAAAACCCAAGAGTTAAAACACTTCATAAAATATCAATAGCTTTTAATATGACATTAGCTGAATTTCTTGATTTTAATGACTTAAACCAATATTCATTTGATGATAATGATGAAGATTAAAAGAACTAATATTGTAGATTTTATTGTAAATTAGTAGATAAATGAGTTTAAAAAATTCAATTTAAAATAATTTTTTAACATTTAATTTATATTACTTTTTTCTACAAACTTCATATGAAATATAAATTACTCTATTAACAAACTAACATATTGAACTTTAGTATAAGTTTTGTGTTAAGTTTGATAGCTATTTACATATTTCAATGTGAAGGAAGTGTTGCCAAGTGTTCATATTAGAAAATAATGAAATCAAAAATGCTTTTGAAAACGTAAGTGAACAAAATCAATATGCAAATGAAATAGTAAATGTGCTTTGCAAGCTACAACAAAAGCTACATACTATTTCTGAACCAAAGGCAATAGCTGATGAAACATTAAAAACCGCCTGTAAATTTTATATAGGTGATTGGGCAGGAATTATAAAAGTTGATTTAGAACTTAAAGTGTGGAAACCTTTATGGAGTTATAATTTTAATATTAAAAATGAAAATAGTAGATGTCAGTATAATATAACATCTTTTGACACAATGAAGCGTTGGGTATCTGCTCTAAATGATAATACTGCAATATACATCGAAGATGTAGAAGTTATAAAAGAACATGAACCTGATGAATATATGGTTTATAAAAACTTAAATATCCAGTCATTTTTAGCTGTGCCATTAACTTTAAATGTAAATGGATTTTTGATTGTAAAAAATCCAAAACGATATATAAATCAAAGCTATTTTCTTGAAATATTATCTTATGTAGCTAATAACGCTATAAATCAACAAAATGAATTAAATAGTAGAGCTTTTTCAATAATTTACCCAGATATTAGCCATTCAAATGATGTTATTATAAACCTATTTGGAACAATCGAAATTTATACTTCTAAAGGTGTTATTAAAGAAACTGATTTAAATGCACCTAAATTATGCAGATTGTTAGTATATTTGCTTTTAAATCAAAATCGTGCACATTCTCCACTTGAAATTATATCAATCTTAGGTAGTAATTATAATAAAAGTTCTAATATAACAGCCGATTCAATTAGAGCTTTAATATATCGTTTTCGTAATAAATTTGGTGCAATTTTTGAAAATGACTTAATTATTACATCAGCTAACGGATATCAGATTAACCCTATATTGCGTATTAAAATGGATATTATAGAATTTGATAAATTGAGTAAATCCATTCAATATAGCAATAATATTGATGAAAAAATAAATCTAATTAAAACTGCTTTATCTCTTTATAAAGGTCCAGTATATGCTGTTGCTCGTTCTGAACATTGGATTTTTCACACGGTAAACCATTATGCAATGTCTTATATAAGTTTAACCAATCAATTACTGGAGCTTTTAGCACAACAAAATGATTATGCAGGTTTAAATCATTATGCAAGTGAAGCACTTAAAATGGAATCAGGTAATATGACCGCATATTTTTGGAGAATATACTCCATTCATAGAACTGGTGCGATTGAAAGATTACACATGGTTTTAAAACAAGCAAAAAAAGAATTAACAGCTGATGAATATGATAGCTTGTTAGAAAAAATTCATATCAATGGCAATAAAAATTTAATCAACTTACTGTAATATTGAAAGCAACTGTTCTTTATAGAGCAGTTGCTTTTTTATATGTCATTTTCATATCATGCTGAATTTTTAAAAATTATATCCATATCCCAAAGAAATCATTTTTATATCATATAAAAGCACTAAATATCATATCAGCGTCATGTTTGTATCATTATCATGTGATATTTTAATGATATTATCTCTCTACAAAACGAGTTTGGCATAATCATATATCCCATTTTTTAAGCAGTAATTACTTATACCATTCTTTTTAGTAACAACACAAAGGAGGATTATTTATGATGTTTAATGCACAAGAAACAGGAAAAAGAATGAAAAAAATTCGAGTATCCATGGGATATACTCAAGACCAATTTGCCGAACTGCTTCATATTAGTCGTGACCATTTAGCTAAGCTAGAAATTGGTAAACGCACACCATCACTAGAAATCTTATTTATTATGGTAACCATTGCCAACACAAGTTTTGATTATATAATTATGGGCAAAGAAAATTGCTATATAAAATTATAATCTGTTTTAAAATTTGAAGAATATAGTCGAACTATCTGATTTGTGCCCAAATTGGGCACAAAATGTGCTCAACCAGTCCATGTTAAAAACATTATTTTCCATATAGAATATAGACATAACAACAGATAACAGTTGTTAAATAGTACCTTGAAAACTGAATACACATTCATCAAGTACAATGTGTTGCAGCATATTATACGCCATGACCTATACTGAATAGTGAGCGATAAATATAATATACGCTAGTTGGCTTGCTACCAACTACCGTGATGCAGCGAAATAATGATACTTCTGTCCAGCCACAGTACACGCAATGGGGGCAGCTCGGTGAGAACCACGGGGAGGTGAAAGTCCTGTGGAGTTGGTAAGCTACCAACCACTTGATGATTTCCCGATAGAATTATTATTCTATATTCTCTATGGGTGTTGAGAACAAATATAGAGAAGACATTATAAAATTTGAAAGACAGTCTGTATTTTGACTGTCTTTTTACATAGTTGAGGTGAGTAAAATGATAAATAATATAAAGATTGACCCTGAATTTGAAAATAAGATATCTCCATTGACCGAAATGGAACTAAAACAACTAGAAGAAAATATTTTAAATGATGGCACAGTAATAAATCCACTCATTATATGGAATGGAATTTTAATTTATGGTCATAACCGTTATAGAATTATTGAAAAATATCCTCAAATAACTTATACAGTACATGAAAAAGATTTTCCAGACCGTTTTTCTGCAATAGCTTGGATTTGCAAGAACCAATTAGGTCGCAGAAATTTAACCTTGGAACAGAAAAAATATCTAATAGGTAAACAATATGAAGCTGAAAAATTAACTATAACCAATATAAATGGAATAAATCAACACACCAATGAGGTTGGTGGTCAAAATGACCACCAACCAAAACATGAAAAAACTCGTGAGCGAATAGCTAAAGAGCATAATGTAAGTGATAGCTATGTAAGACGTGCAGAACACTTTGCAAAAGGAGTTGATATAGCAGAAGAAAGTATTCCAGGTATTAGACAGGAAATTTTAACTGGTAAGATTAAACCAACAGATAAAGAAATTACTGCTATTGCACAAGCTACTCCAGAAAAACGACCTGAACTTATAAAACAATTAAATCAACCAAAAACAAAAAATAATAAGACCGAAAAAGCTATAATTCGTGAAATTTCAGAAAAAATGGAAAACCCAGATATTGAAAACAAACCAGAAGATTTATTATGTGAACTTGAAGATGCTTTAGATACACTGATTTTCCGTTGGAATATGTGCATAAGCATTCACAAAGAAAATTTTGAAATATGCAAGGATAAAATTGACGAATTGGCTAACATGGGTATTGAATATCTACAAAAAATAAAAGGAGGATATTAGCTATGAGTTCAGAAATTTATAAAGAAATTTTAATCAACAGCAAAAATCTTGAAGTTCCATACAATAGTTATCAACGCCCGATTAACTTTGAACGTGTAAAAAAAATAGCAGCTCAATTTGACGAACGTATTGCCAATGAACCCAAAGTAAGTTTCCGTAGAGGTCATTATTATGTTTTTGATGGTCAGCATACAATTGCAGCTCGTAAGTATTTAAATAATAATCAAGATTTACCTATACTTTGTAAAGTATACTATGGTTTAAGTAAAGAGGAAGAAGCCATGTTATTTGCTAAGCAAACTGGTACTTCTGCTGCATTAACCTCTGGTTATCGTATGAAAGCTCTTATTTATGGTAATGCCCCGGCTGCAACAACATTTTTTAATGTAACTAAAAGTGCTGGATTTAAACTTGATTGTGTCCAATCTAAGAGAAAAAATCGTATTGCTTGTATAAATACAGCATTTGCAGAATTTGAACGTGTTGGAGTTGATATTTACAAAGAAAGTTTAAAAATTATCTCAGAGGCTTGGGCTGGTAAACCTGATACTATTCGTGCTGAAACTATTTTAGGTGTCATTCATTTTGTAGAACTTTATCACGGTGAATATGATAGAAAATGTTTGGTACAACAGCTTCACAAAACAAATCCTTTAGATATTTATGATGAAAGCAGAATTTTAAATCCTAATCTAAAAGGATATAAAAAATATCTTTATCAGATATACCGCATCTATACAAATTCAAGTAAACAATATATGCTGCCTATAAAATTCTAACAGGGGGAGGAATACAATATGTTAAAAGAAAATTGGGTTTTTCACCGTGGTGATATTTATATGGCAAATCTAAATCCTTTTAAGGGTTCTGAGCAAGGAGGTACTAGACCAGTAGTAGTTCTTCAAAATGATATGGGTAATTTCTTTAGTCCAACAATTATTATAACACCTTTAACCACACAGACTGAAAAAAAGAAAACATTGCCTACACATTGTAATATTGGCTCAGCTCAAGGATTAAGTGCTCCATCAATTGCTTTATTAGAACAGATTAAAACTATTGATAAATCCCGTATTATAAGCTATCTTGGAAAAATCAGTAATGAACAAATGCAGCAAATAGAAAAAGCAATTCAAGTTAGCTTAGGCATGATAGAGCCTGCAACAGTATAAAAATGCGAGGGCATTCATTTTATGCCCTCGCTAATATTTATAATATAAACAATTATTTATTCAATATGTTCCTTTATCCATAACAATAAGTCTTCATATTTTTTCTCACCCGCAGCAATAGCAATAAAAATATCTGAAAGCTCACCTTGTTTTAATCTTAAATTATATCCATTCCATTTTAATAAAAGTTGAACTGTCATTGCACCTATTCTTTTATTTCCATCTATAAATGCATGATTTGATGCAAGTCCAAAACCTATACGAGCTATTTTTTCTAATTCTGATGGATAAAGTGGTATTTTGTCAAATGATTGCATAGGTGCTGATAACGCTGCTTCTAAACCATCTAAATCACGAACACCATCAAGTCCGCCAGTGGTTTCTATTACACGAGAATGAATTTTTATTATTTCATCTTTGGTTATCCAAATCATTCAGCCATTCTCCTATAATCTTCCTCAAATTCATTTAAAATAGAATCCACATCAGACAATATTTCATCTGACTTAGTTGGTTTTGTTTCTTTTACAATTACCTCAAATGGCATACCTTTAGCACGAACAAAAGCATTAGCAAAAATATTAAAAGCAGTAGAGGTTGACATGCCTAATTCTTTACAGATTTGAGTCATCTGAGCTTTAATCTCTGTATCAATTCTAAATGTCATATTTGAGTTCATAAAAAGCACCTCCTTATTTGTAATTGAATTGTATTACATATTATGTATAAATGTCAATTATTTTATATCATAAAAAATACCTCACATAATTCACATTGTTAATGTGCGTGTGAGGTATATATTTTTATGAAAATTGAGTATTAAATTTAACTTTAATTTAATAAGTATCAAAATTTAAACTTCAATTATTTGAATAATATAAAAATATAAATATTAAAATTAACGGATGTTTATATTTAGACTTTGAGAGTGCATTACCTTACTATAAATCTCATGGAATTTTATACGATGATAGTTCTGAAATAAAAGAATTTAATGATATTATGAATTTTTTATATCTTGGAAGAAAAGAAAATTATTAAAGGTGAAATTATATGAAAGAGGATTTAGTAGTGTATACCGCACTTAGGGAGCATATTTTACATAAAGAGGATGAAATTACAAATGAAATAATTTATATGTATGTAACTTACTTTGCTCTTCTTTCAGTTGGCTCTATATGGAATAATTGGATTTCATTAATTTCATTCATTGATTTGATAGTTTTCCAGTCAATGATTAATAGTAGCCAGTGGGCAATTATTAAAGCATCCTTATACATTAGGATTTTCTTTGAAAAACAATATGATGGCATACATTGGGAACTACTCCATGAAGATGATTATTATCAATCAGTTCATTCTCCAATAAATCGAAATATAGGTTGGTACTTTCGTAAATTCGTTACATCTTTTTTGTCTCTAATTTCCTTTTTATCTATTTTATTTTCGGTATTATGTCAAGTTAATTATGATTTTTATAACCTAACACCAAACTCAATTTTACAAATTATACTTGCTTTGATTTTATGTATATTTACTATTTATGTAAATATCCTATATTTAAATGTACAAAATAATAATAGTCCAGCTGCTGTTGATCTTAAAAAAGCTATAGAAAATTTCTATAATAACATTAAATACTAAATAATATTTAAACTAGATTTGAAAAATATTACATTAAACGTCAATTTATAAATTTTTAAAATTAAGATGAATAGTGATATATCAATGTTATTTGCACCATACTATACTTATTATTATGTATCAACTCCAGAAAGATTATTTTCTGGAGTTTATTTTTAAAGATTGGATAATTTAACTAGAACCTCTTTTGACATCTGCCAAATTTGCTCTAATCGGTCTTGCAAATCCTTAATATCTGCCTCATATATGCTACCAGTTTGATTAGCTCGTTTGGCATATTGATTTAAATTATTACTGCAAATTCTTAAAACTGATACTAATTCTTTTATATCTTGTAAATCTAAATGCACACAATAACCATTTAAAGCCATTTTACGTAGGTAGGCACTCTGATTAAGAATGCCTACCTTTTCCATTTTGGTTTTCATAAGCTCTATTTCTGATTGTGTCAATCTAAAATGAAGCTGTATATTTCTTTTCTCATTCACAATACTTGCTCCTGTTCCTTACTAGGTTTTGCAGGTAGAATTTTTTCAGATTTGGATTTTAAATCTGCCAGTACAGATGGACGTTTCTCACAGTCTATATCTTTATCATTATTTTTATGCTCATCTATATTTAAAGCTATATCCAATTCTACTAAGCGAGCATTTTTTTCAGCAAGCTCTGTTTCATAAGCAAACGGTTTGCCAAGTTCTATTTTAGCGTTTTCTTGCTGATTTTCTAAATTTTCCAACTGCTGTTTTGCAGTTTCCAACTTTTTGTTTATACCATCTAAGGCATTATCGAAACGAATTATATTACCTCGTGCATCAGTGCCTAAATTTACATTATAACTCATTACACCTTTTAATGAAATTTGAAACTCTTTATTAAAACTTTCAAATAAAAGTTCCATTTGAAATCCACGATAATTGCCAAGCATAACTGGTTCATTATTTTTTATACCTTTACACATTTCAAGAATAGCAGAACCAGCCTGTTATTTATCTAAATAATTATCACTTCCTATTGTCATTCCTATAAATCCATCTTTTATCTGAGGATATTGTTCTAAAGTTTTAATATCCGTTTCAAAACCTTTAATACAATATTTTTGTTTTTCTATTTCTACTGGGAAATATTTTAATAATTTATCTTCCAAGCTATATTGCTTACTTTGATAATCTGCCTTTAATACTTTGAGCCTTGCAACTTCTATATCCAAATCCATTTTTTCTTTTATCAAAGGATTGCCAGCACAAAGAGCTTTGATTTCTGCATAAGACAGTGCTTGTTCATCGACATCATCGCAAGAACGAACAGGGGATTTTGAAGTCATTATCTGACTTATAAACTTTTGTTTATTCTCCAAAGTTTGATACAAATAGGCGTCAAAAGTCCCTTCAGTTACATATTGATATACCTGAACTTGTTTATTTTTATTACCTTGACGAATAATACGACCATTTCTCTGTGTCATATCAGATGGACGCCAACCAACATCTAAGTGATGAAGTGCAATTAGTTTATCTTGAATATTTGTTCCAGCACCAAGTTTTTGGGTACTTCCTAACAAAATACGCACTTTTCCGGCTCGAACCTTAGCAAATAATTCTTTCTTTTTTGCTTCGCTATCTGCATCGTGAATAAAAGCAATTTCTTTTTCTGGTACTCCACCTGATATAAGTTTTGCTTTTATATCATCATAGACATTGAATGTTCCGTCGTTTTTTGGTGTAGAAAGGTCGCAGAATAAAAGCTGCGTCAGTCTATCTTCTTTGCCCTCATTCCAAATATGAAGAACATTGTTTACACAAGCATTGAGTTTGCTGTCCGGATCATCGGGTAATAGTGGATTTATAAGACGTTGGTCAAGACCTAGCTTTCTACCATCTGAAGTTATTTTCAACATATTATCGACTGACGGATCTATAACACCGCTATGAACTTGTGCTGCACGTTCTGACAGTTCTGCTACAATTGCTTTCTGATGTTCAGATGGTTTAACTAATATTGTTTCAAATTTTGCTTCAGGAACAGGCAAATGAAGTTGGTCAGAGGTTTTTATATCTGCCACTTCTTTGAACATATTCATAAGCTCAGGAAGATTAAAAAACTTGGCAAATCTTGTTCGGGCACGATATCCAGTACCTTCTGGAGCTAATTCTATTGCTGTTGTTGTTTCACCAAATGTTGATGCCCAACAATCGAAGTGTGTTAATCTTTGTTGTTTCAAGGTATTATACTGCAAGTATCTCATCACAGTATAAAGCTCTGTCATTGAATTGCTTACAGGTGTACCTGTTGCAAATATAACTCCACGTCCACCAGTCAATTCGTCCATATACTGACACTTCATAAACATATCTGAAGATTTTTGAGCTTCAGAAGTTGATAATCCAGCCACGTTTCTCATTTTCGTATACAAAAACAAATTTTTAAAAGCATGGCTTTCATCTACGAACAAACGGTCAACACCTAGCTGTTCAAAAGTTACAACATCATCTTTACGGTCGTTTGCAAGCAGTTTATCAAGACGTGTTTGTAGGGATTTTCTTGTTTTCTCCATCTGTTTGATGGAAAAATTCTCTCCTCGGTTGTGTTTTAACTCAGATAATGCTATCTCTATTTCATCAATTTGTTGCCTTAATATACGCTCTTGACGTTGGGCGGAAATAGGAATTTTCTCAAATTGTGAATGACCAATTATAACTGCGTCATAATCGCCTGTTGCTATTCTTGCACAGAATTTTTTTCTGTTGGCAGTTTCAAAATCTCTTTTGTTTGCCACCAACAATTTTGCACTTGGATATAAACGTAAAAACTCATTTGCCCATTGCAAAGTAAGGTGATTTGGCACTACAAACATACTTTTTTGACACAATCCAAGACGTTTACTTTCCATTGCTGAAGCAGCCATCTCGAACGTCTTCCCAGCCCCCACTTCGTGTGCAAGCAGTGTATTTCCACCATAAAGTATATGAGCAATAGCGTTTTTTTGGTGTTCTCTAAGTGCAATTTCAGGGTTCATGCCACCGAATACTATATGACTTCCATCATATTCACGAGGTCGAGTAGAATTAAATAGTTTATTATACTGCTTTACAAGGATTTCTCGACGCTTTGGCTCTTTCCAAATCCATTCCGCAAACGCATCTTTAATTGCTTGTTGTTTTTGTTGTGCAAGAGTAGTTTCTTTCTTATTAAAAACTCTTTTTTGCTTTCCGTCCGCATCTTCAACGGTGTCATAAATGCGGATATCTTTCAGATTAAGCGTTTCCTCTAAAATACGATAAGCATTAGCACGTTCTGTTCCATAAGTGGTATAGGCTGCTACGTCGTTGTAATTTATAGAGCTTTTGCCCGTTATCTGCCATTCAGCAGTCAGCGGAGAAAATTTAACTTCTATATTACGACGTAAATAGTAAGGTGTTTCAAAGGTTTGGTGCATAAAATCTTGAATATACTTATGGTCAATCCATGTTGCACCCAGTCTTACATCTATTTCAGAGGCATCTAAATCTTTTGGTTGAGCTTTTTCAAGTGCTTCAACATTTACGCTATATTCTTTATCGCTTTCCAATGCTTTTTTTGCTTGTACCAGTTTTTCACGCACATTTCCCGATAAATATTCGTCTGCTGTTACATAATCGGTTGAGTTTGGTATTCTGAATATAATGCCCCTAACTTCTTGTACAATACCGTCTATATCATCGTTCTTTAAAAGTTGTGCCATATATGGCAAGTCAACTCTACCACGCTCGCCAATGGATACCGTCAGTGCTTCACTTGGAGTATCTACATTACAGATTTTATGCTCTGGTCTTATGGTTCGCTTGTAAAACATATCGGCTTTGCTTTTTAAGTTGCCATTTTCGTCTACATTTTCAAGTGAACATAGCAGATAATAGGACGAATCTTCATCAAATGCTTTTGCATTAGCACGAGAGTTAATAAGACCATATTGTGCTGTAAATTTGTCGTATATGCTTTCTAATTCGGCTTGTTTTGCTTTAATCTGTTCATCAGACCAATCTTCAAGCTGATAAGCCATAAGCTCGCCTACGGTCTGACGTAAAGCAATCATACCTTTTATGCGTTCTTTAGCTGTTTCATTAAGGTCAAGATGACGCATAACAGAGTTTTCACGAAAATAAACTTCTCCATCAATATTAGCAAAGGAAAAATTTTTAACGCTAGGATCGGCTGGTACAACTTCATCGACTGTTTGTTCATCGTTTTGTGATACTTCTAAAGGCTTATAGCTACCATCAATAACAATCTGTTTGAGCTGTTCAGCAAGTTCTGCACCCTCAATAGGATTTACAGTGTAATCCATACCATGTGCGGTACTTTGCTGTTCGTTTATACCTAATATCATTTGAGGATTGTCAATAAAATAGCTATTGATAATAAAACCGTCCTCGGTTTGTGCTGTTTGTGTCCAGTCTGGTTCAATATCAATAGGACGATCACGTTTTTGCAGAAAAATTATATCAGATACTACTTCCGTGCCAGCATTTGCTTTAAAGGCATTGTTTGGCAGACGAATAGCACCCAAAAGTTCGGCTCTTTGAGCGATATAACGTCGTACAGAGCTATCTTTTGAGTCCATTGTATAACGACTTGTAATAAAGGCAATTATGCCACCTGAACGCACTTGGTCAAGAGTTTTGGCGAAAAAATAGTTGTGGATAGAAAAACCGAGTTTATCATAAGGCTTATCGCTGACTTTATAATTGCCAAATGGTACATTGCCAATAGCTAAATCATAAAAATCCTTGCGGTCGGTTGTTTCAAAACCAGCTATTGTAATATCTGCCTTTGGATAAAGTTGTTTTGCAATTCGTCCAGTTATATCGTCAAGTTCTACACCATAAAGTTTAGAATTTGACATTTTTTCTGGTAGTAGTCCAAAGAAGTTACCGATACCGCAAGATGGCTCTAATATATTGCCTTTTTCAAAACCCATGTTATCTAAGATATCATAAATTGCCTTGATAACTGTTGGACTGGTATAATGAGCATTTAAAGTTGAGGCTCTTGCCATTTCATATTCACGTTCTGATAATAATTCCTTTAGTTCTTTATATTCCTGTTTCCAGTTAGCTTTATTTTCATCGAAAGCGTCAGCAAGACCACCCCAACCCACATATTTAGATAAAATTTCTTGTTCTTCGGGAGTTGCAAAACGGTTTTGTTGCTCTAACTCAAATAGTTTATTGATTGCAGAGATGTTGTTAGCATATTTTTGTTTTGCACCACCTTCACCGAGGTGAAAATCAGTAATATGAAAATTCTCCGCATTAAAATTTGGCTGTTCTTCAACTTGTATTTGTTCTGGTTGAGTTTCAAGCGTTAAAACTGAAATATCTTCTTCAGGTACTTCAATAAAAGGCTCTGTTTCGGCTTGAACGTCTTGTTCTGAAGTCTTTATTTCAGATTTTTCTTTGTATATTCCTCTACTTATTAAACTGTCAATTCTTTTAGCTACATTTTCCCAAGTTAAATTTATATCATCACAGTTTGATTTTTGATATTTTATTCCTTTATAATCGTGGTTTTCCATACTTCCAACACAATCAGAAAGGGCGTGGGAATGTCCACCTGTTCCATATTCATCTTTTAGAAATTCTGCTTTTTCTTTAGTGTCATGATTTTGTATAAAGAAATCATATATTCTATTTTTACCGTTTTCAAATCCACTTCCAATGGATAACGCAGTATCTATTTCATCATCAGTTATAAATTGTTTTATATCTTCAATTTCTGAGATATCTGTTTTAAATTTCTTTCGTGGTAAATCTAAGTCCTTGATAGCAGAAAGAATATCATCTGTTTTATGATAATGAAATCTTAAAATATCACGATTTTGCTTGTATGCGGATAAAAATTGTTCATATTCTGCGGTTAAAGTGCTTCTAAAATCGCTATCTTTCAACTTTTCAGCAAGTTCTTGTGTTTCACTTGGGAAATTAGATAGATTGATACCTGAAATAGAAGATAAAACTTCAGTTTTGCTAATATCATCACTCAAATCATGATACAAATACCATAAATTTTCGGCTAACCTAGTTCTTTCAGAATTTTCGCTCTCTATAATTTCAACATTGGTTGCATAATTACCACTTTCAAGTAGTTCTCCGATACGTTCACTAGCAGTTTGCCATGAGATAACCTGTGCAGATTTATCATATCTTGCTGAATTTGTGCGGGATAGGTGCATACCATCATCGCCATACCAAACAGCAATTTTTCCGCTATCAGTTATGAAACCATTACCGCCATGATATACAGTTTTGAGTAAGTCTGGAATATCTGGCTTTTGCTTTTCAAAGGCTGAAACCACAATTTCACGCAGATTTTCAGTGTTTCCGCCCACTCTCAATATACTATCAATATCTTTTTGGGCAAAAGAAAAAGCAGAGGATACTAAATTCTCTGCTTTACTATCTGATTTTTGTGTGAAATCAAAGATATTATCAATAATTTTAGCCTTTTCTTGCTCTAAGTCGAAAAGGTTTAACTGTAAATCAGTTCTTCCATTATTATTTCTTCTGCTTGGGCTTTCAGGCTGTTCATGTGTCCCACCCACTCCAGTTGATGGGTCGCTTTGTCCGGTGCTGGATATCTCTCCAATAGCTGTTTCATCAGCAGTTCTAACCTCTGTTTGGCTGTCTGGTCGATTTCCCTCAGATGCGGAAACAACTTCTCCGACATCGCTAGGCTGTTGTACAATAGTGGATTGTGTTCCTGTAAATATATTCGACGCATTCTCCCGTACTTGCCCAGTGGTTCTTTGTTCGTGTCCGATAGTTGAATGTCCGGAAGTAGATAATCCCCTACTTGTTTGTAATTCAGTTTGATATCCATATTCTTTACTCCTTTCTACCATGCGGTCATAATTTTTTACAGCCAATTCTATTTCATGAAATACTTTAAATGATAACTCACTAACTGCCATTGTCAGCATATTAGCGGTTTCATGTGTGTTAAAATCGACTAAATTTGTAAAGTCATCATGGTTAAAATAATCATTTGAATTTTCAACGCATCTATTAAAAATTGCATAGGCTACACTACTAGAAACTGTTTTTAAAAAAGCCTGTTCTATACCAAATTCATCATACTCCATTAAAAAACTTTTATCAATGATATCTAATAAATATTGTTCGTGTTCATTCCAATATTCATGTGTTAAATTTGTTATAATATCCTCTAACTGGTCTGTAAAACTGTTATTTTCGGCTGAAACTTCAAATATTTTTGCTAAATGTTCCTTAACAGCTTCATTGTGTTCGGGTTTCATCTGCCAAATATTAACCCTTTTCGGATTATCAAGAGTTTCAGTGTCCGATATATCAAATACATAGTGCAGTTTAGGATATTGACCGTTATTATCTACTAAAGCTATACCTTTTGAACCTTGTTTTACATAACGGTTCATTCTTTTTTTCCAAAAATCATATTCTGCACAAGCTGTTGCATCAGGTCTTTGAGCGTAAATCATAAGTTGGTCATAATACGGGTATTTGTACATACGAGATGATGTTTTTAGAAACCCCAACCAATCATTAAGGTTGCCTGTTATTTGAGTTGTCATACTATCCGACATTTGAGCATACATTTGTGCCTTTGTTTGCATAAATTATATCCCTCCTCATGATTTTATATGTAAAAAAGCAGGAAACCTTAAAGATTTCCTGCTTATAATTATCTTTCAATATTATTTTCATGAGTTTTCTGTTTTGAAACGTGTTCAACAGATTTTGCCTTGAGCTGCTCCAATACTGATGATGGTTCTTCCTTTTTGCTGTTGTTAATTATACCGTCAATCATATTGTAGTCATCTTCCATGCTCATTTCCGCATATTTGAGATAGTTCTCTGGTATAAAGTTTTCTAATTTCTGAAATCCAAAGCTATCTACATAGTTAAAGGTTATATCATTGTTCAGTTTTAGTGCTACAACATCACTGACAGATAAGCTATGCCCTTTAAAATCGTCCGGAATACACATATTAAATTCAATATAGATACTATTCAAAATAATATTTTTATCCATATCAGTAGAAGATATTGGCGAAGTGTAAACAACTTCATAGTGGTCGATATTCGGCTCTTTTCTGATGTTTTTCAATACTTCATACGATTCAAATCTTTCATCTTTGGTTTCTGGTTCAAGTCGTAGTTGTAAAATAGCAAAGCCATTGTTGTTGCTATCCAAAAAGGCTTGCAATAATTCTTTATTGTCCAAATTCCCCTCAACATCATTCCAACGCTCTATTTTATCCTTTGACATAAGCGTACTCCTTTTATCTCAAATCAAATTTCATATCAAAATTTATCTTTCCATCAGCATTAACATTCATAATAAGCGTTGCGTCAAAAATCTTGCCTGTTCTGGCGGATTTACAGCCTTTCAACTTAACTTTACCATAATTAAGCAAGTCAGATACAATAGAGCTAGTAACAGCTTTGCCAATGCTCTCAAAATAACGATTGTTCTTCCAAATTGCAAATTTGCAATTTCCGCTTTGACAGAAGAAACCTTTTTGCATTTCTGCAATATCTCCGCCACAGCAAGGGCATTTACCTACTATTTTATTGTTCTTTTCAGTGAATTTTGCATTTTCTGATACTTTATAGTTTTTTACCATTTCAGACATCACATCGTTAATTTCTTTCATAAAATCTTGGCTATTATATTGACCATGCTCTATCATTGAAAGTTTTTCTTCCCAATTTGCTGTTGTTGATGGTGATTTTAATTGTTCTGGTACTATACTTATCAATTCACTTCCCTTTTGAGTTGGAATAAGGAATTTAGTTTTTTTATCACCCTTTCTTTCCAAAAAACCTACTTTAACCAATTTTTCAATTATACTTGCACGAGTTGCCGGAGTGCCTAAACCCTTTTTATCTTCTATACTGGCTCTTTGCATTTGCTGTAAAATTGTATCTTCAGTGTAATGTTTAGGGGGTGTGGTTTTACCTTCTTTTAGTGTCGCTGAAGTTAATGGTACTTCTTTATTTTGAACTGATATTATTTCGCTTGTTTCTTCATTTGATGGATAAAAGCACTTTTCAATCTGTTTCCACCCTAAATTTTTAACTTTTTTCCCTTTTGCAGTAAATATTTCGCCCTGACATTCAAATGTTATAACGGTTTCTTCATATTTGTGTTGAGATGAAATAGAACATAGTAAACGACATACAATTAGTTTTAAAATTTCAAGTTCACCCACTGGTAGTGCAGATATATCTGTATTTGTTGCACTTTCAGTAGGAATAATTGCATGATGGTCACTAACTTTTTTATTATTTATAATATTTTCAATGTTCGTATCTATTTCAAGATTGCTAACTTCGGAAAACATCGTACTTATAGCATATATTTTCCCTTGTAATGTTTCTTTCATATCTTCGGTTAAAAATCTACTGTCAGTGCGTGGGTAAGTTATAAGTTTCTTTTCATATAAACTTTGGGCATAATCTAATGTCTGTTGTGCGGTATATCCAAATAAACGGTTTGCTTCTCGTTGCAGACTTGTTAAATCATGGAGTTTTGGAGGATTTTCAGTTATTTCTGTCGTGTTTACCTCTTTCACAACTGCACTTCCCGAATTTTTGCACTTGTTTAATAATATTTCAGCCTGTTCTTTATTATAAAATCGCTTGCTTTCCGCTGTTAAACCGTCTATATCAAGTTCGATTATAAAAAACGGTTCAGACTTAAAAGCGTTTATTTCCGCTTCATGTTCAACAATCAGTGCTAAAGTAGGTGTCATAACTCTGCCTATATTTAAAGTCTGATGGTATAGAACAGAAAAAAGCCGAGTAGCGTTAATTCCGACAATCCAGTCGGCTTGCTCTCGGCATAGTGCTGCTTGATATAAAGCATTATATTCAGTTGAAGATTTCAAGCTTTTAAAGCCTTGTTCTATTGCTTTATCCTCCATAGACGATATCCAAAGCCTTTCCACCGGCTTTTTACAACCGCATTTATTATAAACTAAACGGAAAATGAGTTCTCCCTCACGTCCGGCATCAGTAGCACATATTATACTGTCTATATCATCTCGTTTCATAAGATTTTGAACAACAACAAACTGTTTTTTAGTAGTTGAAGTTATTTTATATTGCCATTGCTCTGGCAATATTGGCAAGTCGTTATAATTCCATTTACTATATCTTTCATTATATGCCTCTGGTTGTGACAACTCTACTAAATGCCCAACACACCAACTGACAATATAACCATTTCCCTCAAGATAACCATTATATTTATTATTTGCACCTATTACTCTTGCAATAGATTGTGCAACCGATGGTTTTTCTGCTAAAACAAGTTTCATTGTTTCAACTCCTTTACATAGCAAAAAAGCAGCCTTACTTTATGTAAGACTGCTAAAATATGCGGATACTCTTCGACTACATCTGTAATTTTAAAACTTATTACTTTACTTTGAATATATCACATCATTTTTCGAGAGAAGATAAACACAATATTGGTTCATGCTAATGCCTTCTTTTTTGGAATGTTCAGCTAATGACCTGTGCAGACTTTTAGGCATTCTTAATTTAAATTGACCTGAATATTGTTCTAAATTATTAGGAATTTCAATTCCTTGTTCAATAGCTGCTTCTAACCAAGCTTTTTTAGCATCAATTGCATTTGCTACTGCGGATTCTATTGTTTCACCACAAGTAATGCAACCTGGAAGATCAGGATAAGAAACTACAAAACCGCCTTCTTCTTTATCCTCAACGATTTCCATGCGATAAGATATTGACATATAATCATTCAGCGTATTCATCATTCTTAACCTCACTTTCTACAATTTGCTTTACCATTTGTACATATACCTTTTTTATTGGTTCATGCTTTGGAATTGTAATTGGTTGACAACCAATTTTTCTAAATGTATAATGACTGCTTCCACTTCGTGGACTATACATAGTATATCCATAACTTTCTAACACTTTACGCAATTCATCAAATCGGAGGTCTTTAGATAAATTGCTAATGCGTTTTAGTAGTTTATCCCATTTTGACATTATTCATACCTCCTATTTATATTATATATTGATGTCATATTTGGTGTCAATATTATTTTAAAAATAGAAGATTTTATAATACACATATTCTATGTAAGACAGCCTAAAAGCTGTCTTTTTTTAATTCACTGGTTCATTATCTTCTTCATATTCATCATCTTCTGGAAAATCATATTCTTCATCTTCGATATAATCGGCATCTGGGTCTGGTTTTACTTGTTCAGCTTGTTTTTTGCCCTTAAATTTTAAAAAAACAAAAGCTGTAATACCACCAATTAAAAGTAAAATTAACATAATAATAGGAGTTGTATTTACTTCTTTTTCTGGCTCTTGTGGTTCTTCAATCGATTTAGGTTCTGGCTCTGATACTGGAATAGGCTCAGGCTCTACTTCTTCATCAGGAATAAACTGTTCCAATTCCTCCTTGTCCATCAACTTCATAAGGTCTGCTTCATCAACTTGATTTAGGAAATGGACGGTTTCATTCCCCTCATCGTCACGATCTATAATCAAATAAAAATAATTTCCGGTTTTGGTCACAACGGTGATAAACTGTTTACCGGATTTTGAAATATCATCGACTAATGTTAAGTTTCCATCAGGAGTTAGTGGCTCTGTTGCCTGCTCCACAGTGGTTTCAGTTGGTATTACTGCTGGCGTCACTGTTTCTTCTGCCCCAGAAGATGCGAAAGCCGTAGTGAAAAATAGTCCTATGCTTATAATAATTGTCGTAAAAGTTTTATAAAACCATTTAAACTTCATTTTTTGTTTCCTCCTCATTTAAAGAATTTATTATTTCAGTACTTGAAACTTTTTCCTCTGCGAACATACGAAGAAGATTAGAAAGCTGGTCAGGGGTTAAATTTGCAGCGTGTACCATATCATGGATTTCGGTATTTTCTTGCTCACAATATCTTGTTTCAAGTTCTTTTACCCTTGCTTCCCATTCAGCATTTTTTTTGCGAGCTTTTTCAAGTTCTACACGCAATTTATCTAACTTTGCACTCATAATATTCCTCCCTTCAACTGCTCATTTATGAAAATGTCAGTTTTTATTATCATCAGAAAATTTCCATTAAGGTAATCTACCATAACAATAGAAATGAGATTGCCAGTAACTTGTGTTTATTGAAGTGTAAGAAATTGGATTTCCGTAATGAATCATCATTCCGTTTCCCACATATATGCCTACATGGGACGCACCAGATGTGTTATAAGTGCCTTGGAAAAAGATTAAATCACCAGGCTTTGCTTCTGATGGCGGTATTATATTACAAAGATTTTTCAGTCCATTAGCTGTTTCTCTGCCTACACTCCAACCATTACCGCAATGATTTATAACCCAACTTACAAAACCGGAACAATCAAAACTGGTAGACGGTGAAGAACCGCCCCAAATATACGGGTAACCCAGATATTTTTCCGCTTCTCTTATCATATTTGCAAAAGCGGTGTCAGTCAGTGCTTCGCTTGGAATATCATAGTCGGTATATTCACCAGTACCAACCGAACCACCGGTATAAATATCATCAAACAAATCAGGACGGTTGCCCTTTAGTTCCAGTATAATGTCATATCTTTGTTTTTGGTCATCTGTTAGACCAGCGTTATCTATTACCGTTGCTAAACCCTTATTAACCAACGTAACATCAAGAATATAATAGTTATAATAAGTGGTTGAAGTTGAACCGTCTGAATTGGTTGTAGTTCTCGAACGTCTTTCAACAATAGTTCTAAGTGTCAAATCATACTGAGCTTCAAATAATTCTGCTATTTCCTCTTGTACCTGTTCACGAGTATAGGCTTCATATACCACAGTCAAATATGACGCAAGCTCATACGGATTGTGTCCGATTTCGTCCAAATGGTATCTATATTCGTCATATCCTGAATGAGTGTTTTCAATATTGTCAATCTCATTCCTTAGAGCATTTTCCATAGCGGTATAATCTTCATCTACACCTAGAATATCTTCATCTTCGGCAGTGAATGAAGTACTTACCACAACTTGACCTCCTGAGCTGAATAAAGTAGCACAAGACGAAAACAGAGCCAAAAACAACATAACAGCAGAAGCCATTAACAAAATAATAAGCAAAACCTTTTTATTAGCGATATTAGCCAGCTTTTGACCTATACTTTTAATGCCACTTGCAGACTTTTTCATACCGCTTTTGGCTTTTGCTGCTTTACTTCCCTTTGATACCTTAGCTGCATATTCTTTCTTTATATTCTGTTTTTGTTTCCATCTGGACAATGGATTTGAGCTTGCATTTGGATTATCGCTTTTAAACTTCTCAAATAATGCATTAACATTGGCTTTATCCGATTTCCCGACCAATTTTTCAGCCTTATTATAAGATTTTATCTTATGCCCATAGATAGAATGGTCAACAACATGATAAGCTGTTTCAGCGGTCTTTTCAGTGGTATTTACTGCCTTAACTCCAACATTATCGTTTTCATACTCATCAATATTATTGTGAATTGTAGAAGAAACTGTACGCTCAACTGGTCTTTTCTTTAAAACAGGCTTTTCCGGTTCGGTATTCTTTGCTTTACCAAAACGAAGTTTTGCTTTCCTTTCTGCTGATATATCACTATCCAGAAGGAGTTTTTGTTGTTTCTTTACCTTTTCAACCGCCTTTTCAGCTTTATTTGTGGCTTTTTCAGCCTTGTTAGCAGCCTTTTTTATTTTATGGTTTGAAAGTTCATCGTCTGTAAAGTGTAGGCGTATCGGCTTCATACTTCGTTTCTTTGACATGACTTACCTCCTCTTTTTTCACTTCACTGAGCTTTGTTGTCATTATGCGATAAAGCTCAATATTAGTTGGGAAGTGGTCAACAAACGGTAAAATTACATTGCCATAGAACAAAAGTCCCTCACCTTCACCGGAATTCGTAACATAAGAGAGTTGATGAGGAGAAATATTAAGTCTTTGTGCCAAAATGGTTCTATCTCCGCTTGCTTGATTGAGCATATAAATGAAGTCAGAGTTTTCTAAGATATTTGCAATTTCTGTACTGCGGAGTAAATCTTTTACGTTTTGGGTAATTCCGGTTGGAATACCGCCCCATTTTCTAAATCTTTTCCAGATTTCAACCGAATAATTGGCTGTCTGTTCCTCTTTAAGCAGCAAATGAAATTCATCAATATAATATCTTGTCGATTTTCCGACATTTCGGTTTGCAGTTACTCTACACCATACCTGATCTTGTACAACAAGCATACCGATTTTCTTTAACTGGTTTCCAAGTTCCTTAATGTCATAGCACACCAATCTGTTATTGATATCTACGTTTGTATGGTGATTAAACACATTAAGAGAGCCTTTAACATAGATTTCAAGAGCAGTTGCCACATGATGAGCTTCTTTTTCATCTTGTTTCATAAGAGCAACATATAAATCTTCCAAAATCGGCATATTTTCTGGTATTGGATTGTCAAAATATTTCTGATAAATCAAATGGACACAGCGGTCAATTACCGTTTTCTCAATCGGCTGTAAGCCGTCCTTACTGCCGACAATCAACTCACAAAGTGACAGTATAAAATCAGCTTTTAAAGCCAGTGGATTATCATCTTCAGAGTAATTGGTGTTTATATCCATAGGATTGATATAATTCTGACTTGATGAGCTTATTTTTATCACTTGCCCCTCAAATTTTTGAACCAATGCAGTATATTCCGCTTCTGGATCGCAGACAATTACATCATCATTGCTGACAAGAAAGGTGTTTGCAATCTCTCTTTTAGCCGAGAATGATTTGCCTGAACCTGGAGTGCCTAAAATAAGACCGTTCGGGTTTTTTAATTTTTTTCTATCTACCATAATAAGATTGTTTGAAAGTGCATTTAAACCATAATATAGCGATTCTCCGCCACTTTGAAACAGCTCTTGAGTGGTAAAAGGCATAAAAATAGCCGTAGAACTGGTTGTCAGTCCACGACGTATCTCTATAAGATTTTGAGCCAATGGCAAACTGCTCATCAAGCCTTGTTCCTGTTGGAAATCCAATCTACGCGGATTACAGTTGTGTTTTTGGGCGATACTCTGAGCCTGAAATATATTGTTTTCAAGTTCTTGTTCAGTACGTCCGGTATTCATAACAAGAAATGTCACCATAAACATACGTTCATTTTGGCTTTGCAGTTCTTTTAGAAGTGCTTTTGCATCTCTGCCATAGGTTGCAAGATCGCTTGGAATAATATCCATATCATATCCTGAGCGAACCGCCTTTTTCTGTTCCTCAATTTTACTGCGGTCAAGTTCTGTTATTGTGCGTTTAATAGTCTTAATTGCAGAAGTTTGGTCAACAGATTGTATATGCATAGTTACAATCTGACTAGATTCCATATCTAAAAAATCAGCTAACATTTGGTCGCAAATATCCGATGCGGTAATTGCCAGATACGACATAGAGCCGTAAAGACTGCCCATCTGAAATGTTCTGCTACCATTAAAAGCAAAAACAGTAGGTGCAATGAAATCTTTCACTGATAAACCAGAGTTTACAAGCCATTTCCAGTCAAAATAAAACTTATCATCATCACCCATGTGAAACATTGAGTGCATAAGGTGCAGTCTTTCTTTTCCGTCCATGGTATTTGCCATAACTCCCAATCGACGGAAATTATTCATAAGGTCATTTTCAATGTGAGTTAGTCTTGGTTTTGCCTGTTTTATGCTTTCTGCTTCAATTCCAAAGGTTAGATATTTGGTTTTGGTCAAACCGTTATTGCCCTGAGCCAGTTATTTTTAAGCATTTGACTATACTCAACACGCACAGAGTTAAAATTATCATCAGCAAAAGGAATACGAATACTTTTTTCAAAGTTTTCTTCATCTGTTCCCATATTCATAAATGACAATTCAAACTTAATAGAGCTGTCAAAGAAATTAAGAAAGCCACACCACTCATCAAAGATTGCGGTTTTATCCTCTTGTTGTGCCAGTTGGTAGTTTATATCTTGAAATTGAATAGTTTTGGTATAATAATTGTCTGTCACACGACATATTCCATCGGTAAACATTCTTTGAAAAGGTATAGATTGTTGTGCAGTTCTCGGAATACCGTCATCTTTTTTAGCTCGTTTATAAGCAGCTTCAATTTCCTTTCGCTCTTTACGAGTTAAATTACTTGGTAGCTTGATAGCTTCTTTAGTTTTTTTGCTTTTTTTCTTGATGAACGACAATTTCGTCTACCTCCTTTTCAAGCTCAAATTGGCGAATGATTACATCATAATAGTTGTTAGTTTGGTATGGTCGTACTCTTGGACGAATAAATTTCGCTTGTATAAAATGACTTTCCACTACTTCTAACGGTTGACCGTCCTTTTCATACATTGCAAGCATAAATAAAGGCAACATAACTATAATCATAGTCATTGCTGCCAAGCTAACATTACCTGTTGTTTTTATCAAAAAGAAGACGGGTACTCCAATAAGCGTTGCAGCACCAAAACATATAAGTTGCCTTTTTGTAAGGTTAAAAAACACCTTAGATTTTACCCTTGTTAAGTCACGAGGTACTGGAATATATGCTGCCATTTATTTCACCTCCATCTCAGGGATTTTAACGCAGTCAGGTGCTTCATTCCCCCAAGCGTCCCACCCATCGGTACTTTGTCTTGCAAAAAGTTCAATTCTTGGCACATCACCTATAAGCTCTACTATACGTTTTCTTGCTTCATCAGGCTTTTTACTATGCTCCTCAACTGGTGACATTATAATCTGATGAACGCTACATGATTGCCTCTTTGGATTGCCCTTAGTCGCAATAACACAAAGTTCTGCATTTGCTCTTGTCTAGTACCCCATGCCCCAAAACAAAGAGGAAGATTTTTTATTCTGCTTAACCCATACAAAACCAACGGTTTTATAAGTGAACCCCCATGCTTTTAATACTGACATGGCTTCATTTAGCATTGGAAAGGTAATCCACATAAACAAAACACAATTTTTGTCAGCCAGTTTTTCTACTGGTAAGGCTTTTATATCCTCTAATCTCATTGTGGGATAATGGCTTTCCGCAGACCTTCCTTGCCCTTTTTTACTCCAAACTCGGTATTCCCAAGGTGGATCAGCATATATTATTTTGTATTTTTTCAAAACATTATCCTCCTTACTTAGTGAACATTGAATACACTCTTTGCTAATGAAGATGTTTTAAATAAAGTGAAACATAGGAGCACAGTATACCCCATTACACCCCATATAGAACCTATAATATCATCTGAAAAGCTGACTGATTGAATCAATACCGCATATATTGCAACACAAATCATAATAAGAAAACCTTGAAAGCCAATGGCTAACAATGACCTTAAATAGTTCTGTCCAATCTGACTTTGTTCTTTATTTGCAAAAGTCGCTAATGGAATAGGTGCAATGCTCACCATCAAATAAATCTCTATCAGTCTGCCATATACAATGATAAAAATAACGATAGCAAGGGCACACATAGTAATTTGCAAGAAAAAAGTATGCAGCAGAAAGACCATTAACTCTCCGATGTTCATATTATTTAATGATTCCTCTATTGCTTCTAATGCTGACGCTTCTATTGTAGTATCCGCAGTTATTATTCCGGCACTAGCATTTATTACATGTTGAGCAACATCAAATACCGCCATAGTGATATTGAATGTGTTTGTAATAATCATTACTGCAACAAAAGTTTTAAATATCCACTTGAAGAAAATCCAAGTTTCAAAATTCGCCAGATTGTTATGCTCTATAATCATCTGAATAAGCTCATAATAAGCTATAAACGTCAGTATAAGTCCAGCTATTGGTATGAGTACAGTTTCCGAAATATTGCGTATCAGGTTGAAAATATCCGGTGAAAAATTGTCTGGTGTCGTTCCAACTGCTGAAGCTACTCCACCAACTTGAGTATTAACCGCTTCAAATAATCCCGAAAGATTGCCCATAATTGCGTTAATCAGTATTTCTTTTATCCATTCTGTTACTTTTTCAAATATGGCATCCAAACTCAATTACCTCCTTACATTAGTTATATATACATATAAAACACAATAACAATATATATGTATTATATATACATATAACATATATATTATATATTTATATTATGTAAGGGTAGCTTTCGCCACCCCTCGGCTAATCAGCCGAACAGTCCAGATAATATTGGTACAAGTGTAGTTCCAATAAGAGCAACTCCTCCGCCAGCCATTAGTTGTTTCATGCCTTGTGATTTTGCACCTGGATTGTCATTTCCATATCCTTCCAGAAGATTGACAGCCCCCCAAATACCAAGACCAGCACCAAGAGCTATCACTAGAGTCTGTAAAACGGTTACTGCACTATTGAAAAATTCCATACATTTTCCTCCTTGTTGTCGTAGGTTTATTCTATATAAAAACAGCTCTATGCAAAACCACATGAAGCTGTATGTAAAGGGTAGCTTATACTACCCCTTTAGTGTTCGATATTAAATTCTTTTTTCTGTTTTATCACCCCCAAATTCATAAGGTGTTTTTCAATGCGTTTTATATCTGGATTATTACATAAAAGTGCTTTTTCTTCCTTATCGTTTCCATCTAAAACATCTAACAGATATTCAATATAGTCCATTTGTTGAAGTGCTTCTATAAATTTAGGGTTCATATCATCTCCTATCGCTTTAGGACTATATTCTTTTTCCCATTCCCATAACAGACGATAATATTGTGTTAAAATTTGACCTGTATAAGTTTCTTTTTGCTTCTCTAACTGCGATATAACAGACCTTTTTTTATAAACAGTAGCAGTATATAGTGCTTTGCCGTCACAAGCAATATTAAAATCAAATGCAATTTTTTTAGCTGCTTCTATATTTCTTATTTCAAACAATCGAGCTACAAAATTTATTACATCACCCTTTGCACCACACCCAAAACAATAATAACATTGCTCATTAAGTTTCATACTAGGGTATTTATCTTCATGGAAAGGACATACTATCATTCCTGAGTGGCTTACTTTAAATCCATATCCCTCTGCGACTTCTCTTAGTGTAATTGATTGCTTTACCGTTTCAAACAGATTCGGCATCCTCAATCACCTCATACAAGTCATCAGGACATAGTTTTAACTTACGATTTAAGAATTTATCAATATCAAATTTGTTTTTTTCATCATAATCAGCAGTAAATTTATAATTTGGGTGCTGTTTTAAATCGTATTTGTCAGATAAAAACGGTCTAACACCTCGAAGTTGCAAAATACACTTGTTTCCGTCCATAACTGCTAGTTCATCTACTGCCATTAAATCTTTGCCTAATTTTTGAAAATTTCTACCATATGATGGACTATTGCCCCTTGTATCTGATGTGTTAAATATATCAATTGTTTCTTTCCCCAATGCTTGATTTAATTCTTTTAATGTTGTAGGCTCTGAACCTCCTAAGAAAATACGACAATCCATATTGCCTATAATAGTATCTGCATTATCTTTATAAATCGCTTTTAACTGACTTTGTGCCTGTAAAACTAAACAAGCTGATATTTCTCTACTTCTAATTGTAGCAACAAGTTTTTCAAGATTAGGAATTTGACCTATATTTGCTGCTTCATCAATAAGGCAACGCACATGAACCGGAAGTCTGCCACCATAAATATCATCAGCTTTTTCACAAAGTAAATTAAAAAGCTGAGTGTAAATCATAGATATTAAAAAATTAAATGTGCTGTCGGTATCTGACATAATGAGAAATAACGCTGTTTTTCTATCGCCTAATGTGTCTAGTTGCAATTCGTCATAAGCTGTTATATCTCGGACTTCCTGAATGTCAAAAGGTGCAAGCCTTGCTCCACAGCTAACCAATATACTTTTTAAAGTTTTACCAGCTGCAAGTTTAAATTTAGCATATTGACGTACTGCAAAATGATTAGGGTTCTTTTTCTCTAGTGCTTCAAACATTAAATCTACTGGATTTTGAAAACTTTCATCTTCTTCACGCACTTCCATAGCATTTATAAACTCTATGAGTGTTGAAAAATTCTGTTCTTCTATTGGTGCTTCATAATGGATATAGCCTATTAAAGCACAATAAAGCATTGTTTCTGCTTTAGTCCAAAACTCATCTCCGGCTTTTCCATCACCTTTTGTATTTGCAATTAAAGTTGTAACAAGCTTTAAAATATCTTTTTCAGAATGAATATAAGCAAATGGATTATATTTCATTGATTTTTTAAAATTGATAGTGTTAAAAATTTTTATATTATATCCATGTTTTAAAAGTGCATTTCCACAATCTACAACTATATCGCCTTTTGGGTCAGTAACAACATATGAACTGTGCATCTGGAGCAGATTGGGCTTGAGCCAAAATCGTGTTTTACCTGAACCAGAACCGCCTATAATTAACACATTTTTATTACGTGCATACGATGGATTTTTAGGTCGATTGCTCATCATAAGTTGTTCTGTTTTTGTCAATATAATGTTGTCTTTAAACTGTGGAGCTATAAACGGTTCTATATCTTTTTTATTTCCCCATCTCGCTGATCCATATTCTACACCATGTCTATATTTTTTTGCGTTTTTTGATTTTAGATATACTGCTAATTTTAAACACATTCCACAACCAGTTCCTATAAATAAATCAATAGGATATAAACTAGGCATTATATTATTAAATGCTATTGGTAAAGAATTAAAAAAGCCAAGGATAGAAATATCCTCAGCTATTCTCCATGCTTCACCCAAGTTAGTTGCAAATAAACCAACAAGAATATATGGTAAATTTAAAATCAGCAACTTTTTTATTTTATCATTTGTCATAAATCACGCTCCTGATTTTTATTACGTGTTTTTTTAGGAATACTTGCAACTTTTTCTTTTAATCTGTACAGTTCCTTTAATATACTAGGTCGTTTGGTTTTCTGCATAGATTTAGCAGAAAACTCTTTAAATGCAGCAGTTAATGCATCAGCATCTTTTGCTTTGAAAAATACAAAATATTTAGGTGGCATTTCCGAACGGTCTTTTTTAATTGCAAAATCTACACCATATTTTCTTGCTATACGCTCAAAATCTCTGAGCTGAGTCTTTGCAATTTCAACACTGGAAACACCTTGATTTTGACCTATAAGTTTTTTTACACTTTGCTTGCCATGCTTACCATGCGATATTTTATTTGCCACATCATTTGTTGTTTTTTGAACACCTTTAAGAAACTTAACTGCTGACATCATCAGCTTTATCATAGCTTTTCCTGAAAGTTTAGTCGTTTTTATTACCACATTTATCGTTCTATTCTCTACATCTTCTTGCAAAACCTGTCACCTCACTGTTTTATAAATCACAACTTTATTGATTACTTAACAGACAATCAAGGAAAAAATATTATATATACAGTATTTATTTTATTCTTAACGTATAAAATAAACATAAATATAATATACATATAATAATTATATGTACAAAACACAAGTTATACATATATATGTTATGTATATATAATAAACATATATAATAAGTATATATTATATATATGTTATATCTGTGATTTTAATATATATCATAAAAATAAACAATTATATCATTTTTAAACAAATGATATAATTAACTTAAATTATGATATAATGAAACTTGTAATTGGCATTATAAATAGTAAGGAGATTTTATATGAGAAATTATGATTATAATAGTTATTTTAGGGAGTTATTAGTGCCTGATATCGTTTCGCTGCTCACTAAGATACATGAATATAGAGGAGAGCAAACATTATTTATAGAGGCTAAAGCGGATACACTAACAAAATTAGTTGAAATTGCAAAAATACAAAGTACAGAATCATCAAATAAGATAGAGGGTATTTACACATCTAATGAACGACTGAAAGAAATTGTACAAGAAAAAACAACTCCCCGTACAAGAAATGAACAGGAAATTGCAGGATATAGAGATGTATTATCAACTATACATGAACAACATGATTATATCCCCCCAAAACCATCTATAATTTTACAACTACATAGAGATCTATATAAGTTTAGTGGTGTTTCCTACGAAGGACATTATAAAACATCTGATAATGTCATTACAGAGGAAGATTCACAAGGCAATAAAAAAATAAGGTTTCAGCCTATACCAGCGTGGGAAACAGCAGATGCGGTTGAAAAACTATGCAACGCCTATAATGAAGCAGTTTTGCAAGGTCAAATAGACGAGCTTCTTTTAATACCAATGTTTATACTTGATTTTTTATGTATACACCCTTTTAATGACGGCAACGGTCGCATGAGCAGATTATTAACTTTGCTACTCCTTTACAGAGCTGGTTATATTGTGGGAAAATATATAAGCATAGAAAAGTTAATTGAAGAAAGTAAAGACACATATTACGAAGCATTACAAATGAGCTCAAAAAACTGGCATGAAAACCAAAATGACTATGCCCCTTTTGTAAGATATATGTTGGGCATAACAATTGCTGCTTATCGTGATTTTTCTGAAAGAGTGCAAATTCTAACAGTCAGTGGGTTATCCAAACCAGAACGTATAAGTAAAATTATAGAGCAGCATCTTGGAAAGATAACAAAATCAGAAATTGCTGAAAAATGTCCAGACATAAGCAATATAACAATACAAAGAACATTATCCGATTTACAGAAAAATGGTCAGATAATAAAAATAGGTGGAGGGCGATATACTGCTTATATTTGGAACAGAGATAAAAATAATTAAAGAGCCGAAAAATCGGCTCTTTTACATGGCATAAATTATTTTTTTATCAAAAATATCGTAACACATTTCACTAAGTTGCTCTAAAATTTCAGATGGATTAAATGGTATATCTTCGATACTTCTCACTATTGTTCTTATAGCTCTATAATCTGATGAATATAAATTTCTTTTAACTGTATTTATATTTTCTACAACTGCAAAAGTCATATCCTCTAATAGCCACAATTCCCAAAACTGATTTATTGTATATTTATTTGTTGTACTAGATATCAATTTTTCAAACAGTTTACAAGCTCGCTGATTAAATAAATCTTTTCCATAATACTTCAAATTATTATTATCAATTTCATATTCATATGCGGTTTGAATACGCTTCATAATTGTCATACAAATATCAGAAGTTGATAATATGCAAAGTTTAATATTATGGGATTGCTTAGAATAAATTTCAATTAAATTAGAAAGAGATTTAGTAATATCATTTTGATTAAACATAATAATTATACTCCTTTATCAATTATATATATTTGCTTATAAAATGCTATAATTAAGCCTAAAATACCATTTATATATAAATATTTATCGAAAATACTATGTATAAATAATAATTAAAACATAAGAATAACATATAAATAATACATATATGTTATACATATAATATATATGTATATATAATAGGTATGTTATAAGTTGTAAATTTTTGATTGGAATTTGCGAATATATCAAATATATTTACATATAAAAAGTACAGTGTTATTATAAATATACATATAAATAATACATATAGATTATACATATAAATTATATGCATATATAATAAATATGATAATTATGTATAATTGAAAGGAGATTTAATTATATGGGAGAGATTATTGCTATTGCAAACCAAAAAGGCGGAGTAGCTAAAACTACAATAACTCATAATCTGTCTGTAGCTCTTGCACTTGAGAAAAAAAGAGTTCTTATGTTAGACCTTGATAGTCAAGCAAGTTTAACTTTTTGTGCAGGGCTTAAAAATCCACTTGATTATGATGGTAAGAATATAATATCCATTTTAGAAAAACGACCAAGTGTAGATATACATGAATGTATATATAAGGTTGGTGCAGATGAAAGACTTGAAAATTATCTTTATATAATCCCATCAATTATTGACCTTGCACAGATGGAAAATGAAATGTATGGGAGAACTAGCAGAGAGCGAATTTTGGCTAAGGCACTTTCACAAATAAAAGATGAATTTGATTATATTATAATGGACTGTCCGCCACAATTAGGACTAATGACAATAAATGCATTGTCTTGTGCAGATAGTGTTATAGTTCCATGTAAAACAGATTACCTTGCTTTCCGTGGACTTCAGCAATTAGAAGAAACAATAGCGGAAATTAAAGAGCTTGTAAATCCAAATTTAGATGTTTATGGAGTTGTTGCAACACTTTATCAAATGCGTTTAAAACAAGATAACGAAGTAAAAGATATGTTAAACGAAAACTACCATGTTATTGCAACCATAAAACAGGCTGCTGTTGCAAAAAAGGGCATTATTGATGGAATGTCTTTCATAGAATTTGCACCTGAGCATGAAATATCAGTTACAATAAAACAAATTGCTAAAATGATTATAAATGGAACTATAAAGGAGAATAAATAATATGAGAAAAAGCATAGTAGGCTCTATGATAAGCGATGAAAATACAGTTAGCGTAAATTCAATTATAAAACCAGTCGAAAAGAAAGAAGCTCGTTCACAAAGAGTAAATATACTTTTAAAACCATCAGTTTATAAAGCTGCAAAGGCTAAATGTAAAAAACTTGGTATATCAGTTAACGAGTGTATAAATCAATTTTTAGAAAATTGGGTTTCTGAAGAAGATTAAAATATAAAAACAGAGCGTTTTTCTCCCGTTTTTGGGTTAATAAAACGCTCTGTTCGCTTTTTATAATACTAATTTATCATTATATCCTAGCATTGGTTCTGGATTATAACAATTATTACATAAAATTGTTCGGATTTACTTCAAACGGTGTTTCTTCTTCAATTTCCTTAAAATCGTTAATTTCGGAAAAATCATTATTGGATTCTTTAAAATAGTTAAACATCGGATAAAACACAAAATTTATTGAATTTCCTTTTTTACCGTTTCGGTTCTTCAATACTTTAAGCTGAATATCAATTCCGCCACCTCTTGCTGCATATCGTTCACAATCTTTTATCATAGTTCTGATACGTTTTAGGCGTGATTTATCGTTTTCACTCTCATCATAGTCCATGCCATTATATTGTAAACCCAATAAAACGTCACTACCATATTCTATCGCACCACTCTCCTTAAAGGCTTTCATGCTTATAGGCTCTGTGTAACTTTCACGATTTAAACTGGATATACATAAAACTGATATATTGAAATCTCTACTAATTCGTTTGAGTTCCAACACTGCTTTATCTGTATTTTGTTTGTCAGTTGCTCTAAAGTCAAATGGTGCTAAAATCTGTACATAATCAATTAAAACTAATGGTTTTCGACCTTTTAAAGCAATATGACGGCTCACTTTCTCTCTAATTTCATTAACTCCAACATCTCCCACACCCTCAAATATCCATATATGAGGTGCAATCTGTTTTTCATACTCGTTCATGCTTTCATTTATAAGGCATATTTCTTTATCGTTATAATTTGCCCATCTATGACCGTCTGTTATACCCCTAGCAGTCTTTGCATTGCTAGTTCCGATATTTTGGCTTAAAGTGTTCATAAATGTTAGTCTTGATATGCTCTTAGCTATCAATTCGTTTTTTGCCATTTCCAAAGAGAATATCAAAACATCTTGTTTTTGTCTTGCTATTTGGTCGGCAAGTTGTAGGCAAAATGTTGTTTTTCCTAATGATGAAACAGCACCAATAAAGTAAAGTCCAGAGTATAAACCACCATCAAATACGTTGTCTAAATTTTCAAATCCTGTTGGAATTGCTTGTATTCTACTACTAGCCTTAATATTATTCTTAAATTCGGCAAAGCACCCAGCTATATTTTGTTTTTCATATTCCTCAAGTTTTGAGGGTAAAATATTTAATGCTTGACACTTTGCCTTATCAATAGAATCTATAAAAATATTACGGTTTTCTATTAAAGCAGCATTTAAATCTTTTAAACTTGTTTTTTTATCAGTTCCGTATGTATTATCACAATTTTTTATGATAAAACGTCCATCCATAAACCTAAGATTTCTTTCTTTAAATGCATTTATTAACTTTTCTGTTGCTTTATCTCCGGCATCATCAGTGTCTAAACACAAAATAAATGGTGGTAAATTCTCTAAACCGTCTATAAGCCTGATAAGTAAATCAGTGTTACTTGTACTGTTAAGTCCTACAGCTTCACCACCTACTTCAATTATTGACATTGCATCAATAGCACTTTCGGTAATAAAAACTGGTGTATTTTGCTGATTAGTTAGAGGTTTACTGTTAAATAAGTTACTTGCACCGCCTTTGACATTGCTAAATCTTTCGCCACTTTCTATATTGCGTTTGATATAAAATTCTGTTCCAACCGGTATTATCAAAGCTGGGTGGTTATGTTTATCTGGGAAATATTCACTTTCACTATACCCCAACTGAAAACGCTTAGCTACTTCTGAGCTAATACCACGATTGTTTATATATATTTCGGCTGCACTGCCTTTAAATTTTTGATTGGCAATTTTTATATATGCCGCATAATCCGCTTTAGGCTCGTTCTGAGGGGCACTTGCTTTTAGGGTAGTAATTAATTCCCTTGACCGTTTATGTTGTTCTGAGGGCGTTCTGGACCGTCTACGGGGGTTGTACCAATTTTATATTGGTTTCCTTTAAATTCTTGACTGTCCGTTTTGGTATATGCCGTATAATTCGCCTTAGGCTCGTTCTGAGGGGCACTTGCTTTTTGGGTAGTAGTTGTATCCCTTTGACCGTTTACGTTGTTCTGAGGGCGTTCTGAGCCGTCTAAGGAGGTTATGCTAATTCCGTATTGGTTATACACTTCTTTCATGACCTCAAAATTATTTTGTTTATCGCTTGTAAAGCAAAGTCTTAGCTGTTGAGCCGTTATGGATATTGCATCAGCGTTTGTAAAACAACCAGCCCAGCAAGTAAAATGATTTGGGCTTTTAGGATTTTCAGTTATACCTGTTCCGTTTTTTCCTGTACCACTTTTTTTACATACTGGACAGATATAGCCTTTTCCGCTTTTATCCGGTTTCAGGCTTTGCTTAAATCTTTCATAAATGGTTTGCTTTGCTTGTTCTCGTGTCATATCATTTCAAATTCCTTTCAGTTGATATATGCTTTGTAGTGTGATAAACTGAAAGGGTAAGGCGTAACCCTTTCGGTTCGTCTGTGTTATTGGGTAGTTGCTCTGCTGGGGAGTTGAGCGACTACCTTTTTTTTCTTTACAAGGATCCTTACAAGGATCTCCTTCTTTACAGGGATATTAATAGCATGACCGCCCCTTGTAAATGGGCGCGGGCGTGCTGTCTACAAGTACTTACAGTATACTTACAGTACTTACCGCCATTTTTTTCGAAAAATTTTTTTTAAATTTAAACCCACAAAAAACGATAAAATGATTTATTTTTTAAATTTTAAATGTGTAAAAATGGTGTTTTTTAAGTTTGTGGACACTTGTCCATAACCCCTAAAAATTGCCCAAAGACCCCCAAAAATTGCCCTGATGACCCCCAAAAATTGCCCTGATAACCTTTGTCGGCTTTTAAATATTCCCAGATAATTCCATAAAGTAATAAGTTTAGGCATAATTAACCAGAGATTTTATAAATAAAAATCTTTTAAGTTCGACAAATAACCCCAAAAAATTGCCCTATTCACGATTGAGAATTATAATAAAAAAATTTTAAATTTGGGCATATATTGCCTAAAACCCTTCTTATTATCATTGAAAATTGCTCAAATACAAAACTCTTAAATTCGACAAATGACCCCCAAAAATTGCCCTGATAACCTTTGAGAATTGCCCAAATAAGAGCCTTGAAATCCGATGAATATCCCCAAAGAATTACCCTAATAACCCTTGGGAATTGCCCAAATAAGAGCCTTTAAATTCGATGAATAGCCCCCAAAAATTACCCTGATAACCCTTGGGAATTGCCCAAATAGGAGCTTTGAAATTCGACAAATAACCCCCAAAAATTGCCCTAATGACCCTTGAAAGAAGAAAGAAAATTACTCAAATAAATTTTTTATATTATTCCTAGAGTTTGATTTTTATACTGGAAATAGTTCTTCCATCTTTCAAAAATTCATATCCGGTTATGTATTTGCATTCTTTCCAATAATCTAAATATTTGACTACTGATTTTCTTATGAGGTCAGATTCTTTAGTATCTATAGATGGGTTTTGTGTTACTTGTTCATATAAACCTATCTTATGTTCACCATTTTTTGTATAGCTATGCAATCTAATATTTTGCTGTTTCATATTATTTGTGCCTTTCATAGTGGCAATTCGTCGCAATAGACAATCCCTTATAATTAAATTTTTACTGGTGTTTGATAGTATTCGTTTGGTATCTAAGAGATATGATGGAATATTTAGGATTTGTCCACTTATTTCCGCATAACTAAGCAGCACTGGTTTTTCGAACAATTTTAATGCTGTTACTTCATTTCGACCAGATACCGCTGTAACCCAACTAGCTGCTAATAAGTAGGTATCATAATAGAATCTTTCGTTAGTTCCTGAAATATGTAAACCGTCATATTGACTTGCCAAATGAGTTTTTTTGTATGCTTTTACTTCACTAGTACAGTCTATCTTTGTTGCATGAAAACGCATTTTATCAATAAACTGTTTTATGTGTTTTATTTGCTGTTTACTAGGCGTTGTATATCCATTATCACCAACCATGATACGGTAAATATTCTCTAAAGTTATTGGTTTCGCAATCCCATAGTGCATAGTATATGTTGCAATAGCATTGTAAATTGACATTTCATAATTACTAATTTGTGATGATAATTTAACATTTTTATCATTAAGTGCTATAATACAAGCCGTATAAATAGGCTTTTTTGATTTTTTATCTGCAACATTTATATTCATGCCTTCAAAGCCTTTAGCCATAACAGCATTTATGTTATTTGCAAGTTTATTATTTATTATACATAAATTTTGGGTTTTACCACCTTCACAATGTGGCAAATCCTGTTGTTTTGTTGTTTTTTTATGGATTTTATATTCTGAAGATATTTTTTCTTCAACTTTATCCTTGACCATTTCAGTTATAGCTTGACTTAATTCTTTTTCTGTTAAGTTTTCGTTCATTACGGAAGTAAGGTCTACATCTAAAGTAAGGTCTATTGAAATTTTTTTACTGATAGGATTATCATAGTTACACAATTTCACATCAATATGAGAGTTATTAGTATTATTCATTTTTGTCACCTTTCTTTTTTCTAATATATCGTTTATGTCGGTTCTCTTTATGAAATTGGTTATCAATTAAATTATTTATTACATCAGATATTGTGCAATCATTATCCTTAGCCCATTGCATTAATAATTGCTTACGCTTTTCTGGAATTCTAACCGTAATCCTTGCATTTCTATTCATCTTTATCTCCTTTTTATATATTTGTCCATACATTGATTATATATTTATGTCCGACAAAATGCAAGGAAATAAAATGTAAATTTTCAAATTCTAATATACAATAAAACAGTAATTTAGATATATATATTAAGCGAAATAAATAATATAAATTGAGGTTTAATTAAAATTTATTTAGTGATAATTTAAAGAAAATACGCACAAAAAAAGGCTTAAGTCAATTAGAGTTAAGCCATATAAGTGGAATAGCTTTATCAGTAATCTCAAAATTGGAAACAGGGTTTAGTGATGTAATGCAGACAAGGATTTGTACCATAAATGCATTAGCTAAAGCTTTATATTGCACAATTGAAGATATATAATAGGTGAATAAATTAAATAAATTAAATAAATTAAAAAACCGTCCAAAAAGGCATTTTTTTCACAATATAAAACAGACCACTGCTATCAACTAAACAGTGGTCTGAAGTGTGAAAGGGAATGTCATCATATATGGGTAACAAAATAAAGTTTATATCAGGGTTTATGTCCATTAATTTTAAGACTATAAATTTCTACGTTATTAGAGAAATTCCTGTTAAGAATGCAAATAATCCATTTTGTTAAACCAACCAGAAATATCAGATAAAGAAATAAGTTTATAGGCACGAGAAATAGAGCTAGTAAGAGATTCAGGAGTTCTGGCTTTCCAATTTC
>JAGHIZ010000033.1 GCA_017886875.1 Butyricicoccus sp. | reverse complement strand
TGCTTCACACAGGAACAGGAATCGAAAAAGATGACAAAGCAGCCATTCAGTATTGGGAAAAATCTGCAAAGCTTGGAAATGTTCATGCTCAATATTCCCTTGCCAAGCTATGGTTGGAAAACGGAAATGAAAATGTAAATAAGGTATTGCAGTGGCTGCAAAAAGCATCTGACGGTGGTCATGCAATGGCACAATATTCACTTGGAAAGTTTTATCTAAACGGAACGGCTGTGGAAAAAGATGTTTCACAAGCTGTCCGTCTGTTTTTATTATCTGCAGAACAAGGAAATGCGTATGCTGCTTATCAATTGGGCAAATTATATCTTTCGGGAGATGGAATTCAAAAGGATATTGATTCCGCAGTAAAGTGGCTGAAGTGTTCTGCAGAGCAAAGAAATCAATTTGCTATGTATACATTAGGCAAGCTGTATTTGTTGGGAGAAGATGTTCCGCAGAATATTGAAAAGGCAGTATACTATCTGAAATTATCCGCAGAACAAAACAATGAGTATGCGGTGTATCAGCTTGGAAAGCTGTATCTTACGGGAGAACTTGTTTCAAAAGATATGGAAACAGCACTGTATTACTTGGAACTGTCGTGCGATACGTTCCTAACTGAAAAGGTTAGGCACAAGTCAAATAATAAACAAGGAGGAAAAACTATAAGACTTGGAGAACTGATAATTCGATAGGTAGAATGAAGGAGTAACGCCCTGAAATGCCTACCCTGATACTCCGACTGGCTCTACTCAAAAGGTAGATGTTCAGAAGCTCGGTGAAGTCGGCAGAGAGTTGCCGTAATTGTGTGTGTAAATATACAAACGAAAGTTACCCAGAGGTGGGTGATGCAGCCTATATGCCGGGGGTCTATAAAATATATATGGTGAGAATTGACAGAAATGTCTGACGAACTTGCGAATGTACGGGTCTAAACCGAGGCTCGCATAGAAATGTGCGATTGTCTGAAAAATGGCAGTCAGTGAGGTCTAGTAAAAATGGCAGTTATGAAAAACCTTATAGTGTTACAGGCACTATCTAAGCTGACAGGCTCAGAGTAAGCACCTAAGTATATATGTAAAGATAGAATTATCGGAACGTAGGAAGCAATATAACGTTAAATCTTAACGGTGGTGACGAAGAATAATAAGCACCTTAAATTATTGTGAAAGTAGTGGCACGAGCGTTGAAACCTTTGTAATGAAGGTGGAGCAACAGCCACAAGTCATTATGAAATATAGTTATAGGTAATGAAATTTCATAGCTTCGAGTAAGACAAAGAAAAACAACCTGAAAGGGGTGTTGCCTATGACAAAGCAAAAGAAACTAAGACATAGTGAATATTATGATTTACAACCGACATTTGACAAATTATATTCAGATAGTCAAAATGGAAAAATATTTACTAACTTATTAGAGGTAATATCAAGTGAAGAAAATATCAGATTGGCATATCGAAATATTAAGAAAAATGGCGGTAGTAGCACTACTGGCATAGATAAATTATCAATTAAAGACATTGAGAATATGTCAATTGAGAGTTATGTAAATATTATAAAAAGAAAGTTAACATGGTACAAACCAAAACCTGTAAAGCGTGTAGAAATCCCTAAACCAAATGGAAAAATGCGTCCACTTGGTATACCTACAATAGTTGACCGACTAGTACAGCAATGTATTTTACAAGTATTAGAACCAATATGTGAAGCAAAATTCTTTGAACGCAGTAATGGTTTTAGACCAAATCGGTCAGCAGAACAAGCAATTGCACAATGTTATAAAATGATACAACTACAAAACTTACACTTTGTTGTTGATATTGATATAAAAGGCTTTTTTGATAATGTCAATCATTCAAAACTAATAAAACAAATGTGGAATTTAGGTATAAGGGATAAAAAATTATTATGTATTATTAAAGAGATGCTAAAAGCTCCAATAGTTATGCCCGATGGTAAAGTGGTGTATCCTACAAAAGGAACACCACAAGGTGGTATTTTATCTCCTCTTCTTTCTAACATTGTATTAAATGAGCTTGATTGGTGGATAACCTCTCAATGGGAAGAAATGCCAACAAAGTATCAATATAAATGTGAGATAAGACCAAATGGCACAAAAAATAAATCTCCTATTTATGGAGCTTTAAGAAATACAAGTAAACTCAAAGAAGTATATATTATACGTTATGCAGATGATTTTAAGTTATTTTGTCGTAAAAAAAGTGATGCTGAAAAAGTATTTATAGCTGTTAAGTGTTGGTTAAAAGAACGATTAAAACTTGAAATCAGCGAAGAAAAGTCGAAAGTAGTTAACTTGAAAAGACACTATTCTGAATTTTTAGGGTTTGAATTAAAAGCAGTCAAAAAACGTAAGAAATACGTTGTTCGTTCACACATGACTGAAAAAGCTAAAATCCGAGAAAAGAAAAAACTTGTAGAGCAGATTAAAAATATTGCTCATACTAAAAACCGTGAAGATGAAGCGAAAGAAATTACACTTTATAATTCAATGGTTATGGGTATACACAATTACTATTGTATAGCAACTATGATATCTAGTGATTGCAAAATCCTACATAGAAATGTGTCTATTGTAATGAAAAATCGACTTCGTAAAAGACTTTCTAAAAAGGGTAAAATCAATGAAGTATATATTCGCAAACAATATGGTAAAAGCAAACAAATAAGATTTATAAGCAGTAAAACCATTTGCCCGATAGGATATATACAAACAAAAACACCTATGTTTAAAAAGAAAAAGATATGTAAATATACTCCAGAAGGACGAGAGGAAATTCATAAAAACCTGAAAATAAATACAAGAACAATGCTTGAGCTTATGCGTGTAAAGGATAAGCGTAGAAGTATTGAGTATATGGATAACAGAATTTCCTTATTCGCAGCACAGTATGGTAGATGTAACGTCACAGGAAAAGAACTTTCTATAAATGAAATACATTGTCACCATAAAGTGCCAATTAAATTGGGTGGAACTGATGAATATTCAAATTTGGTTATTTTACACCAAGATATTCATATTTTAATACACTCAACTGATATTGAAACACAAAATACATATCTTAAATTGATTAACCCTGATAAAAAAGCTCTTAATAAAATAAATGAATTACGATTGCTAGTAGGAAATAGTAAACTCTAAAAAAAAAATGTAGTTTCTTAAAACTTTGAAATTATTACTAATCTAACGATTATTTCATAATGAGGGAACGCCGTGTGAAGGGAAACTTTCACGCACGGTGTGGACGGGGGGAAAAGATGGAGATTATATCAAAGTCTTACCTATCCGTATCTTGGCGTCCGGGTGATTTAGCCCAAAGAAAAGGCAGAATTGAACGCCAAGGCAACCAAAATTCGCTTGTTCATGTATATAGATATGTAACAGAAGGCACTTTTGACGCATATTTGTGGCAAACTGTTGAAAATAAGCAAAAGTTTATATCTCAAATTATGACTTCAAAATCTCCTGTTCGTAGCTGTGATGATGTTGATGAAACGGCACTATCTTTTGCAGAAATTAAAGCGTTATGTGCTGTTGACCCAAGAATTAAAGAGCGTATGGATTTGGATGTTGAAGTATCTAAATTAAGGCTAATGAAAGCTGACCACCAAAGCAAACAATATCGTTTGGAAGATAAATTACTAAAATATTTTCCTGAACAAATTGAGCAAACAAAAGGCTTTATTAAAGGACTTGAAGCAGACATTCAAACACTTGCAGCACACCCACACCCTAAAGATGGTTTTGCTGGTATGCAGATTGGAAATGATATTTTAACTGACAAGGAAGACGCAGGTACAGCAATTTTAGATGCTTGTAAGCAAGTTAAAAATTCTGATTTAACACCTATTGGCAGTTATAGAGGATTTTCTATGTATATATGCTTTGATGTTTTTAATCAAGAATATAATGTTCAATTAAAGGGTGAAATGACACATAGAGCAACATTAGGTACTGATGATCGTGGTAATTTAATCCGTATTGATAATGCATTATCTCAAATGAATGGGCGTTTAGAAAGCACAAAAGTACAGCTAGATAATCTGTATCAACAACAAGCAGCCGCTAGAGATGAAGTAGGAAAGCCTTTTCCAAATGAAACTGAATTTCAAATAAAGTCTGCTCGTTTAATTGAACTTGATACATTATTAAATATTGATGGCAAAAAAACAAAAGATAATCAGCAATCATTAGAAGATACTTCTCGCCCATCGGTTTTAGAAAGTTTAAAGCGTCCTATACCGCCAAGAAATACTGAAAATAAAGTTAAACAATATGAGGAGGTAAGATAAAATGAATACTAAAGACGCAACCGAATTATTATTTGAAAAAATGTCTGATGAGCAAGATAAATTTAGAGATTGGTTAAAAACTCAACCAGCAGATGAAATTTTAAACCATAGTTATGAGTATATCGTTCGCGAAGATATTGTAATAGCAATGGAAGATATAAATTTAAGTGAAGAAATGGCAAAAGTGCTATTAAACTCATCTTCACCGTTGGGTGATGTATATGATTTGTATTTAAAACAAGAAACTGGATATATGGATAATATTCGTGATACGATAACAACTCTTGCTGATGAATTATATAATGTACAAGAAAAGCAAAAGAAAATACCTGTTTATACTAATTCCATAGATTATGCAACCGAAAATAATGAATTAAATAAATATTATGAGTCTTATAATCTAAATATGGATTGTAAACAAGAAATACAACAGGCAATAAATCAAAATTACAAAGACAATATATTAGATGTAGATAGTGCTGTAAAATCAGTTTTAGAACAGTTTAGTGCTGAACGTGTGCAATTTGTATTAGCAAATACAATTAAACACAAAGCATGGGATACACGCATTTCAAATGATAATAAAGACTGGATTAAAACAATAGATGTTCCAGATGATAAGAATAATAATGATTATCTTGTTGTAGATGTTGGAAATTCTGGTCTTACAAATTTATTTATAAATGAATTTAGGAAAATTACTTCTGAGCCTGTCAAAACAAAAGAGTCTTTGCTTGAAAAATTAAAGCAAAATAATATATCTATTCCTAAATCCAACATTCCTAAAAAGCACGAGCCAGAGCGATAAATATGGAAAATAGAAAACGTCCTATTAAATTAAATCTGAGAGTTACACGAGAAGAATTAGCCATTATTGATGCAAAAATGCAAGAATTTGGAACGACAAACAGAGAAGCATATATGAGGAAAATGGCTATTGATGGATATGTTATAAAACTTGATTTACCAGAGCTTAAAGAGTTTATTTCGCTTATGAGAAGAAATAGCAATAACTTAAATCAGCTTACAAGAAAAGTTCATCAAACAGGGCGTATTTATGATAATGACCTTGAATATATATCTAAGCAACAAGATGATTTATGGAATGGTGTTAATCAAATATTAACTATACTTTCAAAACTTAAATAAAATTATAATGAGGTAGTGATAAAATCTACCTCTTATTTTTTTATATCGTTGCATATATAAAAAACTTCTGCTATCATCAGAACATAAATTAGTAAGGGAGTGGTTATATATGAGTATTCTACTGTTTATGTTGAGGATAATACTTAAAATTTTATTTTTACCAATTATTTTATTATTAGCCTTATTTGTTTGGATTTGTAGTGGATTGCTATACTGTACAGCGTTTATTTTAGGATTTATAAGCTCTGTAATTACATTATTTGCTATTATTACTATGTTTATTTATCCGGTGCATAATGGAATTATTTTATTAGTTTTTGCATTTCTTATAAGTCCAGTAGGGTTACCTATGATAGCTGCATGGCTTTTGGGTAAAATTCAAGGACTAAGATATTTTATTCAAGATAAAATTTATGATTTTTAATTTATAAGAGGTGTTATATGGGAAAAAATAATAAAACTTGTCCTAACTGTGGTAGAAAAATGAAACAACAGTTTATAGGACTTCAACATTGTAAATGTGGAATGAGTTGGAAAAGAGATATAGGTTTTTTTGAACGTACAAATGATATGGTATTTGCCCTAAAACGAGTTCATATAGGTAAAAAAGTTAAACAAAAACCAATTATACGTTTTGACGATAAATAAAAAATCAACACTCTAACAGATGACAGAGTGTTGATTGGTGTTATTTATTTTATAATATCATTTTCATCATATAAATATTCAATTAAATTACTAGGTTGACAATTTAAAATACGACAAATCTTACCCAACGTATCAGTTGTTATAGCTCTATCATGGCGAATTCTTTGCAATGTTTGGGCGTCAATACCTTCATTTGCAAGCCTATAAAATGATATATTATGAGTTTTCATATATTCACGCATTGGTTTAAAAGAAATAGGCATAGCATCACCCCACTTCGATAATTATATGGGGATTGCTACATTTTATTATAGTGATTATAATCACTATATTATATATGGAAAGGACGATAACTATGAATGTAACATTTTGCGGTCATTCAAAAATTGAAGAACCAGAAAAAATTAAAGTTTGGTTAAAAGAGATTATTGAGGATTTAATAAAACAAGGTGCAAAAACATTTTATCTTGGAGGATACGGGCAGTTTGATGTAATGGCTGCATCTGTTTTATATAAGATGAAAAAGCAACACTGCAATATTGAAATTGTATTAGTGCTTGCATATCCTGATAAAAAATATGATACTTCAATATATGATAGTTCAGTATATCCACCTTTAGAAAATATTCCTCGACGTTATGCAATTTTAAAAAGAAAT
>JAGHIZ010000032.1 GCA_017886875.1 Butyricicoccus sp. | reverse complement strand
TTTTATTCCTTTTTTCAAATCTGATATTATAATCTTTCTTATGTTTACTGGCACCATTTTTCTCACCACTTGGTCTTTTTTTTATTATACCATATAATTTCGCTATCTGTCATGGAATTGCTCTAAAATAATTAAATTTAAGTTTTGATACTTTTAATGTTTAGATTAAAATAAATATTATAAAAACTTATTGTGATTAAAAGAAATTTAATTCTTTTAGCTATAGACTCGTTTTATACGCCAGATTATGGTATTATGATGACAGCTATTGTTATTTCAATTCTACCAACTGAGTATGTTATTACTTTTTATGCAAAAATAATTTGTTTCAAGTATGACAGTTTCTTTTAAGGGTTAATAAAAATAACTCTTCAATTCAGGGTAGATATAAAAATTTTTTTAGGAGATGAAAAGAATATGAAACCTACACTTGATTGGCTATCAAATCCAGAAATTTTTCAGGTAAACAGAATAAAAGCACACTCAGACCATAAGTTTTATAAAACACCAAACGAATTTTATGCAAATGAAAGTTCTTTTGTGCAGTGTTTAAATGGAAAATGGCTGTTTTCCTATGCCGAAAAACCATCAGAGAGAAAAGCAGATTTTTATAAAACGGATTTTGATTTAGATGATTTTAAAGAAATAAATGTGCCTTCACATATACAGCTTGAGGGCTATGACAAATGTCAGTATATAAACACTATGTATCCATGGGACGGCAGAGAAAACCTCAGACCGCCTATGGTTTCAAATGAATATAACCCTGTGGGTTCTTATGTAAAACACTTTACTTTAAACCCAAGTTTACTTAATAAACGTGTGTTTATTAGCTTTCAAGGTGTAGAAACAGCCTTTTATGTGTGGTTAAATGGTGAATTTATCGGCTATTCTGAGGACACCTTTACACCGTCAGAATTTGAACTTACCGATTTTTTGAAAACAGGCGAAAATAAACTATGTGTTGAGGTTTATAAACGCAGTAGTGCAAGCTGGATTGAAGACCAAGATTTTTGGAGATTTTCGGGTATTTTTAGAGATGTATATTTATATGCAGTACCAAAAATTCATATCAGAGATATGTTTATACATGCTAATTTAACAGATAATTATAAAACTGGTATATTAAATATAGATTTTGAGCTTTTAGAAAGCAAAAATTCTGTTTTAGAGCTTGCATTAAAAGATAAAACTGGTAAAATTATCGCACAAAAAACGCTTGTAAATGAGTTAAACACAGAATTTATAATAGAAAATATTAACTCATGGTCAGCAGAAAACCCTTATTTATACACTCTTGAAATAACTGTCAAAGATGAAAACGGACAAACATATGAGTTTATATGTCAAAATGTCGGATTTAGAAAATTTGAAATGATAGATAATATAATGTGTATAAATGGTAAAAGAATAGTATTTCATGGTGTAAACAGACATGAATTTAATGCAGATAAAGGCAGAGCAATAGGCAAAGAAGAAATGCTCTTTGATATTAAATTCTTTAAGCAAAATAATATAAATGCGGTTAGAACTTCACATTATCCAAACCAAAGTTATTGGTATGAACTTTGCGACATTTACGGAATTTATGTGATTGATGAAACAAACCTAGAAAGCCATGGTTCATGGCAAAAGCTAGGCAAATGTGAGCCATCATGGAATGTGCCTGCATCACTGCCAGAGTGGAAAGAATGTGTGCTAGACAGAGCTAAATCTATGCTAGAGCGTGATAAAAATCACCCATCTGTTTTAATTTGGTCATGTGGTAATGAATCTTATGCAGGTGAAGATATACTTGCTATGAGTGAGTTTTTCCATAAGAGGGATAATTCAAGACTTGTACATTATGAAGGAGTATTCTGGAATAGAGATTTTGACCAGATAAGCGATATGGAAAGCCGTATGTATGCAAAACCACAGGATATATGCGAGTATTTGGATAATGGCGGAGTAAAACCATATATAAGCTGTGAATATATGCATGCAATGGGCAATTCTTTGGGCGGAATGGAATTATACACAGAACTTGAAGATAAATATGAAAAATATCAAGGTGGTTTTATCTGGGATTATATTGACCAAGCGGTTTATAAGACCGAAAATGGAGTTAAAAACCTTGTTTATGGCGGTGATTTTGACGAGCGTGCAACAGATTATTGTTTCTGCACAAATGGTATTATCTATGCTGATAGAACCCCATCACCAAAAATGCAAGAGGTTAAAAAGCTATTTTCAAATATCATTATAGATATAGACAGCACACAGGCTACTATAAAAAACAAAAATCTATTTATAGATTTAAGCGATTATAATTTTATTTTAATAGTAGAACAAGAGGGAAATATTTTAAATAAAGCGGTTTTAGATATAAATGTAAATGCAGGTGAGCAAAAAACCATAGATATAACCGAATATTTGCCTAATTTAACAACTGAATATACAGTTAATATATTAGCTACACTTAAAAATGATACATTATATGCTAAGTCTGGTTATGAAATGACATTCGGTCAAGCTATAATTAATTCTTGGAATGAAAGAAAAGCTGAAATTTCACAAGATAAACCATTTATAATTACATATGGTGATGTGAATATCGGTGTCAAAGGTGAAAATTTTGAAGTTTTATTATCTAAAGTTGAAGGCGGTATAATTTCACTTGTGTATAATGGCGAGGAATATATAACACGTACACCTAGTTTAACATTCCACAGGGCTTATACAGATAATGATAAAGGCAATCTTGCGTTTTATGATAATAGTGGTTGGCTTGCTGCAACCAAAGGACTAAAAATAGTAAGCGATAGCTTTAAAATCTCAAATGATGAAAATTATCTATATTTCTCACTTGAGTTTGAAAGTAAATACCCAGAAAAATTTAGATGCTTAGTGGAATATAAAGTTAATCGTTTAGGTGAAGTATATATAACAGCAAACTATCCAGCTATTTCATCAGAAGAATATATTCCGCTATTTGGTATGGACTTTAAACTTAAAAAGCATAATCATAAGTTTAAATATTATGGTTTAGGCAGTGAAGAAAATTATGCTGATAGAAAATGTGGTGCAAAACTTGGTGTATATGAAAGCACAGCACAAACAAACTTTGCAAAATATTTAATCCCTCAGGAGTGCGGAAACCGTGAACAAGTTCGTTATTTAGAAGTTTATTCTGATAATAATACAGGCTTACATTTTGAGGCGATAGATACACCGTTTTCAATGAGTGTACTTCCTTATAGCTCATTTGAGCTTGAAAACGCTATGCATATAAATGAACTGCCAAATGTAAATTACACTTGGGTTAGAATAATGGCTAAACAAATGGGCGTTGGTGGTGATGACAGTTGGGGTGCACCTGTTCAGGAGCGTTACAGATTAAAAGCAAATGAGCCTATGACGTTAAAATTTAAAATTAGTTATAAAAGATAAGATATAAACAGCCTCTCATGGTATAATAATATGCTGTGAGAGGTTTTTTAAAAATGAAAAAAAGCTAGATGAATTATTTATCATCTAGCTTTTATAATTAAAGAATAATTGTATATTTATATTTTTCACCTATATAGTATGATATTGAATACTCAGTTAATATTTTATATTGATTATATGCTTTGCGTGTACGCATAAATATAGGTGAACCAACCTTTATTTGTAATTTTTCAGCAAGAATATTATTTGCAATAATAGCTTCCAACTGGTCTTCAGCTTTTACAATATAAATAGATTTTTCTTTTTTTAAATATTCATAAAGAGAATTTTCATAATCTTCACTTTTCTCAGATATATTATCAACATTTAAATATGTTTTAGAATATACAATCGGTTTATTATTTGCATTTCTTACTCTTTCAAGCAAATATATATTTTCTGTATTAAAAAACTCTTTAATATTTTGTTCTGGTTTAATTTTATCTATACGGCAAAATGATGTAGCCATTTCTACACCATTTTGTCGCATTTCATCTGTAAAACTGGTAATTTCTTTTAAGGCTTCAACATATTTTCCAAAGACTACTTTTGTACCCTTACCCCTTCTACGTTCTACAAATCCCATTTTTTCAAGTTCTGTAAGTGCAAGTCTTGCAGTCATTCTACTAACATCATATTGTTGGCAAAGTTGACTTTCACTAGGCAGAAAGTCACCTATATCAAATTTTTTATATTCAATATCTTTGCTTAGTTTATTGGCAATTTGTAAATACATTGGTGGAGCTGATTTTGAACGGTCTAACATGCTGACTATCTCGCTTTCATTTAAATACCATAATTATAGCATATATTAAACTTAAATTATAGCTTATTAAAAACGAACTTTTGCCATAAGTACCTTAATTTCCTCACATGGATTTTTAGGAGTTATTATTACATCACCTGCACCAGCTGGAATAATAAAGCTTTCTGCATAATGTACTTCCAGAGGCTCAAACGCATTGTTTGCACTCTTTACCAAAGCAGACTGACCTTCTACAATGTTTAACTGAGCTACTTCGCTATCACTCTTAATTCTGATTTCAGTTTTTGATGTATATACACAGGTTTCAATAAATTCAAGCTCATGAAGTCCTGTTTTAACCTTTGTAAAGTCTTGATTTTCTTCTTGTAATTCAAAGCAATTTATAAGATTATCTCTAACCCATTGAGTATCCCTATAATATTGTAAAACCTTTTCGCCATCTTCAAGATGTATTGGTCTTGGAACACCATTTAAATCAACTCTATCCCAGTCCCAGAGTTTAAATGTAAATATGTATGGTGTTGCACTTACTTCTAGCACCATTGCATTTTTTGATGAACAATGTATTGTTCCTGCTGGTATTAAAAAATGGTCATGTTTTTTTGCTGGCCATAAATTCACATATTTCTCTGCTGGAAAACTTATTTCTCCAGCTTGTGCTGATTTTAGGTCATTAATAAACTGTTCTTTATCAATATTTTCCTTAAATCCAAGATATACACCACCATCTTCTTTTGCATCTAATATATAATAGCTTTCATCTTGTGTATAAGGCATACCAAATTTATCTTTGATATATTCTGTTGTTGGGTGAACTTGCAGACTTAAATTTTGACCGTCCATAGTATCAAGCAAATCAAAACGGATAGGAAATTCTGCACCAAATCTAGCATAGTTCTTTTCACCAAGGAAAGTTTTAGGATACATTTGTACAAGGTTCATTGCAGGAGTTTCAATTCTTATATCACCAAATCTTAAAAATAAACTGTTTTCTTCTGGAACTCCATCAAAACTCCAAGCATAATTTGGTTTTGAGGCATCAAGATTACAAACTTCCTTCATCCATTGACCTCCCCATACACCAGGGTCAAAATATGGAACAAGTCTAAATGGTTTTTTTGTTAGTTCTTTTAAACCTTGTTTCATAGCAGAAAATTCAACGGCTTTTGGAACATTTTCTTCATTTGTATCTAAATATAAATCTATTTTATCATAAAGTTGTTTTTTATGTTTATCTGCTATTCTCCATTCTATAAAAAACCCTCTTTTATATTTTGCTAAAAACTCATCATTGGAATTATCTGTTTTAAAGTTTGTCATTCCTTTTCTATATCTTAGCTGAATTTCCCAGCGAGCCATATCTGCATATACTAGGACATCTCCAGTTGTTATTAAACTTGCACCAAATCCATAAACTAATATTCTTTTTTGCGAGTTTTTAATTTGATTTTTTGCATTTTCTAATTTATCTTGGTCTATAAAATCCAATATTGTGCCATAATACATAACACCTCTAACTCTATCCTCTGTTAAAAATGTTTGCATACGCTTATTGATTTCATCTTTATCATAAAATATGTCTTTACTCTCAATTACAATATCAACGTCTAAATATTTTTTTAGATTTGATAGAATTTCATCATCATTTACACCTGGGTAACAATCAACAACTATAATATTTTTGTTTTTATTTAAAATAGCTTTTGCAATATTATCATATCCTTGATATGCAACATTATCATAACCAGTTACAACGGTTTCAGGTTCTTTATCATATTTACTTTTAAAATTTAAATAACTCATAATATATTATCTCCTAAATTTTTAATCATCAAGAAAGTGTGCTTAAACCATGAAATATCATCTCAGAAGTGTTATCTTCAACAATAAGTTCACAATTTAGTTTTTTTATACTATCTAAAAGTGGGGCAATAAATAATTCAGATGACTTGCTGATATTTCCACCAATAACAAAACATTCTGGATTAAAATCATAAATAGGCTTGTGCATTGCTTCAGCTAAATTTTCTCCAAAAACTTTATAGACCTGTATAGCAGCTTTAAAGCCTTTTTTTGCTTGTATTGATATATCCAATGGAGAATATTTTTTATCCATATACTCTATTGATAAATTTTCAATACCTCTTACACTTATATAATCATCAATTGTTCCAGATTTAAAAGGATAATAATAAAACCAACCATTTTCAGGAACACCACAGCCATTTTTTAATATTACACCATTATCTGTATAAGCTGAACCAGCTCCAGTTCCAATACAAAGATAAATAACCTTTTTTTCATTTAACTTATGCTGCTTACATACACCGATTGCATAAGCTTCAATATCATGTATAAATTTATAGTTAGGTTTTATATCTAAGCCCATATTACTAAAACAATTATTCATTGCTTGTGGAATATTAACTCCAAAAATACTGTCATATTTATTTAGACCTTTCATTTTAGAAACTCCATTTTTATAATCAAATGGACCGGGAAATGCCATATATATATTGGATAATACATCTTTACCACATTTTTTTACTGCTTCTTCCCATACATACAACACAATTTCACAAAAATTTTTTATAATATTATCAGCATTTTCAGTTGCTTTGGAATTAAATAAATATGGCTCAGGGTTAATTTTACCATCATAAGAATATGTAATTTTTAATCCTGTTCCACCAACATCTATCAGCACATCTATCATTTTTGCACCACCCCTTTTTATTTTTAAATAATATAATGTTATATTGTTATATCATTTGATAATATAATATAAACAATTATTTGCTTTGTCAAGATGTCTATAAAATAAATGCTATAATATATAAATTAAATATTGAAATATGATATAACATATGTTATAGTGTCGCCAGCAGATAAATTTATAGATTGAGTTGATATATATGAGCAAAATCACCTTAAAAGATAAAATTATATACATTATAAGAAACCAAATAGAAAATGGTGTATATGAAGTAAATGATATGTTACCGAGAGAAATTGATTACCAAAAAGAGTATAACGTCAGTAGAATAACTGTGCGTTCAGCTATGAATGAACTTCAAGCTCTAGGTTATATCGAAAAAATCAAAGGTAAAGGAACTTTTGTAAGAAAAAATAAAATTTCTGAGCCTTTACTTAAAATAGATGGAATATCTCCCCAAATGAAAGAAAAAGGGCTAATACCTAAAGTTAAACAATCTAATATATCTATTATCGGTGCTGATAAGCATTTATCAAAGATATTTAATATAAGTTTAAATTCTCCAGTTTATAAACTGGACAGAATTAGATTTTTAAATGATGTTAAAATAGGGTATTTTACCAGTTATTTAAAATCTGATTATCCTTTAAGCCTAAATTCAGACACTTATAATACAATGCTTTTATATCAATATTTAGAAAAAACTCATAATATTGTAATCAAAAAAGTAGAACAGTCATTGAGTGCAACATTAGCAGATGAGGATATCGCAAAAAAACTAGATTGCAAGCTAAATGACGCTATTTTAATCTTAAAAAGAAAAGCTTATATAAATATTGCTGAACCGCCTTATGAATACACCATAGCAAGATATATTGGCTCTGAATATGAATATTATTTAGAATTAGAAAGATAATTTTTTTATTAGAAAGGAATTTTAATTATGAAAAAATTTGATGTTTATGTTGTTCACCATTCGCATACGGATATAGGCTATACAGATTTACAAGAGGTTGTAATCTTAAACCAAGTAGATTATATAAAATCTGTTATAAAATATCTAAATGATGCATATGCAAACAACACATGTGTAAAAGATTTCAAGTGGAACTGTGAAACATATTACTGTGTTGAAAGATTTTTTGAAGACTGCACACAAGCAGAAAAAGAAGATTTTATCAAGTATGTAAAGCTTGGAAATATCGGTTTATCTGCTACATATTTAAACTTTAATGACCTTATTGACAAAAATGTATTATCAAAGAGAACTAATGAAGCAGTTGAGCTATTTAAAGAATATGGTATTAACTTTAATATTGCTATGAATGCAGATATAAACGGCATTTCTTTAGGTTCTTTAGATGCATTCTTAGATAATGGAATTGAATTTTTATATACTAATATCCATTGTCACCATGGTATGTATCCACTTTACCAAAATCAACAACCTTATTTCTGGGAAAATAAAGCAGGCAAAAAGCTGCTTGTTTGGAATGGTGAGCATTATAACTTAGGCAATGTTATGGGCTTAGTTGAAAACAAAACTCCAAACTTTATGATGCAAAACTATCAAGGCAATGGCAAAAAGCAAAGTCATGTAGATGATGTTAGAGATAATATTAAAAATTATATTGATTTATGTTTAGAGCATGGATATAAATATGATTTTATTCCAATGTCTGTTTCTGGCGTATTCAGTGATAATGCACCTCCAAATCTTGAAATTATTGAGCTTATAACAGAATTTAATAAAAAATATGGCGATGAAATACATATTGAAATGGTAACTGTTGCTGAACTTTATGAAAAAATTAAAGATAAAGTGGCAGATTGTAACACATATAAGGGCGATTTAACAGACTGGTGGGCACATGGTGTTCCTAGTACGCCATATTCTGTAAAGCATTATAAAGAAGCTCAAAGAATGTATAATCTATGTGAAAGACTTGACCCAGAGCATAAAATAATATCTGAAAAACTTGAAAGAGAAGCAGAAGATAACATTATGTTATACTCTGAGCATACATGGGGACATTCTTCCACTATAACAAATCCATATGATACAATGGTTTTAAACTTAGATGTAAGAAAAACAAGCTATGCTTCAAAGGCACATGAAGCAAGTGCAAAAAATCTTCATAAGTTAAAACATTCTATGGGCGATAAGCTAAGATACTATGATAGAGATGGCAAAATTAAAGCTGTAAATTCAACAAATCAAAAGGTAACTGATGTTGTAGAATTTTATATTGAAGTTTGGGCATATGGTGATATAATTATAGAAAATGCTGAAACTCATGAAGTTATGAAAACACAGATTTCATCTCACCCAAGAGGCGTATTAGTAAGCTTTATAGATAACTTTGAACCTAACGAGGAAAAAATCTATACATACAAAGAAATTGAAAAGAAAAATGAAACTATAAATTCAAGAGTTGCATATTCTGGTTCTGAAAGAGTAAGAGATATTGTAAACGATTATGATAAACTTACATATACATTACCTTATGGCATTGAAAATGACTTCTTTAAAATCGGTTATGAAATAGGTAAAGGCATTACAACATTCTATAATAAAAAACTAGACTGTGAAATGCTTATGGCAAATGATGATGCTAAATTCTTCACACCAATCTATGAAAATACTGAAATTAGAACTGATACATATGAAGAAAGAAGGCGTCTAGGAAGAAATATCAGAGGTTTACATGCTAAAAAATATATCGGTCAGTTAGATGATATAAAAATTATTGATGCTGGTGATGTATTTAAAACTGTTGAGCTTATTTATAAATTACAAGGCACTTATTTTAGCTCAATCGTCATTAAAATGTTTAATGATATTCCAAGAATAGATTTTAAATATAAGCTTGCAAAAACCTATTCTGAAGATATTGAAAATATAATGTTACCTCTTGCACTTAATATAGATAAAGAAACTTATATTGATAAGAGTGCTGTATCATTTAAGTGTGGCGTTGAACAAATCCCTGGCACTTGTATGGAATATTATCTTGTTGATACAGGTGTTGTTTATAAAAATAATAAAGTTAACATTGAAATCCAAACACTTGATGCACCTATGATTTATGCTGGTGAATTAAAACATCACCCAATACTATTATGTGATAACAAAGAAGAAAACAACAAACGTAATATTTACTCATGGATTATGAACAACATTTGGGAAACCAATTTTAAAATGGATTTATCCGGTGCGACAGAATATTGCTATAGCTTAACTATGTCTAACTTTGAAAATGTTGATGATAGCTTTGAGCACATGAGAAATAGCTACAACAGAATTATAACTTTCATGATAAAATAAACAGAATGGAGAATTTACATGAAACAAAGCCCTTTTCAAACTTTATCGTCTAAAGAAGAAACATTGGGAAGATTTAAAATAATTCAAGATGTTGTTATTGTCAATAATCATAAACAGCCATATGATTATTTAAAAATTAAAGCTGGAGTTAGTATTTTGGCATTTTATAATAATGAAATTATTATTCAACGTCAATTTAGATATCCTGTAAACTCATGGCAATGGGAAATTCCTGGAGGTTTTATTGATTTAGGTGAAACACCAGAACAAGCTGCTATTAGAGAACTCAAGGAAGAAACCGGATATAATGTAGATGAAATAACTTCTCTTAGCAGTTTCCACCCATCATTTGGTTCAACGAATGAAATAATATATTTATTTCTTGCAAAATGTTCTAGCCAAAGTGATAAAAATTTAGAATATGGTGAAGTAATAGAAACTCAGACAATCAGTATTGATAAAATGCATGAGCTTGTAAAAAAAGGTGAGTTTATGCATGGTGCAGGATTGGCTGCATGGGCAAGGTATTTATCAAGTAAATTTTAAAATTAAAAGGATTGAGTTCAACATTATGTTGAACTCAATCCTTATTGTTTATTTAGAGAGAAATCTCATAACCATTGTTGCAACTTCGGCACGAGTTGCAGTTCCTTGAGGGTCAAGCATATTATTGCTCTTACCTGATATAATACCTGTTGCAGTTGCCCAATTCATAGCATCAGTTGCCCAAGAGCTGATTTTATCAGCATCAGAGAAACTATCAGCTGTATTTTCTGTCTTTGGACTGCCTGCATATCTATAAAGCATAGTTGTAAGTTGTTCACGACTTACAGAAGAATTTAGGTTTGTTCCATCAGAAATACCTTTTTCCTTAGCCCAATTTACACCTGCTTCATACCAAGTTGAACCAGTAGAAGTATCTACGCCATCTATACGAGCAAGAACAGTAATAAGCATAGCTCTATTCATATTGCTGTTAGGGCTGAATTTATCATCACTTGTACCAGAGAAAAGACCCTTAGAAGTTACAAAATCAACCGCACTTGCATACCAGCTATCACTTGGTACATCAGAAAATGCTTTCTTGTTAATAATCTGATTATTTTCAATTTTAAATGAAACAGGTTCAGAACGATTGCCAGTATAATCTTCAAGAGTAACAGTATATGTTTCTGAGTTTTTAACATATGGCATTTCATTGCTATATCTTACAATAGTTTGTTCTTCACCATCAGATGTTGTAACAATCATTTTATACCAGTCTTTCTGCATTGGAACAGCTAGACGATATCCTTCAATACCATGAGATAGTGAAGGCTCATAAGCAGAACAATAATTATCAGCTAAACGACCATTATATGTAATTGTCTCACCATTTTCAGGTGTGATTTTTAATGTATAGTAGCTATAATCTTTTGTCTGTTTTGGCAGTTCAATAGTTGCAGTTGTTTCACCAGCATTCGCGGTTGTTTCATAAGTTGCAGCAACAGTATCATCTGTATACATCTCAGAAAGAACAAGATTTGTTTTACTGTTTGTTGGAGCTGTCCAAGAAACAACTACTTTTCCAGCCTGTTCGTCAACGGATAGATTAGAAACAGACTTGCTTAAATCATATGTAGCTGTAGCAGCGTCGCTTTCTGTTCCATCTTCAGAAACAGCCTTAACTTTAATTGTAATTGTACCAGTAGCATCATAGATATCCTTGATATAGTAAACATTATCATAGATACCACCCATGTATACATCTTTTCCATTGATAGTAGCATATACATTGTATTGCTTAACATTATCATAGCTATCAAGGTTCCAAGAAATATACATTTCACCTGTATCAAATACGCTATCAATCTTTAAACCAGAAGGAGTTGCAGGTTTTGCACTTGTGCCAGATGTATAAGCAAGCTCACCAATATTTATTTGGTAATCGCTTGCATTACCATTAAACACAAGACCAATAGATGCAATTTTCTTTCCAGAATAATTTGCAAGATTTGCTTCGCAAGTTTTCCATTCACCAGAAGAAGATACATCTGCAAAATCAATTTTTACAACTTCCTCAGGAGCATCTTCAAAAATAACAGCTAGCTGCATTTTTACATCATCATTAGATGTTTTGTTATAAGTAACGCTTAATTTACTATTTGAATTAACATCTAAATCGGTTTTATAAAGATGCAGAATGTTCTCAGAATTGATATCACCATATACTACAAGTGAAGAACCACCGTTATAAGCTCCCACTAAATCAAAGTCAAATTTGCCTTCATTGCCAAGAACATTTTCTTGTCCATTATCATAATTTTTCTTGTATTTTTCGCCATAGTCAAAGTCAACACTTAACTTTTTATCACTGTTTCCGCTTTCAACCCACCATTGCCATGTTGGTAGAATATCTTGAATATTTATATTAGACCATTCATTGTCATTTGATACAGAACCATCAATCTTATATTCAAGACCATGACCAGTGTTAAAGTTAGTTACAAAAGTATCACCATTTATAACAGAACGTTCTGTTATATAAGCTGCTACGCCATCAAATGTCTGATTTTCTCTTGTGCCAACACCGATTTCCTTATCTTGTGGATATTGTGAACGGTCAGCAGTTGTACTTGCCTTAGATGGGTCTTCATAAGGACCAGACCACCATCTTCTTTCACGGTCAAATGTCATCCATTGGAATTCATCTTTTTCACGACGCATTGCAACATTATTATTAACTCCATCATCAAGGTCTTCATCAAGACCATCATGAACAAATTCGCTTCCTAAAGATGCAATAGCGTTTAGAGAATTTCCATCGGAATCTAAATTCCATCTTAAATCATATTTTTGCTCCCAACGGTCACCGCCAGCTTCAATGCCTACAAAAACAGAGTTAAGAGGATTTAACCCAAGTTCAGTAGCGTGTTTAGCAGAGTCTTGAAGCATTTGTGCATTCCACCAATAATTTAAGAAAATGGAATTAGAATATTGTTCTTTACCATCTGAAACAAATGATGAGTTAAGTTCATTAAATTCATTCTGGTAATCAATTTCACCTGTTGTATCAATAACAGAGTCATACCACTGAACATATAAGCCTGCATCTTTGATTTGTTGCATAAAATCTTTATAAAGTTGTATATCATCTTCAGGAATATCTTCTTCTTGATTGATAAACCAACCATCAAAGCCATAATAATTACAAAATTCAATCAATTTTTCAGCATATGGGAAATTGCCATTTTCATCTTGAGTAAGTAAAACGGTGTGTTTTAAACCTGTACGAGGAAGGAAAATACAACCGATTGACATAACACCATTTTTATGTGCAGCATTTGTATATCCAGGGTTTGGAGTATTTACAAGACCAAATTCAAATTTTCTAAATTGCCAAGCATCTGTAACTCCACGTTCATCTTTATACATCTCATATGGAACTTCTTCTGTAGGCATACCATGCCAAGAACCATAATAATCAGTATATTGCCAGAAATTAAATAAATACTGGCTAAACTCGTTTGTGTATGGGTAACTATCAAAGAAAGCATTGCCATAATCGCCAGCTAATGTAAAAAACTGTGTTTCGGAACTTAAATTAGGATTTGCTTGTGTTGCAGATAAGGCTTCATTTCTATCTTGTAAAGGTACTTTTGCTCTAAGATATTCAGCATATGGGTCAGTTTCTGGACTCCAATTTAGAAAATCTTCAGCTCTATAACCATGCTGATATGGTTGATTTTCACCTTTAGCACTTTCACCAAGATATGGTAAAGTGTCACTTGCATGTGCAGGTACAGCATATCCCAGTGCAATAGCTGTTGTAAGTGCAGTGGCTATAGCTCTTTTATCTCTTTTTCTCATTACATACACTCCTTTTTAATTCAAAAAGTACAATATTTCTGCTAAAACACAAAAAACAGCACAGTTATATTAAAAAAACAACCTCCTTTGCAATCATTTAACTGTACTAAGTGAGAACAGTTTACTTTATTGAAAATAAAAAGTCAAGCAGAAAAAAGGCAAAAGTTAGCAAACAATAATAATTGTAAGCAAACATTTCAAAAGAAATATGTCTATTATTAACAAAAAATATAAATATAAATTATATACTTCAAACAAAAAAATAGTCACAATCAAAAAACTTTTTCAAAAATATTTATTATAATTGTTTAATAAAATATTTTTTTTAATAATATTTTGCTATTTAGACAAAAAAATGCTGTATGTAAGCTTTATAAAACTCACATACAGCATTTAAATATTATTCAGTTATATATTTTTTGAAAATTTTTGTAAATAACAAAGAAGATATGTATGCATAAATTCCAAATCCCATTATAAATAAAATTGTAATAAATGGAGGGAAGAAAAAGCATATTACCAAAAAAAGAACAGGTATAAAAAATAAAATAATGGTGTAATGAAGATTTAATATAGACATTATAAATGCATTTTTGATTGTTGTTTTAATATTATTTTCAAATTTTGATTGAATTGGAAACAGATAAATTAAAATAAAACAAACAGGTATTAAAACCACCATATACAATGTCATAAAAATGTTTCTAGCATTTGATGTTAACAACAAGCAAAAACGAAAATCTATTACTAAAACAATTATAGCAACGATTTCTATTAACCAAAGTATGGTTGATTGCTTGAAATTTAATTTAAAAGAACTGCGAAAGTTTGAAAAAATGCTGCCTCTATCATTATCTATTCTTTTCATCATCGAATAGTAAAGAGCTGTAGTGGAAGCACCTATTGTTATTATTGGAATGGAATGAATAAACCATAAAACATGCAAGATAAAAATATCAGCAATAAGATTTAAAAAACGTACAAACGCAGAATCAAGTTTAAACATAAACAAAAAACTCCTATAAAAGTATTCTTACTCTAGTATAACAAAATACATTGAAGTAATAAAGATAAAGTGTAAAGGTTTACATAATTTAGGTAACATTTTCAAGAGTTACTCTGATTGTAACTCAGAAAAAATAATTATTATATATGCATTATTAACAAAAAATTTTGGTATAAATTATGTATACTAATGAAAATAAATAATAACCTATACAAACTATAATTTGTGTGTTATTATATACGCAAAGATGTTAGGAAACATTTTTAAGGGAGGCTTTTAAGATGGCTATTAGAAATACTGTTTCTATGCAAGAACTTGCAAATGAATTAGGGATAAGCAAGGTAACTGTTTCAAAAGCACTCAATGGAAAAGATGGTGTAAGCAGTGAATTAAAGAAAAAAATATATGAAACTGCTGAAAAATATGGTTATGTACTCCCAAACTATGGAAAAAGGAAAACTAAAAAGATAGGTATTATCATGGGAGAGCGTTTTAATACTGGTAATGAAGGACGTTTTTACATAGGAATGTGTGAAAAAATTATCAGTGAATTTAGAAAATATATGTATTCAAGTCTAATGATAACGCCAAATAGAGATACCCTTGAAAACGATTTTAAAGCATTAACTGACCCTGTAATATTTGATGGTTTGATTTTCTTAGGTATATTAGACCCTGAAATCAAAAAAAAGTTTAGTGAAGTAGATGTGCCTAAAGTTTATGTAGATGTATATGATGAAAGGCATCAATCTGATTCAGTTGTAACAGAAAATATATATAGCACATACGATATAACCGATTATCTTATACAAAATGGTCATAATGATATAGGATTTGTTGGAACAATAGGAAGTACAACAAGTATAACAGATAGATACCTCGGATATATGAGAAGATTAATCGAAAACGGTGTAAAACCAAAAGATGAATGGATTATACCTGATAGAGATGAAAACGGAGTTGCTTTAGAATTAAAACTTCCTAACAATTTACCGACAGCCTTTGTTTGTAACTGCGATGAAACTGCTTTTGAACTCATTAAGGTTCTTAAATCAAAAGGAATAAAAGTCCCAGAAGACATTTCTGTGGTTGGGTTCGACAATTCTATATATGCTACAATATGTGAGCCACCGCTTACCACAGTAGCTGTTAATATGGAAAAAATAGGACAAACAACAGTTCAATGTATAAATAAATGTATGAATAACCGTGAGAAGAAAGGAGGAGAAGTTTTCCGAGTTCCGGGGCAGATTATATATAGAAGCTCAGTAAGAGAAATTAAAGAAGGAAAGGAATGTATTTAGTTTTATGACAAAGGCAAAAAAAGAAAAAAAAAATATTAAGGGTAAATGGTCAAGAAATGATACTGAATTAACCCTTCTGGCAGTGCCAACAGCCATATGGTATGTTTTATTTTCATTCCTGCCAATGTTCGGTTTGATTATTGCATTTAAAGATTACAAAATCATGCCGGGAAAATCATTTATAGAAAATGTTATAAATAGTAGCTGGGCAGGTTTTAAAAACTTTGAGTTTTTGATAAAATCAAACGACCTATTTGTAATACTGAGAAATACAATCGTTTATAACCTTGTATTTATTGTTGTTGGTATGATTTTTGCGGTTGCTCTTGCAATTATGATTAGCGAGCTCCACAGCAAAAGAAAATCAAAAGTTTACCAAACACTTATGTTCTTCCCATATTTTATGTCATGGGTAGTAGTTTCATATTTCTTAGATGCATTTTTAAATCAGGACAATGGTCTTATTAACAGTATGCTAAGAGATGCAGGCAGTAGCCCAATACAATGGTATATGTCTAGTAATGTATGGCCATTTATTTTAGTATTTATGTATCTTTGGAAAACAACCGGATATAACATGATTATTTATTTATCAAGCATATCTGGTATTGATACAACACTTTACGAAGCTGCGTCAATTGATGGTGCGACAAAATGGCAACAGGTTGTTAATATAACACTTCCATGCCTCAAAAAAGTAATTATAATGATGTTCATTCTGAATGTAGGTAAAGTATTCTATTCTGATTTCGGTTTGTTCTTCCAGCTATCTCAAGGTGCAAGTGGTTCAATATTCAATACAACAGCAACTATTGATACATATGTATACAATGCCATTAAATCGGCAACTCCAATTGGAATGACATCAGCTGTTACATTCTTCCAGTCAGTATCTTGCTGTATAACAATACTTATTGCAAATGCGATTGTTAAGAAGATAGATGAAGAAAGCTCTATTATATAAGTGGTATATAGGAGAAAGATAATATGCTGACAAAGAAAAAAGAATTTGAATTTCAAGACTCTGATTGTAAACTAAACAGAGTATCAAAAACCAGCAATGCACTTTTTAATGTATTGTTTGTTATATTAGCAGCAGTATGCATTATACCTGTTGTGTTTGTATTTATGATTTCTATATCATCTGAAGAATCAATAAAATTAAACGGTTATAGATTTATTCCAGAGCAATTTTCACTAGATGCTTATAAATTTATTTTAGATGAGTCGGAAACAATTATAAGAGCATTAGGCGTATCAATATTTGTAACAGTTGTTGGCACAATAATTGGTGTTATGCTCACTACTCTTATGGGTTATGTTCTATCAAGAAGTACATATAAACTAAACAACTTCTTTACTATGATTGTTTTTATACCAATGATTTTTAATGGTGGTATGCTTTCATCATATGTAGTAAATACACAGCTTTTAGGTCTTAAAGATAGCATTTGGGCTCTTATTTGGCCACTATGTGTATCATCGTTTAATGTAATTATATGTAAAACATTCTTTAAAACAAATATTCCAGAATCACTTATTGAGTCGGCACAGATAGACGGTGCAACACAAATGCAGATTTTCTGGAAAGTAGCACTTCCACTTGCTAAGCCTATGCTTGCAACAATAGCATTGTTCTTAACATTTGCTTATTGGAACGACTGGTTCCAGTCATCACTGTATATTACAAACCCAGATATTTATTCTTTACAGGCTTTACTTGATAATATACAGAGAAATATAGAAATGATGGCAAATAATCCAGCCGCTGGCGTTTCAATGGTTGAATATATGAATTCAATGCCTAGAGAAGGTGCAAGAATGGCAATGGCTATGATTATTATTGTTCCAATCGCATGTTGTTATCCATTCTTCCAGAAGTACTTTATTTCTGGTTTGACAGTTGGTGCTGTAAAGGGATAATGGATATAACATAAATTAAAGGAGGGTTTTTCATTATGAGAAAAGCAAAAAAAGCAGTGGCATTAGCTATGTCAGCAGCTATTGCAGCAGGAATGATGACCGGTTGTGGTTCTAGTAACAATGGTTCATCAGCTGACGGAGATGTGGTTACTCTAAAATGGGTTGCTGTTGGTAACGGTATGCCAAAGAACTATGATGAGTGGCTTGAGCAAGTTAATCCATATCTAGAAGAAAAGCTTGGTATAAACATTGATATGGAGATTGTTCCATGGGGCGATTGGGACAACAGAAGAAGTGTTATTACAAACTCTGGTGAATATTTTGATATCCTATTCACAGACCAAACACGTTATAGCACAGAAGCTCTTAATGGCGTATTCCTAGATATTACTGATAAGGTAAAGGAAGTTACACCTGAGCTTTATGAATCACTACCAGAAGATTACTGGAATGCAGTAGCAGTTAACGATAAAATTTATGGTATCCCTACATACAAGGATAGCTCTATGACTCAATACTTTGTATGGGATAAAGATGTTGCTGATAAGTATGGTATTGATATTACTCAAATAAAAGATTTAGAAACTCTATATCCAGCACTTCAAAAGATTAAAGAAGGTGAAGGAACAGCACCTTACTTTATGTCTAAATCTGGTCTAAAAGTATTAGTTGATATGTACTTTGACGATTTAAGCTCTGGCACACAGGTTGTTGGTGTTAGATATGATGATGACACCCATACAGTTGTAAACCCACTTGAAGATGAAGAAATTCTAAAGGATTTAGATATTGTTCATAAAATGTATTCTGAAGGTCTTATAAATGGTGACGCTCCAACAGCTGACGATACAAATAAATATCATATGATGTTCGTAGCTCAGGGCTGGAGTGCAGCAGCTAAGACCACTTGGGGTCCTAACTTTGGTATTGAAAACTGTGAAGCTATTCAGTTCGGCGATACAGTTCTTTCTAACAAAACAGTTCAAGGTTCTATAAATGGTATTTACTCTGGTAGTCAACACCCAGACGAAGCTCTAAAGTTCTTACAGCTATTAAATACTGATACATACCTAAGAGACCTATTCTACTATGGTGTAGAAGGTTCTGACTGGCAGTACACCGAAGATAAAAAGGTTGAAAGATTAACTTCCGACTGGGCAATGGCTAGCTACACACAAGCAAGCTACTTCACAGCTTCAACTCAGGTTACTGATGAAATTAATCAGTGGGAAGAAGTTAAGCAGTTAAATGAAAATGCAAAACCTTCACCAATGATTGGTTTTAACCTTGATAAGACAAATATTCAAACTGAAATTGCAAACTGTAATGCTGTATACGAAAAATACTATCCAGAATACTTTACAGGTGCACAAGACCCAAGAGAACTTATTGAAACAATTAAGAGCGAGCTAGAAACTGCTGGTTGGGATAAAATCAGAGAAGAAGCTCAAAAGCAAGTAGATGAGTTCTTTGCAAACAAGTAAAATATATCATAATTGATATAAAATAGTAAAAACAAGTAGAAAAGGGGCATTTCAAAATTTAGAGATGCCCCTAATCTAGTAAGGAGAAAATTATGGCTAAAATTATAGGACAATCATTAAAAAATATTCCATGGCAGGATAAACCAGAAGGCTACAATATGCCTATATGGAGATACAATCAAAATCCAATTATTCAAAGAAATGCTATTCCAACTTCTAACAGTATTTTTAATAGTGCTGTTGTTCCTTTTGGCGATGGATATGCAGGCGTGTTCCGTTGTGATAGCAAATGTGTAAGTATGGACATTTTCGCTGGTTTCTCAAAAGATGGCATAAACTGGGAAATAAATCATGAACCAATCGTTTTTGAGGGAGATACTGAAGTAACAAAGCGTGAATACAGATATGACCCTAGAGTTTGTTTTATTGAAGACCGTTATTATATCACTTGGTGCAATGGCTACCATGGTCCTACTATTGGTATAGCTTATACATTTGATTTTAAAACATTCCATCAACTTGAAAACGCTTTTCTTCCATATAACAGAAATGGCGTATTATTCCCAAGAAAAATAAACGGTAAATATGCTATGCTTAGCAGACCAAGCGACACAGGTCATACTCCATTTGGTGATATTTTCTTTAGCCAAAGCCCAGATTTAGAATATTGGGGACATCACAGACATGTAATGTCAACCTTTAAAGATGATGCATCTGCATGGCAGTCCACCAAAATTGGTCCAGGTCCAGTTCCAATCGAAACTGATGAAGGTTGGCTTCTTATCTATCATGGTGTAATTAACACCTGTAATGGATTTGTTTATAGAATGGGTGCAGCTTTACTTGATATTAATGAACCATGGAAAGTTATTAAACGTTCTAAAGCTTATGTTCTTGCACCTTATGAGCTATATGAATGTGTAGGCGATGTTCCAAATGTTGTGTTCCCATGTGCTACACTTACAGATGCTGACACTGGTAGAATTGCAATTTATTATGGCTGTGCTGATACTGTAACAGGTCTTGCTTTTACAACTGTTGACGATATGTTAAAGTATATTAAGGAAAATGCATTTTAAAAACTTGGTTTATCAGGAGAACCCTTATGAAATTTATTGAAAATCGTATTTCTGTTATATGCGAAGAATTAAAACAACTTATTTTCTGTGAGAAAATAAAAGTACAAGAAATACAATATAAAAAAGGATTATACTTTACACCAGAAGAAGCAGATAAGGCTGAAGGTGAATGGGAGAATTTTGACAGCGAAAATATGCACTGGTATGGAACAGATGAGCATTATTGGTTCCGTTCTAAAATCACTATCCCAGAAAATTTCAATAATAAGACTGTGTTTTTAAAAGCTGCAACTCAGGTTGACCACTGGGACGATGCGAAAAACCCTCAATTTTTAATGTTTGTAAATGGTGAAGTTACACAAGGTTTAGATATAAATCACCAAATGGCTATGCTTGCAGATAATGCAAAAGCAGGTGATACTTATGTAATAGACCTACAAGCATACACAGGCATTATGTTTGCAGAACTTTCATTTACACTAGAACTCGCTGTTCAAGATGATAAAATAAACAAGCTATATTATGACATTGAAGTTCCAAGACGTGCATTTTCACGTATGCCAGAAGATGACAAAACTCGTAAGGACTTAGTAACTGTACTTAACAATACTATAAATTTAATCGACCTTAGAACCCCATATTCTCAAGATTTCTATGAAAGTGTTGAAAAAGCTACACAGTATATAGAAAAAGCTATGTATGAAGATATGGCAGGTTATGATGATGTTATTGCAACATGTATCGGTCATACTCACATAGATGTTGCTTGGTGGTGGACTGTTGCACAGACAAGAGAAAAAACTGCAAGAAGTTTTTCTACTGTTCTAAAGTTTATGGACGAGTTCCCAAATTATAGATTTATGTCCAGTCAACCTGTGCTTTATCAATTCTTAAAGGATAGATATCCAGAAGTTTATGAAAAAGTAAAGCAAAGAATTAAAGAAGGTCGCTGGGAGCCAGAAGGCGGCATGTGGGTTGAGGCAGATTGCAACCTAACAAGCGGTGAATCATTAGTTCGTCAATTCTACTACGGTAAAAAATTCTTTAAAGATGAATTTGGCGTAGATAATTATATCCTCTGGTTACCTGATGTATTTGGTTATTCTGGTGCACTTCCTCAGATAATGAAAAGAAGTGGCATAAAGTATTTCATGACAACCAAGCTTGCATGGAACCAAATCAATAAAGTACCATATGACACAATGATGTGGAGAGGTATAGATGGCAGCGAAATATTAACCCATCTTATAACTACTCTTGGCGTTGGTCAAGATGAAAAGAATTTCTTTACAACATATAATGGTATGCTACACCCAGATGCAATTATGGGCGGTTGGCACAGATACCAAAACAAGGATATAAATAATGATATTCTTATTTCATTTGGCTATGGCGATGGCGGCGGTGGCCCTACAAGAGATATGCTTGAAACATCAAAACGTATGGAAAAAGGCATAAAGGGTATACCAAAAGTACGTCAAGAATTTTCATTAAAATATTTTAAAGAACTTGAGGAAAGAGTTAAAAATAATAATCGCTTACCTGTTTGGGAAGGTGAACTATACTTCGAGTATCACAGAGGCACATATACATCTATGGGCAGAAATAAACGTTCAAACCGTAAATGTGAACAACTTCTAATGGATACCGAGCTTATGCAAGTTCTTACAAATACAAATGAAAAAGAAGAAATGGAAGCTATCTGGAAAAATGTACTTATGAACCAATTCCATGATATACTTCCAGGCTCATCTATAAAAGAAGTTTATGAAGTAACCAAGGAAGAATATGAGCATATTGAAAATCGTTTAGCTGAATTAATTGACAACAAACTAAATAGCTTAGTTGAAAAACAGGACAACACAGTGACAATATTTAATACTCTTGGTTTTAACAGAGATGATATTGTTGAGCTAAAGCAATGTGATGCAAAGGCTATTGTTGATGCAAATGGCAATAAATATCCTGTTCAACAAACTGAAAACGGTTCAATTACATATGTATGCGATATTCCTTCTAAGGGTGGTAAGAGCTTTACTAAGGATAATAACTTTGAGTGTGAAAATTCACTTTGTGTAAAGGATACAAGTATTGATACTCCATTCTATCATGTTGAATTTGATGAAAACGGCTTAATAACTTCTATCTTTGACAAGAAATGTGAAAGAGAAGTTATTCAATCAGGTATGAAAGCTAATCTTATGCGTATGTATGAAGACAAGCCTATGCATTATGATTGTTGGGATATTGATATGTATTACTCAGAAAAATACTGGGATATCACCAAGGCTGATAACATTGAATGGATTGAAAAAGGTCCAGTACGTGCAACATTACAAATTACACGTAGCATGAGTAATTCTGTTATAAAGCAAAAAATACATTTTTATGCTAACAGCAGAAGAATTGACTTTGAAACATGGGTTGATTGGAAAGAACATCAAACACTGCTTAAAGTTCATTTCCCTGTTAATATTCATACAGATGAAGCTACATTTGATGTGCAGTTCGGTAACCTAAAGAGAAAAATCCATACAAACACAAGTTGGGAAGAAGCTAGATTTGAAAGCTGTGCTCAAAAATGGATGGACCTTTCAGAAGGTAACTATGGCGTTAGCTTGTTAAATGATTGTAAATATGGTCATTCTGCTAAGGATAGCAATATGGCTCTTACACTGATTAAATCAGGCATTGAACCAAACAAGACCGCTGACCAAGAAGAACATGTATTTACTTACTCCTTATATCCACATGAAAATTATTGGAGAGCAAATACAACTGTACAAGAGGCTTACAAGTTAAATCAAAAGGCTTATTTTGCTGATGGTGCACTACAAACCAGCGGAAAATCATTTGTATCTGTTGATAAGGACAATGTAATTATTGAAACTGTAAAACATTCAGAATGTGATGATGGTATTATCATAAGAATGTATGAGTGTGAAAATAGCTTAACAAATGCTAAACTTACATTTGATATGAATGAAATTTCAAGTGTTATTGAATGTAATCTTATGGAAGAAGAAGAAAGCAATTTAGCATTTGATAATAATAGCTTTAAATTCACAATCAAACCATATGAAGTTAAAACTTATAAGGTTAAATTTAAATAAAACTAACGCACTTTAAAAAAGAGGAGATTTTTTGTTTAACATTAAATCTCCTCTTATAATAAAGATAGAGAATATATAAAATGATAAGCGAGCGTGAGAAAATGAACTATGTATCAGAAACAGCAAAACAGAGGGCTGAAAAATTATTAAAACAAATGACTGTTTTAGAAAAAGTAGGTCAGTTAAATCAAAAGCTTTATGGTTTTCAGATTTATCAAGTAAAAGATAATGATATTATATTTGATGATACATTCAAAAATGAAGTTGAAAAATACAGTGGACTTGGCATTTTGTATGGTCTTTATCGTGCTGACCCTTGGTCTGAAAAAAATTATACAAATGGACTTTATGGAAAACTAGCTATTAAAGCATATAATAAAATGCAAAAATATGTGCTTGATAATTCAAGACTGAAAATACCTGCAATGATGAGCAGTGAATGCCCACATGGTCACCAAGCATTAGATAGTTATTTATTACCTGTAAACCTTGCGATGGGTTCAAGCTTTAATAAAAAATTAGTACATGATGCATATACTGTTTGTGCAAAAGAGCTTAAACAAATGGGTGTTCATTTAGCTCTTATATCTTTACTAGATGTAGCTAGAGACCCAAGATGGGGAAGAACAGAGGAATGTTTTTCAGAAGACCCTTGGCTTTGTAGTCAAATGGCTGGCGAGGTTGTACAAGCGGTGCAAAATGAAGGTGTAAATGTTGTAGCAAAACATTTTGCGGCACAGGGTGAAGGCACAGGCGGAGTAAATGCAAGTGCAGCAAGAATAGGTGAAAGAGAGTTAAGAGAAATACACCTTCCTGCAATGAAAGAATGTTGTAAGCATAATGTCAAAGGTGTTATGGCGGCTTACAACGAAATTGATGGTGTATATTGCCATGCTAATAAAAAGCTTTTAACTGATATTTTGCGTTCAGAAATGGGCTTTGATGGTATTGTAATGGCTGACGGCTGTGCTTTAGATAGACTAGATACTATGACAGGTGATAATGTTTTATCTGGTGCTATTGCATTAAAAGCTGGTGTTGATGTTGGTTTATGGGATACCGCATATGGAAATTTAGATAAAGCAATAGAAAAAGATTATATATCAATAGAGGAACTTGACAAAGCGGTTTTAAGAATTCTTGAAATGAAATTTGAAATGGAACTGTTTGATAATCCATTTATTGATGAAGATAAAGAATTAGAAAGCTTTGATTTTGAAAAATATCCTGAAGCACTTAATCTTGCAAGAGAAACTGTTATTTTACTCAAAAATAATAATATACTCCCTATTAAACAAGATATTAAAAAAATAGCTGTTATTGGTCCAAATGCTGATGAAATATATAATCAACTGGGTGACTATACTCCACCAGTAAACGAGAAAAAATGTAAAACTATTTTAACTGGTGTGAAAGATATTGCAGATAAACACAATATAGATGTTAAATTTGCACAGGGTAGTTTATTAACTGATGTAAATGAAAGTATGATAAATGAAGCTGTTAATGTTGCAAATGAAAGCGATATAGTTTTCCTTGTGCTTGGCGGTAGCTCAAGCCGATTTGGCAAAGTCAGCTTTGATACAAATGGTGCAGCAGTTTCTGAAAATGGGGTTTCTATGGATTGTGGTGAAGGTGTTGATGCCTCTGAAATAGAACTTCCATATGCACAGAGAAAACTTGCACATGCTATACTAAACACTGGAAAGAAAGTTATAACAATAGTTAATGGTGGTAGACCATATGCAATGGGCGATATAGCAGAAAAATCAGATGCTATTATATATTCTTTCTATTCTGGTATGCTTGGCGGTAAAGCAATAGCTGAAGTTATATTTGGTCAAGTAAATCCATCTGGCAGATTGCCTATATCAATCCCTAGAAGTAGTGGTCAAATACCTGCATACTATAATTTTAAAAATTCATATCAAGGCATACATTATTATGATAAAAATGATGGTGCTGAATTTACTTTTGGTGATGGTTTAAGTTATAGTAAATTTGAATACACTAATGTAACTATAAATAACACTATAAGTTTAGACGAATTAAAAAATACAGGTGTTAATGTTAAAGCCACAGTGACTAATGTAAGCGATTTTGACGGCTATGCAGTTCCACTGGTTTATATATCTGGTTTACAAGGCAGTGTTGTAAGACGAGTAAAAGAACTAAAGGGCATGGACAAAGTCTGGCTAAAAAGCGGTGAAAAGAAAGATATAATTATAAATCTTCCTTATGATGCTTTTTGCGTATGGGATATGCAAATGAACTTTAAAACAGAAACAGGAAAAGTTAAAATCACACTTGAAGAAATGGGTGAAACCGTTTGGTTTGACACCATAGAAATAAAAGCTTAATATATAAGAGGTGAACAAAATGGAAAAAGTTTTACATAAATCAATACAAAATATGCTTGAAAAAGTCAAGGAAACTTTCAAAAACGAACCAAAAATTGCAGAAGTATTTGAAAATTGTTATACAAATACACTTGATACAACTGTGAAGAAGATGGAAGATGGAACTACATATGTTATAACAGGTGATATTCCTGCTATGTGGCTTAGAGACTCCGTAGCACAGCTAAGACCTTATATTATTTTAGCTAAAGAAGATGAGGAGATACGAGAGCTTATAGAGGGACTTGTAAAACGTCAATTTTTCTGCATAAACATTGACCCATATGCAAATGCATTTAACCAAGAAGCTAATGGAAACTGCTGGGAAAAAGATGAAACAAATATGGGACCATGGATTTGGGAAAGAAAATTTGAAATTGACTCTCTTTGTTATCCAGTTCAACTTGCATATCTTTTATGGAAAAATACTGGCACAACAAAACACTTTGATAAAAATTTTGTAGATGGTATAACTAAAATCATTGATGTTTTTGAAACCGAAATGAACCATGAGCAAAATTCAAAATATCACTTTATAAGAAAAAATACTTTCTATACTGATACATTATCAAGAGATGGTATGGGAGCATTAGTAAAACCAGATATTGGGCTTATATGGTCAGGCTTTAGACCTAGCGACGATGCATGTACCTATGGTTATCTAATACCATCAAATATGTTTGCTGTTGTTATTTTGGAATATATCAAAGAGATATCAAAAATAATGCCTGAAATCGCAGATATAGGAGAAAAAGCCCAACAAATGGCGGTAAAAATTAGAAATGCTATTGAAAAATATGGTATTACTATGATAGAGGGTATTGGAAACGCTTTTGCATATGAAGTTGATGGCTTTGGTCAGTTTAATATAATGGACGACGCTAATGTACCAAGCTTACTCGCTATGGAATACTTAGGTTATAAACCTTCCTTAGAGGAATTAAAAGACAATACACGCAAGGTTATATTAAGTGAAAGAAATCCTTATTATTATGTTGGTGAAAAAGCTTCTGGTATAGGTAGCCCTCATACACCTGTTAGATATATATGGCATATTTCTATGGCAATAGAAGGCTTAACAGCAAAAACAAAAGAAGAAAAATACAATGTTATTAAACGAATGATTGCAACAGATGGCGGTAAAGGTCTTATGCATGAAGGATTTAATGTGGATAAACCAGAGGAATATACAAGAGAATGGTTCTCTTGGGCTAATGCAATGTTCTGTGAACTTGTTTTACAATACTGTGGATATGAAATAGAAAAATAAATAATAATTTTAATTGATTGGGAGTGTATTTATTATGGAAATTTTAAAACTAAAACCAGCATTCAAAGATTATATTTGGGGCGGTCATAAGCTAGTTGAGCAATATGGCAAGGAGTTTGATGGCGATATCTTAGCTGAGTCTTGGGAGCTTTCATGTCACCCAGATGGTGCTTCTGTGATATCAAATGGAAAATATGAGGGCAAAACCCTTAGAGAGTATATTGAGCAAGCTGATTATAATGTTTTAGGCAAAAACTGCAATAGATTTTCCGATTTTCCTATACTTATCAAGTTTATTGATGCTAAAGATGATTTATCTATTCAAGTACACCCAGATAACACATATGCTTTAAAAAATGAAGGTCAGTATGGTAAAACTGAAATGTGGTATATAGTAGATGCTGCTGATGATGCATTTTTATACCATGGTTTCAAAGATGAAATAAGTGAAGAAGAATTCAGGGAAAGAATTAAAAATGATACCTTGCTTGAGGTTTTAAGTGCAAAACCTGTTAAAAAAGGTGATGTATTCTTTATTGAAGCAGGTACTATACATGCAATAGGTAAAAATATAATAATTGCAGAAATTCAGCAAAATTCTAATGTTACATACAGAGTTTATGATTTTGGGCGTGTTGGTAAAGATGGCAAAAAAAGAGATTTACATATAAATCAAGCTGTAGATGTAACAAAACGCACACCTGCAAAACCAACAAGTAATATGTATCCTCATATTGCGGATTGTGATTATTTTACTGTTGATAAAATCAATCTCGATGGAAAAACTTTTGATAAAATGCAGGGTGTCGTAACAGATAATTCATTCCTAAGCATACTTATTTTAGATGGTCATGGCACTATTAAAAACCAATATTCTAGCATTGAATATAAAAAGGGCGATAGTTTATTCCTGCCAGCAGGTAGTGGAGCATATGAAATTTGTGGTGTATGTGACGCTCTTGCTACCACTATAAGAGCAAAAGAAGATATTTACAAAATCGGTATTGATATAGGCGGAACATCAGCAAAAATCGGTATTATTGATAAAAATAATAATGTTGTAGTTGAAACAAAGGTTTTAACTGGTGTTGATAAAGCTGAAACAATTATAGAAAATATTGCAAAAGGTTTATTAAATCTTATGGAAGAAAATCATATTTCAATAGACCAATGCGAGAAAATTGGTGTTGGTGTACCTGGTCTTGTTAATAAAAAGGCTGGTATGGTTATGTATTCCAATAATCTAATGTGGGAAAATGTTAAAATAGCTGAAATCTTCAATAAATATATACCATTACCAATAAGCATTGCTAATGACGCAGATTGTGCGGCTCTTGGTGAAGCTGTTGCAGGTGCAGGAAAAGATGTCGATAGTTTTGTTATGATTACACTTGGAACAGGTGTAGGCGGCGGCATTATTATAAATGGTCAACTATTTGAAGGAAGTATGCTAGGCGGCGTTGAAATCGGTCATATGACCATAAAAGATGGCGGTGAAAAATGCACATGTGGTAAAACTGGTTGTTTTGAAGCATATGCTTCTGCAACTGCAATACGCAGAGAAACAGAAAAGGTTTATGGTAAATCTTTAGAACCACATGAAGTATTTGAAAAGGCTTCCCAAAATGATGAAAAAGCTCAGAAAATAGTAAACGATTATATATATAATCTTGGCACTGGCATGGTAAATATTGTTAATATGCTAAGACCACAGAAAATTGTTATTGGTGGCGGAATAGCTGCACAAAGAGATGTTTTATTAAATCCAATAAGAGAACGTCTACAAAAAGATTGCTTTGGTGGTAAATGTTCAGAGCTTCCTGAATTAGTTATCGCTGAAAATGAAAATCAAGCAGGTATGATAGGTGCTGCAAATCTTACAAAATAAAAAAGGTTGTGAAAATATGAAAGATATTTATAATCATTGGCTAGAATATACCAAAGAAAATGATGAAATTTATAATGAGCTTGCAAGCATAAAAGATGATGATGCAGCAATAGAAGATAGATTTTATCGTGAACTTGAATTTGGCACTGGTGGACTTAGAGGCGTAATTGGTGCTGGCACTAACCGAATGAATGTTTACACAGTTGGAAAAGCGGCTCAAGGTTGTAGTAATTATCTTTTAAAGCATTATCAAAATCCATCTGTTGCTATTGGTTATGATAGCCGTATACATTCTGATTTATTTGCTGAAACTGCTGCTTCTATTTATGCTGCTAATGGTATTAAAGTTTATATTTATCCAAAACTTATGCCTACACCTTCTGTATCATTTGCAATACGTGACCTTAAATGTCAAGGTGGTGTAGTTGTTACAGCAAGCCATAACCCAGCTAAATATAATGGATATAAAGTTTATGGAAGTGATGGCTGCCAGATTACAACTGAAGCGGCTAAGGAAATACAAGCTGAAATAAACAATGTTGATACTTTTAAAGATGTAAAAAAAGGTTATTTTAAAAATCTACTTGAACAAGGTAAAATTTCATATATTGGTGATGATACTGTACAAAGATATTTTGATGAGATTGCCAAAGTATCAGTTTTACCTAAAGACATTTCAAGAGATGTATCAATAGTTTATACTCCTTTAAATGGTGCAGGAATTTCTTGTGTTCCAGATTGTTTAAAACAACATGGTTTTAATAATATAACTATTCCTGATGAACAAAAAAATCCTGATGGTAATTTCCCTACTTGCCCTTATCCAAATCCAGAAATCAGAGAAGCTCTTAATGTAGGGCTTGAGTGGGCAGAAAAAATAAAAAGTGATTTATTGCTTGCTACTGACCCAGACTGTGATAGAGTTGGTATAGCTGTTAAAGATAAAGATGAATATAAACTTATAACAGGTAATGAAATGGGTGTTTTACTTTTAGATTTTATATGTAAAATGCGTATAAAATCTAAAACTATGCCTGAAAATCCTATAGCAGTTAAAACAATAGTTACTACTCCTATGGCTGCAAAAGTTGCAAAACATTATAATGTTGAACTTATAGATGTACTAACTGGATTTAAGTTTATTGGCGAACAAATTGGATTACTTGAAAAAGTTGGTCAAGAAAATCGTTATATCTTTGGTTTTGAAGAAAGCTATGGTTATCTAAGTGGTAGTTTTGTAAGAGACAAGGACGCAGTTAATGCTTCTCTTTTAATATGCGAAATGTTTGCATATTATAAAAGCCAAGGTCAAAGCCTTTTAGATGTGCTTTCAGAACTTTATAAAACTTATGGCTTCTATCAAAGCAAATTACTTACTTTTACATTTGAAGGTTCTGCTGGTTTTGCAAAAATGCAAGATTTAATGAATGGTGTAAGAAATAATAAACCAGATGAAATAGCAGGCTATAAAGTTTTAGCTGTTGCAGATTATCAAAATTCAACAATGGTTAAGCTTAATGGTGAGAAAGAAAATATAAATCTTCCTAAATCAAATGTTATTAGATTTTTCTTAGATAATGACTTAGAGGCTGTTATTCGTCCATCAGGTACAGAACCAAAGCTCAAAGTTTATGTAACAGCTATTGGCGACACATTAGAAAATAGTAATTTAATCGCTGAAAAACTTGCTAATTATTTTTCTGATTTAACTAATATTTAAAATCAAAAAATAATTACAAATAAGCATAAAAAGTAACGTCAAAAACTATGGCGTTACTTTTTATGCTATTACGGAAATTTATATTTTATCTTTCCCGACTGGGAAAGTTGTTTTTTATTGATTTCAAAAATACGCTGCTTTTTTGAAATCATATATTTTATTTGTAATTTAGATATGTTATACTGATTTCAATAGTATTTAAAATCTGTGAGGTATCTTTTATGAGAACTGTTGCAATTGTTAATCAAAAGGGTGGAGTAGGTAAAACGACTGTATGCCGTACACTTAGCCATATGCTTGCCGAAAATAATAAACGTGTATTAGTAATTGATGTAGACCCTCAACAAACTCTATCTTTATCGCTTGGCATTGTAAAAAATAGATTTGATGAACAAACTCCATCTATGTATCATGTTCTTACTGGTGAACTTCCAATCGAACAAGCTATTATAAATATTAGTGATAATTTAAGCATAATTAGGTCTGATTATAGACTTTATAGCTATAGTGGTAAGCCTCTTATTAGCATGGAAGATGTTTCTGCTTTTGATGGTGACCCAACAGGACTTTATAACTACATAATGAATGGATATAAAAATCAACTTGACCCTGATAGTGATGATAGACATAGAATTAGACGTGAACTATCTCGCATTTCACAGTATGGGTTTGACTATGTTATATTCGATACCTCACCAGACCTCGGCTGGCTCCTCACAAGCGTTCTGCTGGCTAGTCCGGTTGTTAATGTTATTATACCAGCTTTTGCTGAAGAAAGCTCCAGAGAGGCTATACTGGCTCTTAATCGCTCAATTAAAACAATACTAGCAAATGACTTATCTCAAAAAATAAATATTCTAGGTGTGCTAATCTCAAAATATGAAAATAATAACTTGTCCAAAAACTATCTAAAATTTATGGCTCAAACAGCTAATGCTATGGGCACTACTCTTTTTAATACTATTATCCCAAAAAGCGTTGCTGTACCAGAAGCTATGGCTTTAAAAATGGATTTATTTGAGGGTAGAAAAGTTCGTGTGCTTGATGCTTATAAAGATTTTTATAATGAATTTTTAAATCGTATCGAAAATATTTAATAAAGGTTGGTTATTTCTATGGCTAAAAATAATATGTTTGCTAAACTCGCAAATAATATAGATGAAGATTTAAATGAATTACAAATGCCAACTGGTGCACTTACTCCTAAACAATTTAATTCATCACTTGTACCTGCTACAAAAACTGCAATAGCTTTAAATGATTTATTTATGATACCAATAGATGAACTAATACCATTTCAAAGAAAAGGTGATAGAGATTTTTCGCCATGGTCAGAAGATGAAGTTAAATCACTTGCTGAACAAATGGATAATGAAGGAGCTTTTGAACCTATTCTTGTAAGAAAGTTAGACTCTGGTAAATATGAAATTTTAGCTGGTGAACATAGAGCAAAAGCAAGTAAATTAAAAGGCCTAAAAAAAATCAGAGCAATAGTTTATAGAGGTTGTTCTGATGAAAAGGCTATGGATATATTTCTTTTGACAAATCTACATAGGCGAGCTACAAAGATTTCTGACTCAATTTACGGTTGGTATATGTTCTCACAAAATCACCCATCAATTAAAAATAATAAAGATTTAGAGTCTGCGATAAAAGTAACAGATAGTGTTGGAACTGATAAAATGCCTGTAACTCTAACACAATACTATAGATATATTAAAATGGCTAATTTGCTTGATACTCTTATAGAAGCTCTTGATAAAAGAGAAATTTCTCTTAGAGTTGGTTATGAGCTTGCACTATATACACATGATGAACAGAAAATGTTTATACCTGTATTATCTATGCTAACAGAAGAAAAATTGCAAAATATAAAAAAACATGTTAAAGAACAAAATTTAACACTTTCAACCGAACTCATAAAAGATTTATTAAAACCTAAAAAAACAAATAATTATGATTCATCACTTAGAAGTGGACTTGCTAAAGTAAAACTCACAATAAAATCTAAAATAAAGCCTGAATATTACAATGATATCAACGATATTATAAACAATGCTTTAGATGAATATTTGAAAAATAACCCTATATACAAAAATGTTGATTGAACTTTCCCAACTGGGAAAGTTGAGAAAGGATACTTATGAGTATAAAAAATAAAGAAGAATATTTTTACTCAAATATAGGATTATTCAATAGTCTTAATAACATGGGTGTTATTGATGCTATTGATATAGCTGAATATGAAGTACCAATAGGAAATACTACTATAACTGCCAAAACCAATCTTCTAACAAGAGATAAAATATCAAATACATTACTTGATAAAGATATTATAAATAAAGGTGAGCAGTTATTGCAAATGGAGAAAAAGGGAAGTAAAGATACTGTAACAACCAGAATAGTAGTAACTCTTGACCCAGATGAAATAACTAAAGTATCACAAAATGTATCTATAAATTATAGATTTAGTTATTTTGATAAATGTGTTTTTGACTCTATTTGTTCACTTCTTGCAGTTGGCAATAATGCTATATCGCTTGCTATGATTGCTAGAAATATGATGGGCAAAAAAAGTACATATCACCCAAGTGAAAATATGCTAAATGAAATTGATGAAACTATAAATAAATTAGAAAAAATTAAGGTTCGTATAGATTTAAGTGAGGAAGTAAGTCATTTTTCACAAATCAAAAATAAATTTAAATCTGGTAAAGCAATTTTACAAAGTAGATTTTTGGAATTTAGAAAACTAGATACCGTTTTAAATGGCACTGAAACATCAGTTATTACTTTTACCGCTGAACCTATATTATTACAATATGCTAAACTTAGAAATCAAATTTCAAGCATAAAATCTGAATTATTAGATACACCAACACAAAAAAATAAAACATTGCTAACAGTTCAAACATTTTTAATCCAAAAAATAAATATGTTAAAATTAAATCCACTTTTACCGCAATGTATTATGTATGAATCCATTTACGAACTTTTCAATGATGAATATGCTAATAAAAACACAAAGTTTTTATATATCAAAATTAGAGAATCTATAATTAGCATACTTGATTATTGGATAGAAAAAGGCTTTATACAAAATTATAATATAGAATCAAAGGGTAGAGTTAGATTTTATAAAATAAATATATTCTTTTCGGATAACAAAATTATACCAGAAAATATTATAGAATGTGACACATCTAATCTTTAAAGATGTGTCGTTTATTTTACATTTTTTTACATTATCATCGTAAAACTTCTACCTTTAGAAATTATAACTGTAATATTATTATATTTTTACGTAATTTTTTTGGTGTAATTTTCCAATAAAAATGCTATAAAATGGCATTTTATAGCAAATACTTACTAAAAATACATAGTAAAACTTCTACCTTTAATAATCTAAGGTACATAGTAAAACTTCTACCTTTAGCGCCAAAAAATTCCCATAAAATGGGAGTGATAGTAAAACTTCTACCTATGCATAGTAAAACTTCTACCTATGCATAGTAAAACTTCTACCTATGCATAGTAAAACTTCTACCTTTAGCTAAAAAATCATTTGCCTTAAAAAATTATAACTATATGAGTTTTATTTCAAATTAAAGCATTATTGTTAAAAAAAAGTTTCAAAAAACGCCTTTTTTAAAATTTCATTTTGAGCCTCTATATATTATATATATTTATATATACTATATGTATCCTTATCCTCTTTGTTCCTCGCCTGTTGTAAGTTTTTTTAGATTTGTGCAAGCACAAATTAAAATAAAAAAAAGATTACTTTTTATCAAAAAAGTAAACACCTCAAAAAAAGTACACTATTTTAATGTACGTTTTTGAGGTGTTTTTAATATATCAAAAATTATTTCTTTCTTATCGCATTGTCTTGGAAACGGAAATATCTAGGGTGATGACGTGATTCAGTATATTCAAACATAATACCATCAGAATTAAAAGTTTGACTGCTTACAACTGCCAAACAATTATATTCCCCTAAATCAAGATACTTCTTATCTAGTTCCGTCATATATTCAACAGTAACAGTACGCTTACTACTAACAATATTTATACCAAGTATATTTTCAAGATAATTATATACCGAATTTTGAGCAATCTCACATGTTAGACCTTTAGCAATATCTTGTCTAAAATAGCTATGATTTAAAATCATAGGCATATCATTCATAAGATGTAAACGCTGTAAGTAATAAAGTGGTTCACCAACTTTAAACCCTGTCAAATCAGATATTTTTTTATCTGCTATACATTCACAAAATTTAATTATTTCACTTGTGCCTATTAAACCATTTCTTTTGGCAGACTCTGCAAATGATTCAATAGTACCTAGCGTAAATGTTGCTTTATCCGTAGGTTGAAAAATACAGCATACCCCTTTTCCTTGCATGGTTTGTACATAACCTATTTTAACAAGTTCAGAGATGGCACGACGTAAAGTATTACGAGAACATGAAAATTCAATTATAAGAGTATTTTCAGATGGTAAAAATTCTTGAGGTTTATATTCACCTGTCTCTATCTTATTTTTTAATATCTTATATATCTGTTCATATTTAGCTTTTGGCATAATGTTAAATTCCTTTTAAAAAATAATATTATTTAAATAATATTATACTTCAAATAGCATTAAAAGTGCAAAGCATATTGCATAAAAAAGTTAATCATTATTTGTGAAAGTATGCACTTGAAAAAGCTTATCAAATAATTTAATCTATTATCAGCAATAAAACTTGTTTAAACAAGTTGATATAATATGACGGGGAGGCTATTATAAATGTATGAAAATGAAGTAAAACAACTGCTTGATTTTATCGGTGGGAAAGACAATATTAGAGCAGTTTCTCATTGTATGACAAGAATGAGATTTGTTTTAGTTGATGAGAAAAAAGCAGACAAAGAAAAGATTGAAAACATTCCATGCGTAAAAGGTACATTTACACAAGCTGGACAATATCAAGTTATTATTGGTAATGATGTAGCAAATTTTTATAATGAGTTTACCAAATATGCAGGTATTGAGGGTGTAAGCAAAGACGCTGTAAAGGCTGCGGCAAAAACAAATCAAAACCCACTTCAAAAAATAATGGGTACATTAGGCGAAATTTTTGCACCTATCATACCAGCTCTTATTTGTGGCGGTTTGATTTTAGGTTTTAGAAATATCATTGGCGAAGTTAATTTATTAAATGGTGGTACTCAAAAATTAACAGATGTTTCTGTATTTTGGAGTGGTGTTTATCAGTTTTTATGGTTGATTGGTGAGGCAATATTTCATTTTCTACCTGTTGGCATTACATGGTCTATCACAAAGAAAATGGGTACAACTCAAATTTTAGGTATTGTACTTGGTTTAACTCTGATTTCTCCACAGCTTTTAAACGGTTTTTCAGTTGCAACAGCGACAGAAATTCCAGTTTGGGATTTTGGTTTTGCACAGGTTCAAATGATAGGTTATCAAGGTCAAGTTATAGCGGCTATTTTAGCAGGCTTTGTACTTGTATATCTTGAAAGATTTTTCAACAAGATTTGTCCGGAAGTAATAAGAATGGTAGTAGTGCCATTTTGTGCACTTGTGCCAGCCGTTTTAATTGCACATACGGTTGTTGGTCCTATCGGCTGGAAAATAGGTGACTTTATTGCAAATATAGTAAATATGGGTTTAAACTCTCCATTAAAGCTTTTATTTGCGGCTATATTTGGTTTCTTATATGCTCCTATTGTTATGACAGGTTTGCACCATATGACAAATGCTATTGACTCACAACTTGTTAATATGTATGATGGTACAAATCTATGGCCTATGATTGCATTATCTAATATTGCACAAGGTTCTAGCGTACTTGCAATGGCTGTTTTACAGCGTAAGAATGAACGTGCACAACAGATAAATATTCCTGCTTGTATTTCATGTTATTTAGGTGTTACAGAACCTGCACTATTTGGTGTTAACATGAAGTATGGTTTTCCACTCGTTTGTGGTATGATTGGTTCAGCAGTTGCAGCTATGATTTCTATTGGTAGTGGTGTAGTGGCTATAAGTATCGGTGTAGGTGGTCTACCAGGAATACTTTCAATTTATCCAGAATTTTGGTTTAATTTCTTTATAGCTATGGTTGCTGCCATTGTAATACCTTTTGTATTAACATTTATAATCGGTAGTAAAAAACTATCAAATAACAATAACAAGCCAAGCGAAAGTAATACAAACGAATTAAAAGCTATTGTAGATGGTGAAGTTATTGAGCTTTGCAATGTTTCTGATGAGGTTTTTTCAAAGGGTGTAATGGGTGATGGTGTTGCATTTGAGCCAACAGGTAATACAATAGTTTCACCTGCAAATGCTACTGTTTCGCTTGTTATGAGCGATAGTAAACATGCACTTGGTTTAACTCTTGACAATGGAATTGAGATTTTAATACATGTTGGTATAGATACCGTTGATATGAATGGTGATGGCTTTACAATGTTTGTCAATGAGGGTGATAAAATAACAGTAGGTCAGCCGCTTATCAAATTTTCAGAGGATAAAATTATTAAAGCAGGTCATAAAACAACTACAATGTTAATTATCACTGAAAATGCAAATAAAAACTTTGAATTTAATTATGAAAAGAGTGCAAGTGCAGGAAAAACAACAGTTGCAGTTTGGAAAGAGGCATAAAAATATGTATGATTTTAAAAAAAGTGTAGTTTATCAAATATATCCTAAATCATTTTATGATACAGATGGTGATGGTGTAGGTAATTTATCAGGTGTTACAGCCAAGCTTGATTATCTTAAAAATTTGGGTATAGATTATATTTGGCTTACCCCATTTTTTGTATCTCCTCAAAGAGATAACGGCTATGATATTGCCGATTATTATAATATTGACCCTAGCTTTGGCACAATGGAAGAACTTAATGAGCTTATAAAAGAGGCTAATAAAAGAGATATAAGACTTATGTTTGACATGGTCTTAAACCATACATCAACTGAGCATGAATGGTTTAAAAAATCTCTTGCAGGGGATAAATATTATCAAGATTTTTATATATGGAAAGATGGTAAGGCAGACGGTACACCACCTACAAACTGGGAAAGTAAATTCGGTGGAAATGCATGGGAATATGTACCTAGTATAGGTAAATGGTATTTACATTTATTTGATGTAACCCAAGCAGATTTAAACTGGGAAAATCCAAATGTTAGAAAAGAACTGCAAAAAATAATACGTTTCTGGATAGATAAAGGTGTAAAAGCGTTTAGATTTGATGTTATCAATTTAATCAGTAAATCATGCTATGAAGATGATTTTGAAGGCGATGGACGCAAATTTTATACTGATGGTGTAAGAGTACATGAGTATTTAAAAGAGCTTAATAAAGCCACTTTTGGAACTGATGCAGAGATTATAACAGTAGGTGAGATGTCCAGTACAAACCTTGAAAACTGCGTAAAGTATGCAGGTGCTGACCAAGACGAGCTGACAATGGTTTTTTCATTCCATCATTTAAAAGTAGATTTTGTAGGAAATCAAAAATGGGTTTTAGTACCATTTGATTTTAAAAAGCTTAAAAATATATTATTTGATTGGCAGACAGAAATGGCTAAAAATAATGCATGGAATGCGCTTTTCTGGTGTAACCATGACCAACCTAGAGTTGTTTCACGTTTTGGCAATACATCAGAATATTGGGAAAAGTCTGCAAAAATGCTTGCAACAGTTATACATTGTATGCGTGGTACGCCTTATATTTACCAGGGCGAAGAAATTGGTATGACAAATGCTGATTTTGAAAATATAAATCAATATAGAGATGTGGAAAGCTTGAATTATTTTGAAATTCTCAAAAATCAAGGTTTAAGCGAACAAAGTGCATATCAGATTTTAAAAGTTCATTCAAGAGATAATAGCCGAACACCTATGCAATGGAATGAAAGCGAAAATGCAGGCTTTACAACTGGTACACCTTGGATTTCAGTAAACCCAAATTATAAGCATATTTCAGCAGAAAATCAGATAAATGATGAAAATTCTATATTTAATCATTATAAAAAGCTAATAAATCTAAGAAAGCAATATGATGTTATTGCTTATGGTAATATAATACCGTTAGAAGTTAATCATGACTCTGTATTTGCTTATATGAGAAAATATAAAAATGAACAAATGATTATAATAAACCAGTTTTATAAAACTGAAACAACTTGGAAATATCCGATTGATTTATCTGGTTTCAAATGTATACTTTCAAATTATAATGACTGTAATATTCAAAATAATAATATTTTAAGACCATATGAATCTATGGTTCTTTATAAAAAAGATTAAAAAACAGGCAGTAGACTTTTATGAAGTGAACCCCAAAGTATAGACAAAAATAAATGAAATTTGGTTCTGAATAACTAACCGTGTAAATGGCAATAATACCCATAATAAGACAAGGAGGTATTAAGCATGAGAAATAGAAAACACGGATTAGATGAAAGAGAAATGGAACTGGTAAAATTGCTGATGTCAGAGTGTAAAACAACAGCAGATATACAGTCAAAATTGAAACGTCTTTTTGCAGGAACAATAGATCAAATGCTAGAGGCTGAGATGGACGAACATTTGGGATATGAAAAAAATTCAACCAAAGGAAATAATTCAGGAAATAGCTGAAATGGTTATGGTAAAAAGACAATAACAAGTGACTACGGAGAATGTGAAATATTTATTCCGAGAGACCGTAATGGCGAATTTGAGCCACAGATTATAAGCAAAAGGCAAACACGAACAGATGAAATAGAAGACTGCGAAGCGTACCCTTGGGTAAAAAATCATGGGAATGTATGCAAAAGGAATGTCACAGCGAGATATTGAAGATACAATTTATGAGATATATGGTTCAGAAATTTCACAGGGGTTAATTTCACGTATAACAGATAAAATACTTCCAGAAGTAAATGAATGGC
>JAGHIZ010000031.1 GCA_017886875.1 Butyricicoccus sp. | reverse complement strand
TAATAAATACATATTTATCTGGCGTAAATTTAACTATTGATAATACTAAAATCACAATTGTGCTTGAAAAAAGATAACAATTTATAGCTTTTACACAATGATAACCACCTGCATATGTCCTTATCATCGAAAACGCTATTAAGAAAACTAGGCTTTCAAAAACTAGCCCAAAAATAAAGCCTAAAATCATAGTAGTGAAAATATTAAATATTATTTCTATTCCTGTGGTTAGTCCATAAATAATAATTTCTCTATCATTTGTTTTACTTAACTTGTTTTCAATTATTACATCTGCCAGTCGTTCAATTTGTGTAGAAAACATTAGAATTTACGAAGTTTTTTTGCTGAATTTGGTAATTTAGGTTGATGTGCAATAAACATACAAGTGGTGTTTACATTCAGTGATGTTATCATCAACGCAAACGAGCCAACCACACTTCCTAATAGATATAATAGCTTTTGTTTCTTTTTCATTGGATATTCCTCCCTAAAATTCCATTAAAACTAACCACATGACCATTATAGTCCTTTTTTATTTTTGTGCGAACTTTTGGAACAAGTGATTGAATTAAGGGAACAAGTGATGAAAAAACAGAAATAGAACATAACTCTATTCCTGTTTATAGTCTTCATATGGAATTATAACAGCTACCGAAAAAGTATTATTTGTGTGTTCTATTCTTATTTCACCACCATAATTTTCTAAAACATTTGATATATTGTTAAATCCCATACCATGACCATATTTAAAAGGTTTTGTTGTTTTAAATTTATTATTTTCTATTATTAAATCGCCATTAAAAGAATTATCCATTAAAATAATTAAATTTCCCATATTACAACTCATTATCAAATCAAGTTTTTTTTCTTTTGACTTTAAAATAGCTGTAACAGCATTATCAAGTAAATTTCCAAGTATAATTGTTAAATCATACGCTAAAATATGAATATTTTGAGAAACACTTATATCTAAATTTATTTTTGTATCTGTGTCTTTTAGTGTAGCTAATTTAAAATTTATAATACTATCAATTATAAAATTATTTGATTTGGAAATTGAATTACTTTCTATATTATCTAATATTTTTTGGATATAATCTTCTATTTCTTTTTTATTTCCACTCTTATATAACTCATTTAACATTATTATATGATTTTTAATATCATGTTTTATTGCTCTAACATTTTCATTAGATTGGTTAATAATTTCAACTTGATTTTCATATGCTCTATTTTGTTGTTTTAAAATATTTTTTTCATTATTTATTATAATTGAATTATATATTCTTTCATCAATTATTATCATGGTAATATTCACAATAAGTAATATAAAACCATTTATAAGTACATTATATACACTCAAATTGTTCTTCTCTAAAGAGCTAATAAATAAGTATAATGTTCCAAAAAGTATTATACTAAATGCTAAATAATAAATTTTAGGCAAATCATAACTTTTTTTCTTTGAGTAGCTATATTTACTTATCAAATAAGCTAATATCATACTTATAGCTCGTATTAGTATAATGCCTAGAACAGAATTAAATGAACTATTTTTGTAAATTGATATATTCAAAAATCCCATTATCATTGACACTATAATTTCAACCACAAGCAAAGATGAATACATCAATGATGAAACTATAATCTTTTTATAAAAAGATGCTTTATAATTAAGAGAAATTAAAACAAACGACAACAAATTAAAAACTAACAATATAACTGGTATTCTTGTGATGAAAATTATTATTGATAATAAAACAAAATAAATTACATACGATATGATTTCTGTTTTTCTATTTTTAACTTTTTCACCTAAAAACACATGAAATAATCTATGAATAACAAAAATTATAATAGGATTTGTTGCGATATAAGTAAATTCATATATTGGCATTTCTTTTCTCTCTTTCAAATTCTATCATTATACTTCTAATTTTCTTCAGATTTCTTTGACTTAAAGGAATTTCAAGACCATCTTGCATAAAAACCGTATCTTTTGTAATACGTTCAATTTTATCAAAGTTAATCAAAAAAGAACCATGTGGTTCAATAAAACTCTTAGGCAAACTTTTTTTAATATTTTCTAAACTTCCATAAAAATAGTCTTCATTACTATGTGTTACAATTTTAATTTTCTTTCTTTTGCTTTCAAAATACAAAATATCTTTTATGTTTACTTTTATTAAATCATATCCTTTTTTGTACTCAAATATCTGATTATCAATACCTAATAATTTTATTGTAAGCTCTATACATTTTTTTAATTTTTCAAAATCAATCGGTTTTTTTATAAAATTGAGTGGCTGAACATCAAAAAGTTGTTGTTCATATCCATCTTTAGATGTTATAAATACAATTTTAGTTGAGTAGTCATCAAACTCATTTCTTATTTTATTAGCTACTTGTACTCCTGTTTGTGTTATAAGCTCTATATCTAAAAATATTAAGTCAAAACTATGTTCTTTTATTATGAAATTAATTAAAGATTCACCAGAATAAAAAACTTCAATATCAAATTTTATATTCTTTGTCTTAGAATAATTTAATATATATTTTTCAATCTGTGAACAAATATAATTATCATCATCACATATTGCAATTGTAATCATTTTATCCCGTTGCCAAAAATCTATAAATATCTATAAACACCTATAAATTTTATTCCCTATTCAATGAGTCCGATTTTGAATATATCTACTCTCGTTTGGTATAACTCTCCAAGGGCGTAAATTCGGATACAACGAATCCTACATATTAGCATTATCATTTTGGTTGATACTATGCTAATTGATATTTTGAAAGATTTATAGCAGCATTTAAATCTCTATCTATGATAAATCCACAACTGCATTTGTAAATTCTATCATTTAACTTTAAATTATGCTTAATCCGTCCACAATGGCTACAAGTCTTTGATGACGGGTAAAATCTATCTGCTATTATAAACTTAATTCCTCTAAGTTTACATTTGTACTCAAGCTGTCTTTTAAATTCATAAAAGCATTGTTTTCTTATAGAGTCAGATAGATGTTTATTTTTCATCATGCCTTTAACATTCAGATTCTCAATTACTACTCTGTATGGTTTGGTTTTCACTATACTTGTTGTAGTTTGATGAAGATAGTTATGTCTAATGTTAGCAAGTCGCCTATGTGTTTGTTGTATCATCCTTTCAATATTTATGATATTTTTAGTTTTGACATACTCCTTTCCTTTTTTATTTTGTTCATATTTTTTATTTACTTTTCTTTGCAGCCTTTTTAATCTTTTTTCGATTTTCTTAACTGCATAAGTTTTGTTAATATTTTTATAAATAGTTCCATCAGAACAAATTGCAAGGTTTTTAATCCCTAAATCTATACCTAATGATGTATCATTTAATTCTTCTTTAAGTTCTTCTGTGTCAATACCTACTGAAATATACCAGTATTTGTTATCATAGCTTATTCGAGGGTTAGTGTATTTCACTCCTATCGGTATCTGTTCTTTGATTTTTATCCAGCCGACTTTTTCAAGCAAAACAGCTTTATCTTTAACTTTTAGTTTATCTGTATCATTGTAAAAACTAGATTTAGACCTTTTTTTACTTTTAAATTTAGGTTTATCTGTTAAACCTCTAAAAAATCTCTTATAAGCATTACAAGCATCTTTTACAGCCTGTTTTGCTACATTGTTAGATACTTCTTTTAGCCTTGCCAGTTTATCTTGTTTAAGCTGGGTTATTTGCTTTCTAAGTTCATTATCAGTTAAAAATTTACCACCATTATTATAATTTTCTTCTTGTCTTGCTAGTGTCCAGTTGTAGATAAATCTAGCAGTTCCAACAGATTGCCATAACTTTTGTTCTTGCTCCCCAGTGGGATAAAGTCTAACTTTCTTTGTAAGTATCACATCATATTAACTCCTTAATTACTTTTATAAAATTCAATAGGTATTTATAGATTTTTATAAATTTTATTTAACTGTTACATGCCTCTAATATTAAGTTAAAATATAGAAAAAGCTGTGATAAAACAAAAATTTATCACAGCCTCCTTTAATAATAGTGTCCTCGACATGCTAATATATAAACAATATTGTCTTGTTCATAATAAACTACTCTATTTTTATCGTCAATTCGTCTACTCCAATAACCACTTAAATTTTATTTAAGTGGTTCTGGCTTACCAATACCATCAAATGGATTTCGTTTTATATCATTTATTAATGCATTTATACGCTTTAATGTTTTTTTGTCTTGTTTTTGCCAATAAAGATAATCATCCCATGCTCTATCTTCCCATAAAAGCCGCATTAATCCACCTCTATTAGCTCATGCTCTGCAAAATTGGCTTTACCTTCATCAATATCTTTCTTAATTTTTTCTAAATGTTGAATATTACTCTCTGAATAAAATGGGTCTGCAGAAACTTCAAATGGTATTCTTCTTTCTCTGCCAACTTTCTTCGCAAAAATTGTGAAAGCTGCACTCATTGAAAGCCCCATATCAGCACAAGCCTGTTCCATACTTTTTTTAACATCTTCATCTAAACGAAAATTAACATTAACTACATGTGCCATATATAACACCCCTTTCTTTATTATATTATATGCAAATATAAAGTATTATGCAAGTATTTTTATTTATATTTGCTTTATTATTTAATATTTCTATTTTCTATTAAAATAAATATGCAACATAATTATTATTTTTATGAATTATCTTTCCCTATCTCTTGATTTATTAATTTTATGTTGTTTTTGTGGCTTAGGTAGTTGTATAACTGTCATCAGCTCCCTTTTTGCTATCATTTCAGCCTGAATAAACTTTATTGAAATATATCTTCCATGCTCTACTTCATATTTTTTCATTAAATTTATAACTTCTCGCTTGTTTTCATCTGGGACTTGCTTAGCAAGACTTAAAAATTGCTTTTTAGCCTCCTCAGCTCTTTCTTCTGCACCAATATTTGCACGAGATAACCTTACTTTTTCTTTTTCATTTTCAGCCAGTCTATTTTTATAAGCAATAACCATATTAGCTTCTGATACGTCTGAAACCCCTAATAACTCAAGTTTATTTTTATTTTCATTAAGCAACTGAGTATAACTGTCTATCTTTGCTTGTAATGATTTTTTCTCTTTAAACTTTAATAAACCTAAACTATCTTTCTTTTTTGTTAATTGCTCTATATTTTGTATTTGTTCTTTAACTATATCTACAAGATGTGTTATTTGTTGTGCCTGTTGCTTATATATGGTGTTTTCTTGATAATCTGTCCTTTCACCTTTTTGAAATGTAGCAATAATAAATGCTGATTTATATTCTTCAAGCTGCTTTGCTATAGTTTCTACATCAAATACCGTTTGTTTTACTTGTTTTTGTTCATATTCTATATTTAATGCTTCAAATTGTTGGGTTTCATTTTCTGTATATCCTATAAATTCTATTTGCTTATTTATCTTGCTTTGAAGCTCTATAATAAGATTAATTAGTCTATTTTTATGATAGTCAAAATAAGATACTTGCTTAGAATTAACAATGGTTTTTCTATTTGCTATATGCTCTGTTGGTTGCATATTCTCAACACTTAAATATAACTTATTAGCATTTTCCTTAATTTTTATTAACTTATCTATGCCAAGTTTATTTTCAGATACTATTGATATTTCTTCATTTACTTGCTCATCTAACTTTAACCATTTAATATCTTCTTTTATAAAGATAATTTCTAATTTTGTACGTTCTTGCATTAACAAATTCTTTTGTAAT
>JAGHIZ010000115.1 GCA_017886875.1 Butyricicoccus sp. | reverse complement strand
TTGCTCATAGTTAGCAAATGCTAACTAAATTATATAACAATAGGAGGGATTTATCTATGTCCTTAATTAACAAAGAAATTTCCGAATTTTCTGTACAGTGTTATCAAAATAACGCTTTTCACACAGTAACTAAGGCTGATGTGCTTGGTAAATGGAGTGTATTTTTCTTTTATCCTGCTGATTTTACATTTGTATGTCCTACAGAACTTGAAGATTTAGCTAATCTATATGATAAATTTAAAGCTATAAACTGTGAAATATATGGTGTGTCATGTGATACACATTTTGTGCATAAGGCTTGGCATGATACCTCTGAAAGAATACAAAAAATAACATATCCAATGCTTGCTGACCCTACCCATGCACTGGCTAAGGATTTTGATGTTTATATTGAAGATGCCGGTCTAGCTGAAAGAGGAAGCTTTATTGTAAACCCAGAAGGTAAAATTGTAGCATATGAAGTAATTGCCGGAAATGTTGGCAGAAATGCAGACGAGCTTTTACGCCGAGTACAGGCAAGCCAATTTGTAGCTGAGCATGGTGATGAGGTATGTCCTGCAAAGTGGCAACCAGGAGCAGAAACTCTAAAGCCTAGCCTAGATTTAGTAGGTCAATTATAATAGCTTATTTTATTTTAGAAAGGCATTAAAATATGTATGATATTGTTGTAATTGGCGGAGGACCTGCAGGTCTTACTGCTGCAATTTACCTTGCTCGTGCTAAATATAGGGTTATTGTAGTTGAAAAGGAACATTTTGGTGGTCAAATTACCATAACAAATGAAGTTGTAAACTATCCAGCAGTAGCTAAAACCAGTGGTACAGAGCTTACTGAAACCATGCGTTTGCAAGCTGAAAGCTTCGGTGCTGAGTTTCTGCTGGCAGAAGTTACAGGTTTAGAGCTTGATAATGATATAAAATCTGTATACACAAGTCGTGGAGAGCTGAAATGTTTCGGAGTGCTTTTGGCAACTGGTGCACACCCTCGACAGATAGGCTTTGAAGGTGAAGCTGAGTTTAGAGGTCGAGGAGTTGCATATTGTGCCACTTGTGATGGTGAATTTTTCACTGGAAAAGATGTATTTGTTATAGGTGGCGGATTTGCTGCCGCAGAGGAAAGTGTATTTTTAACCAAATACGCAAAACATGTTACAATTTTAATTAGAGGCGATGACTTTAGCTGTGCTAAATCAACCGCTGATGCTGCAAAAAATCACGAGAAAATCTCGGTTATAACCAATACCGAAGCCCAAAAAGTATCTGGTGAAAACGGTTTAAATTACATACGTTACAAAAATATAAAAACTGGTGAAGTTACCGAATATAATTCGGGTTCTGATACATTTGGTGTGTTTGTGTTTGCCGGTTATGAGCCTGCAACTGAACTTGTAAAAAATCTTGCCGAACTTAACGAGCAGGGTTATATAATAACCGACCGCAGTCAAAAAACATCGGTTGACGGTTTATATGCGGCTGGTGATGTGTGTGTTAAACCGTTAAGACAGGTTGTAACTGCTGTTGGTGATGGTGCTTTAGCTGCAACCGAACTTGAACGTCTAGCGGCAGCTATGCAGAAAAAAACAGGTATTATTCCAGAAATACCTAAAAAACAAACGGTTTTACAGGATAATGCATCAAGCGATATTTTTACACCTGAAATGATTTCACAGCTCAACACCGTTTTTGAAAAAATGGAATCATCACTTGTTTTAAAACTATATTTAGATGACACCCAACTTTCAAATGAATTGAAGCGTTATATGACCGAACTTGCAGATTTAACAGAAAAATTAACCGTTTCCATTTCAGATGAGCAAGCAGAGCATAAACCTTGTGTTAAAATTTATAATACTGATGATAAATGGACTGGTTTGGCATTTCATGGTGTACCGTCTGGGCATGAGTTTACGTCTTTTGTTTTGGGGCTTTATAATGCTTCTGGCAAAGGGCAAGCGGTGGATATCGAGGTTTTAAATAAGATACAAAGTATTGATAAGACAATTTCACTTAAAATACTTGTTTCACTATCTTGCACAATGTGCCCTGAACTTGTGACATCTGCACAAAAAATAGCAACATTAAATTCAAATGTAACCGCTGAAATCTATGATATAAACCATTTTGCCGACCTCAAAGAGCGTTATAATGTGATGAGTGTACCTTGTCTTATTATAAATGATACTGATGTATCATTCGGTAAAAAGAACATTTCACAGCTTATAGATAAAATAATATAAAATTAAAGGTCTTG
>JAGHIZ010000030.1 GCA_017886875.1 Butyricicoccus sp. | reverse complement strand
GACCAAAAGAACATGATTATGAAAGATAATTGAAAATTTTAATCAATGAGAAATCCCCCTTTAGATTTTACCGTTCTAAAGGGGGATAAATTTTTATTTTCATTTAGAAAAGGTCACTATGAGTGCCAGTTCTTGTCAGATGTAAGATTAAATTTCTGTCATCAATTTCATGGCTAGTGATAAAAATACTATAAATCAAATATTTATAGTTTATGACACTTTAAAAAGTTTATAAAAGAAAATAAACCTACATTCATATCTACTGTTACTATTAGAATGTATTTTTATTTCTAATACCCTTGTACTTGGACGAGAATGCCTATAGAATTGATTTTTAATGGTTAAGGTAAAAGAAAAATACTTAAAGCAAAACATGAATTAAAAAGACTCTAGATGGCTTGTATGGCTATACTGCAAATTTAACACTCTATCAATGTTTTTTTTTGCTCTTGATAGCTTTTATTTTCCCTCTTGTAGTTCTTGTTAGTAATTACTAATGGGTTTGTTTATTTCTAATACCCTTGTATTTGGACGAGAATGCCTATAGAATTGATTTTTAATGGTTAGGGTAGGAAAGTATATGCTTAGAGTATAAAATGCAATACGGGGCATTTTGAGCTGATTTTAAAAGAATACTTTTTTCATTAACTTAAATATAACGGTCTTTCTAGATACCTCTAATTTTAATTAGCAATCTTAACTATGTTATTAAAAAATAGAATATTGCTGTTTTTGCTTGGATAAATTATTTATGTTATTTGGCTATTGAATTTAAAAAGTTATTTTTTAATAAATTGTTTTGTGTTGAATTATTAGTGATTTTTTGAAATTCAAAATTTATTTTTTTTTTACGTCGTCGTTATATTATTTCTTTATTTTTTTTATATATAAGGTATAAATTTTTTATGTGACAAAATTACACCGTTATGTGACAAAATTACACCGTTATGTGACAAAATTACACCGTTATGTGACGTGTTTTAATATATTGTCACATTTAAATTTTAATTGATATTTAAAGTTATATATTTTTAATATTTTATTGCAAAATAATGGTGTAAATAAAAATTAAAGTTAAAAAAATAGATTTTTTGAAAATCAAAAATTTTATAGCAATGTGACAAGTATTGATATATTGTCACATGTTATTTATAATGGATTTAAGAGGTGAAATTATGGAAAATAAAATTTATTCAAAAAACAATAATAGAAAAGTTATTATTGCCAATGACATAATACAGAAAGGCAAATTTAGTTTATCAGCAAAAGAATTAAAAATAATTTTTTATATCATTTCCCAGATAAAGCCAAATGATTGTGAATTAAGAGAATATGAAATAGATTTAATAGAATTTTGTAAAACCTGTGGGATAAATAAAGGTGGTACACAAGCAAAAGAACTAGAACAAGCATTATTAAAACTTGAACAACCTTGGGTTATTAGAAATGAAAGAGAAGTATATTCTCTTGCTTGGTCAAGAGGTTTTTATGTTTCGCCTATTACAAATAAGCTAGTTATAACTCTTGATGAAAAATTAAAACCTTATTTAATTCAATTAAAAAATCACTTTACAGCTTGGGAATTGATATATACGTTGCATTTTAAAAGTAAATATACAATTAGATTATATATTCTTTTAAAATCAATACATTATCAAGAAAATAGTATTTACGAACGAGAATACACAGTACAAGAATTAAAATCTTTGCTTGATGCAGACAATTACATTGAGTATAGAGATTTTCATTCAAGAGCGTTAAAACCTGCTATTGCTGAAATAAATAAGTTTTCTGATAAATTTGTATCCTATGAGCCAATAAAAAATGGTAAAAGTGTAATTTATATAAAACTAACTATATCTACAAAAGATAGTAAACAATGTTCCAAAATCATTAAGGACATAGAAAAAAATCTTGGAATTTCACGAAAACCCTCAATAATAAAATCTAAAATGATAAATATAGACACAGAAACGCAACAAACGGTATTAAAAGAAATTAAAACTAAAACAGAACAAACAATATCAGATATTTTTATACAAGCTATCGGAAGAAAGCCAGATAATGCTTTTATAAAAATAATGGGAAGAAGACATAAACAAGAAAACTTAACACTTGATACTATACGAATGATTACGGATTTATCAAAGAAAGCTAGAAACCCAGAAGCATACATATTGTCATTAACTCAACCTAGCACCATAGAACAAATAAACCAGAAACAAACGCAATCAAACCAAACAGATGAAAACAAACCGCTTGAAGAATGGGAAGTGGAATGGCTTTTAGAAATAATAGAAGATGATAAAGCGAACGGTAGACCTTACAATCAAGAAAAAATAGACGAATATAAAAAAATGCTTGAGGAATTTAGCCAAAAGAGAATAGAAAAACAAATAACAGATATGTTAGTTAATTCTTAATATAGCTATAGAATACAATGTAAAATTGTAGAGCCATGTTTAAAACTATTGCCATTATACTTTTATACCTTAGCACCAAAAATTCAATATAAAAATCTAAAAATTGAAAAAGTATCAATTATCCACTACTATGCTATTAGGAAGGTATCCTCAAAAGTGTCTTGGACTATAGTCAATAAAGTGGACAAGTAAAATTAGCTAAAGAATAGAGATTCCATCTTGTTAGGTGAAAGACCATTGTTATGAGAATGAGGTCTAATAGGATTGTAAAAACCATCAATGTATTTGACTAAACTAAGTTTAAGTTGGTCAAAAGAAGAGAAAGAACGACGATTTAACTCTTCTTTTTTAAGATATTTGAAAAAACATTCCATAACAGCATTATCATAAGGGTGAGCTTTGGCTGAAAAAGATTGAACCATATTAAGAGAATCAAGCAGTTTTCTAAAATTATGAGAAGTAAACTGAACTCCTCTGTCAGTATGAAATAAAATACCATTAGAAGCTTTCCTAGCTTTAACAGCAGATTGTAAAGTTTTAATAGCTAAATCTGTGTTAATACGATT
>JAGHIZ010000004.1 GCA_017886875.1 Butyricicoccus sp. | reverse complement strand
TGCTGCCAGCCTTCAAGAAAAGCTGGTTCACGCTTAGGCAGACCTGCACGCATTGGAAAATCCGTTTTAGGCAGGTTAATTGTTGCATTGTAATCCTGCGGCATTGTACCGTTTCATTCCTTTCATGGTTTCTATCTAAAAAAAGTATTACTTTTCAGCCTGCTCACTGCTTGTGAGCGGAACTTCCATTATTTTAAAACGACCGTCTTTTTTAGCAGCCTTTGTAAAACGCTGAGTGTCCTCAAGTTTTTCTTCTTCTTGAGCATAGTCATTATCGTTTTTAACATAATCATCATCATATTTAGGGTCAATATAACTTTGCTCGTCAATATTTATAGGCTCAGTATTCAGATTTATTGGCTCTGTTGGATAAGCAGCAGCCTGTTCCTCAACCAGAATATCTGATGCAGATAGAGCCACAAGAGATTTAAGCTGTTCCTCATAAACGGCAGAAAGCTGAGCTACAAATTCTGCATTTTTAGCTTTAGCTTCTTCAAGACGCTTACTTTCATTTGCTATTTGAATACGATAATTTTCAATTCTAGTTTCAGCTTCAGTTCTAGCTGTAGTGAGTAGTTGTTCTGCTTCAGTTTTAGATTTTTCTAATGTTTCCTGAGCTATATTCTGTGCAGAAACAAGAGCACGACGCATACCGTCCTCAACGCTGCGATATTCTTCTATTTTATCAACAAGCACCTTCATTTTTGATTTAAGTGCTGCATTTTCTTTTTGAAGAGCAGCTATAGTTTCTGTTATCTTTTCTACAAACTCGTCTACACCTTTCATATCATAACCGCCAAATACAGCTTTTTCAAAGCTCATGGCTTGTATTTCCTGAACGGTCAACATATAAAGTTATCCCTCCTATATTAAGACAAATGGTCGGAGAGTTTCCCCGACCTTAGCCTAAGCATTTATTAGTACAAGTTATACAGCATTAGCTGAATAAATTCAAGCAAGATAAAAGTACAGAAAAATGCCAAGTCAATCGGCATCATGCGTATACTAGGAATGCGGTTAAGCAGTCCCCTTACAGGCATAATGACCGGTTCTGTAACCATATACAAAAATTCTGCAATGGAAGAATTTTGCATTTGAGGAAACCAAGAGAAAATAGCTCTTGCAAACATCATAAACTGTAAAATTCTTATAAGTGTCGCTACGATATTAATTAAAAAATAAAACATAATAAATTATAAGTATAAGCCGTTGCTTTCAAGTTCGTCTAAAAGGTCGCCTAAAATATCGACATTATAAGGGGTAATAATATAAGTGCTATTAGCGACACGCTTAATTTTTCCCTCATTTGCATAAGCTACGCCACTTAAAAAATCAACCAAGCGACGAGCAACTTCTTTATTGGTTTGCTCAAGATTTAGAACAACAGTACGCTTTTCCTTTAGATGATCTGCAATTTCTGCTGCATTTTCAAATCTATCAGGTTTTACAAGCACAACTGCAAGCTGATTTGTAGAGTGCATACTAACCACCTTACTATTTTGTTTTTGTGAATCTGAATTATTATTATTGTTGTTGTTATTATAATTTGAATTATTGTTATTATAATTATCATTGTAAGAAAAGTTTTCTTCTTGAGCGGGCTGCTGAGGCTGTGGAGGCTGCTGATTTATATTTGGAGCAGCTTGAGCAGCCTGTGGGGCTTGTGGTTGAGTATTTGGTGCGTAGTCCTCGTAATCGTCTTCCATATCATCACCTTTAACCCAATCTAAAAATCCCTTTAAAGATGCCATTCTATTATTTCCTCCTTAACGGTATATAAAATCCGTTTAATCACTTCACTTAATCATATATGGACGAGCTCCAAAGATTGCTGTACCAACACGAACCATATTAGAGCCGCATGAAATTGCGTCTTCAAAGTCGCCGGACATACCCATTGATAAAAAGTCCATAGATACATTATCGTATTTTTTTTGTGATATGTCAATAAATAGTTCTCGCATTTTATCAAAATGACACAAATTTTCACCGATAAAATGAGAAATTGGCGGAATTGCCATAAGACCTCTTATACGCAAACCGTCTATATTGCACAAATTTTCGATAATTTCAGGCAATGCTTCTGGATATATACCGCTTTTAGATGCTTCCTTTGCAATATTGACTTCAAGCAAAATATCTTGACATATTCCGTTTTTCTGTGCATACTTCGCAATAACACCAGCTAATTTTTCTGAGTCAACAGACTGAATAAGCTGAACTTTTCCAACCAAAAATTTAACTTTATTGGTTTGTAAACTGCCTATAAAATGAAGATTAGCACCCTTATAAGCATTTTGTTCATATTTTTCTACAAGCTCTTGCACTCGGTTTTCACCAGCTATTTTAATGCCCGCCTTAATAGCAGCTTTAACGCACTCAGCATCGTTCATTTTGGTTGCAGCTACCAAATGAATATCTTCTGGATTTCTACCTGCTTTTTTAGCAGCATTTTCTATACGCTCCTTTACAGCTTGTACATTTTCATAAATCAACTGCTGTTTTGTCATTTTACCACCTTCAAATCTTCAAGGTCTCGTCCCTTTACAATAATTTTATCACCAACAACAAGCCCTGTATTTTGAGTAGTTGTACCTTGTTTTACTATGTAATAATCTCCATATTCATACAAAACCTCTATTGGTTTAAATCGGCTTATTGAGTCTGGCAAAATAAACACACCTTGAGTATTATTTCCTTCGCTATCAGTCTGTATTCTAACTGCACTCTTAGGCACTTGTATACCAGTGTATATTTTCTTAATTACTTCTACAGATTGATAACGCATACTTAAAATTTCTGGTGTTATCTCCATGCCACTAACTATTAAAAGTGCATTTTCTTGATTTTTTTGTTTGTGTATATCATATACAGAAACTTGTATATCACTACTAACCTGTGCAAATCTGAGCAATAATGAATCACCCACTGATAAATCTTCTATTTTTTCTTTTGGCACAGACATAGCAAAATACCAGCGAAAATCTTGAACAATTTTACCAAGTGTATCTGATGATGCAGAGTTTATTTTACTAGAATCAAGATTTTCAAGTTCTTCTGCTGTCATATTATCAAGTGTTGATATCGTAAGTTGTGTTTCAAAGCCATCAACAATTTCAGAGAAAAAACCAGAAGCAGGTGAAGCAATCGTCATACTGCTATTTCCTATTTGTTGTTCTAAATAATTTCTTTCTGATTTCAATGATTGTGCTTGATTGAGTAAAACTTCTTTATCAACAGTATCAATCGCTCTACGTAAACATAAATTTCTAAATTCATTAACACCTGATTGTATACCAGAAACTGTACTTTGTTGCATTTGAGAAGATATTTCTACAATTTTACTTGTAATCATGCTTTCAATTTTAACAGTATCACTTCCGGTTGTTATCATCTGTGCAGTATTTTCTAAAAGCTCTATCTGGTCATCTAATACGCTTATCTTTTGACTGCTTTCCAAAGCATTAGCATTTGCATAAACAATAGCAAGAGCAGCATTTTTCTGTACCTTTTCACCGCCCTGTACAATATGTTTTACTGTATCGCCTGTTGTGCCTTGTACTACAACTTCATTTCTGAAAAACCAGCCATTCGCCATAAATGAATCGTTTACTGTAACCTTTGTTGCCGTTTGAGTTTCTGTTCTATTAACCATAATTTGCCACAAAACTATTGATAGCATAATGATTATAAAAATCATAATTCCCAAACGTCTAGTATTAAATTTCTTTTTTTGTTTCAAAGCAATCATCGTCCATTATAAACAGATGAAAAACGACTTATTTTTCATCTTTCCTTGTGTAAAATTCCACTTTATGCTGTGGAACAACAGTAGAAATTGCGTGTTTATAAATCATTTGTTGTTTACCCTCTACCTCGAAAATAACAACAAAACTATCAAACCCACGAACTATACCACGCATTTGAAAGCCATTCATTAAAAAAACTGTAACTGGCTGAGCCTGTTGTCTTACCACATTTAAAAAAGCGTCCTGTAAATTGATTTCTGTTTTCATGATATTCCTCCGAATTTCTAATTTATGGAAATATCATAAACCATACTCATGCAAGAATTTTGTCGAACTGTGAAAAACATCGTCAAAACTCGAATTTAAATCATAATTTATCCAGTGAATAGAGTTGTCACGCTTTAACCAAGTGAGTTGACGCTTTGCATAATTGCGTGAATGTCTTTTTAAAACCTCTACACATTCATCAAGTGAGCTTTCACCATTTAAGTATGGCAAAAACTCCTTATAACCTATGGCTTGAAGTGCGGTTTTACTAACTTTTTCACCGTTAAATACCCATCTAACCTCATCAAGCAAGCCTTGTTCTAGCATAATATCAACACGTTTATTTATTCTATCGTATAGTATTTCTCTATCAGTTGGGCAAACACCTATTTTTAACGCCTTGTATTTAGGCTCAGGGCGTTTATTTTTAGCATTCATTTCATCAATAGTCATACCCGTTTGATAATAAACCTCTAACGCACGAATAACACGTTTTCTATTATTTGGGTGAAGTCTATCTGCACTAACCGCATCAACTTGTCTAAGCTTTTCATGAAGTGCCTCATTTCCATGCTCATTTGCAAAGTTTTCAAGCTCTATTCTTAGTTTTTCATCAGTTTCATCACCAGAAAATATGCTGCACTCTATAAGTGAATCCATATAAAGACCTGTACCGCCTACTATAATGGGGATTTTGCCTCTTTTTAATATATCCTGAGCTATATTATCCGCCATTTCCACATAGCGAGCTACAGAAAAATCCTCATCTTTTTCACATGTATCAAACATATGATGAATAACACCATCACGTTCTGAAATACTTGGCTTTGCAGTACCTATATCCATGCCTTTATAAATTTGCATAGAGTCAGCGGAGATAATTTCTGTATTTATATATTTTGCAAGAGCAACTGAAAGAGCAGTTTTACCGCTTGCAGTTGGGCCTACTATGCATATAAGCTGATTTTCTAACATGAATTACCTCCTTTTTACTGGTTTACACGTTTAAATAGTTTATCAATTTCATATTTTGTAAGTCTAACCATAACAGGTCTACCATGAGGGCAACAATTAACCTCATTATCACAACTTACTTTATCAAAGAGTTTTTGCATTTCCATATGAGTTATTGATTTTCCAGCCTTAATAGCAGCTTTACAAGCCACAGTGTGAATTAAATCATCAAATTCATCAGGAGTAGGAGTACAATAATTTGATAACTTTTCAGCTATTTCAGAAAGAGTTTGAGTTATATCGGCAGCATCAATATAAGCAGGCACTGCACGAACTGCAAAACTTTTTTCACCAAAAACCGAAATATCAAAACCAAGTTTGCTAAGTGTTTCTTTGTTTTCTTGTAAAACTTCAAATTCATTTATATTCACTTCAGCAATATAAGGTGTTAATAGCTGCTGAACTGGAATTTGAGCTGTCTTTTTAAGCTCATTAAATAAAATTCTTTCATGAGCCGCATGTTTATCAAGCAAAATAAAACCGTCTTTATCTTCAGCAATTATATAAGTTTTAAAAGCCTCGCCTATAACCTTAGCACTAGACTTAATTTCTTGTTTTATTTCTTGTTTTATCTCTGGTTTTGCTTTTATAACAGGTTCGGTTTTATATTGGATTTTTGATATATCTACATCAGGTGAACAAACCTTTGTTTCCTTAACTGGCATATCAAAATCATCATCACAATCTATTATAGGTGGTTTAATAACAGATGGTAATTTAACTTTATTTAGATTAAAAATAGGATTATCCAATTTTTTAACTTCTGTTTTTGGTTGTTCCTGTCTTATAACCTGCTGCATATTTGTGATATTATCTTCTTTTGGCTTTTTATTAAGCACAGGGATATTATCATTTTGCTCAAGTGCATTTTTACATGCTATATAAATAGCCTCAAAAACTGGCTTTTCTTCAGCAAATTTAACTTCAGTTTTAGCTGGGTGAACATTCACATCAACCAAATTAAGTGGTAAATCAATAAATAATGCACAGCTTGGATATTTACCTGTTATAATTTGGTTTTTGTAAGCTTCTTCAAATGCCGCCCCCATAAGCTTGCTTTTTATATATCGACCATTTACAAAGAAATGTTGCATACTGCGGTTTGGTCTGCATAAATGAGGTTTAGTTATATAGCCCCAAGCGGTTATATTTTCACGCTCAAATTTATTAACCTCTATCATATTAGAGGTGATTTCTCTACCAAAAACGCTGAAAACCGGAGTTATAAGTTTATTATCTCCTGATGTTGAAAAAACCTGTTTACCATCTCTAATCATAGCAAAAGAGATTTCAGGGTGAGAAAGTGCCGCATGTTCAACAACGCTTATAATATATCCCGCTTCTGTAAAATCCTTTTTTAGAAATTTCATTCGTGCAGGAGTGTTAAAAAATAAATCACGAATTATAATCGTAGTGCCATCTGGACAGCCTGCTTCTTCATTTTCGGTTATTTTGCCCGCTTCTAAATGCAAATGCAGCCCAACAAGACTATCACGTTTTTTTGTAAATAAATCTATACGAGAAACAGATGCAATCGCAGCAAGAGCTTCTCCACGGAAACCAAGAGTACCTATTTTAGATAAATCATCTTCACTTGATATTTTGCTTGTTGCATGACGTCTAAAAGCTATTGGTGCATCTTCTTTTGTCATGCCACAGCCATTATCCATAATTCTAAGGTATGTTATACCACCGTTTTCTATTTCAATTTGTATTCTTGTTGCACCAGCATCAATAGCATTTTCTATAAGCTCTTTTGCAACAGATGCTGGTCGTTCAACAACCTCACCTGCCGCAATAAGATTGGCAAGATGAGGTGAAAGTTCTTTAATAGCCATACTTTTACCTCTCTTAAAAGTTTTAAAGCATTTTCTTTAACTCATAGAGTGCATTCATAGCCTCTATTGGTGTCATAGTATCAACTGATAGATTGCGTAAATAATCAATAGCTTTGTTATTTTCCAATGTTCCTATTGATAATTGTGTTTGCTCATCATCTACCTTACGCATTTCTATTTTAGGGCTATCGCTTTCTAAATCACTTAATATGCTTTTAGCACGTTTAATAACACTGTTTGGCACACCTGCAAGCTTAGCCACTTCAATACCATAGCTATCATCTGCACCGCCTCTAACAATTTTTCTAAGGAAAGTTATATCATCACCACGTTTTTTTACAACGATATTATAGTTATGAATACCGTCCATTAAATCTTCAAGTGCAGTAAGTTCATGGTAATGTGTAGCGAATAATGCCCTCGCACCAAGCTTTTTGGTATCTGCTACAAACTCAACCACAGCACGAGCGATTGACATACCATCATAAGTAGATGTACCTCGACCGATTTCATCTAAAATAAGCAAACTGTTTTTGGTTGCATTTTTAAGAATATCCGCTACTTCACTCATCTCAACCATAAAAGTTGATTGACCGCTTGCAAGGTCATCAGATGCACCAACTCTTGTAAAAACTCTATCAGCAATGCCTATATGAGCCGCACTTGCTGGAACAAATGAGCCCATTTGAGCCATAATAGTTATTAGTGCAACTTGACGCATATAAGTTGATTTACCTGCCATATTAGGGCCAGTTATAACCGCAACACGATTTTGTTTGTTATCAAGGGTTGTATCATTTGGCACAAAAAAGCTATCTTTTATAACCTTTTCAACAACAGGGTGACGACCGTCTTTAATATTAGTTTTACCTGAAAAATCAACTTCTGGGCAAACATAATTGTTTTCATAAGCAAGCTCTGCAAGTGCACATAAAACATCAAGATTTGCAAGAGATTGTGCGGTTCTTTGTATTCTGTGTACTTCTGCTGCTATGCTTTCACGAATAGAACAGAAAAGCTCATATTCTAAAGAGGTTAAACGCTCTTGAGCACCTAAAACGGTTTTCTCCATTTCCTTGAGTTCCTCTGTTATATATCGCTCACAGTTTGTTAAAGTCTGTTTTCTTATATAATCATCAGGCACAAGGCTTATATTTCCCTTTGAAACCTCAAGATAATAACCAAAAACTCTGTTATAGCCGATTTTTAAGTTTTTAATGCCTGTGCGTTCACGTTCACGCTGCTCTATGCCTGCGATTTGTCCCTTTCCACCGCTTGCAAGGTCACGCAGCTTGTCAACTTCTTCACTATAACCTGCACGAATAAATCCGCCATCTTTTACAGATATAGGAGGTTCGTCACAAATAGCATTTTGAATAAGTGTTTTTACATCTTCAAGAGTATCAATTCTTGAATGTAGCTCTTTTAAAAGTGGTGCTTTAAAATTTTGTGTTATAGCTAAAACTGAAGGAAGTCTTTCAATAGCAGAACCTAAAGCACATAAATCACGACAATTAGCCGAACCATAAACCACACGACCGATTAAACGTTCCATATCAAAAATCTTTTTTAGCTGCTCAGATAAACTATCTCTTGTTATTATATTATTTACAAATTCTGAAACAGCCTCTTGACGTTTTCTGATATGTATAGGGTTTAAAAGCGGTTTTTCAAGCCATTTTCTGATTAAACGAGAACCCATAGCCGTTTTGGTTTTATCCATAACCCAAAGAAGTGAGCCTTTCTTTTCACCGCCACGCATGGTTTCACAAAGCTCTAAATTACGTCTTGCAGTCATATCAAGCTCCATATATTGACCTTGACGGTAAACATTGAGAGTGTTTATATTTGCAAGACTTGTTTTTTGAGTTAAAGCTAAAAATTTAAGCATACCGCATATAGTTTTTACTGCAAGCGGTATTTCTTCTAAACCAGAGCTTTGAAAGTCCTCAATATTAAACTGATTTATAACAAGCTCTCTATTGCTTTCAAAATATTCATCATCAAGCTCAGAATATATACCTTCTAAACGCTTTTCAATAAAGCTCTTTAGTTTTTCTGTTGCATTACCACCGATTAAAACCTCTTTAGGTAAAAATCTGCCAAGCTCGCTAAAAAGTTCGGTTTCGCCTTGCTCGCTTGATACTTCGGTTAAATATGCCTCACCTGTTGAAATATCGCAAAAGCAAACACCCCAACCATTTTCACCACATAAAACAGTCGCTAAATAGTTATTTTCGTTTTCATCTAGCATAGATGCCTCGATAACTGTTCCAGGGGTTATCATTCGCACTATATCACGTTTTACAATACCCTTTGTTGCTTTTGGGTCTTCAATCTGCTCACAAATTGCCACTTTATAGCCTTTTCTAACCAGTTTACCCACATAAGACTCATAAGCGTGAAAAGGTACACCACACATAGGAGCTTTTTCTTCTTGTCCGCAATCACGTCCTGTGAGTGTAAGTTCAAGCTCTCTTGATGCTAAAACAGCATCTTCAAAGAACATCTCATAAAAATCACCTAAACGATAAAAAACAATATAGTCACGACATTTATTTTTAATCTCAAAATATTGTTTCATCATCGGTGTAAATCCAGCCATAGATGCCCTCCTTAAATCTTATTGTTTGGCAAATAAGCAACGTAAACTGGTTTTATCAATAGTTACTGTTGCAAATTCACCAATTTTAATATTATCACCATTACAGCAGACTAACAAACCACCTTCAGTTCTTGCTGTATATGGATATTCACTGTCTTTGCTATTACCATCTACAAGTACACGAAGTGTTTTTCCCATATATGCATTCTGCTTTGGAAGTACACATTCGTCCTGTGCTTTTAGCAGTCTTTCAAAACGCTTTTGTTTTTGCTCTTTTGTAGTGCTGTCTGGATATTCAGCCGCAGGTGTGCCACTTCTTTTGGAGTATAAGAAAGTATATAGCACATCAAAACCGATTTCCTTAACAAGCTCTAAAGTTTTTTCAAAATCTTCTTCACTTTCATCTGGAAAACCTACGATAATATCGCTTGAAAGGGTGATTTCTGGCATTTTTGAGCGAGCATAAGCGATAAGTTCTTTATAATGTTCTGCTGTATAACCTCTGTTCATGCGTTTAAGCACAGTATCAGAGCCAGACTGAAAAGGTAAATGCAGTTGTTTAGCGATTTTATCACATTCCGCCATAGTGTCAAATAGCTTTTTAGAAGCATCTTTTGGGTGACTTGTCATAAATCTAAGCTGAAAATCACCTTCAACGCTATTTAAACGCTTTAAAAGGTCGGAAAAGTCAATTTCTATGCCCAAATCTTTACCATAAGAATTTACATTTTGACCAAGTAAGGTTATATCTTTGTAACCCTGTTTTACAAGCTCACGAAGTTCATTTTCAATATCTTCTGGGCTGCGGCTACGCTCACGACCTCTAACATAAGGCACAATGCAATAAGTACAGAAGTTATTGCAACCATACATAATAGACAGCCATGCTCTAGCACCCTTGTTGCGTTCTACTGGTAAACCCTCAGCGATTGTACCTTTAGCATCACCAGAGATATCAAAAACTTTTTTCTCATTTTGAACTACTCTACGATACATAAGCTCTGGAAATTTCCATAGCATATGTGTACCAAAAAGCAAGTTTACTTGTGGATAGCTTTTTCTAATTTTATCTGGTATATGCTCTTGCTGAACCATACAACCACAAAGACCGATTGTGATTTCTGGGCGTTCTTTTTTTAGATGTGATAATGCACCAATATTACCAAGTGCTCTTGACTCTGCGTGTTCACGCACTGCACAAGTATTATATATTAAAACATCTGCATTATCAGTTTGTTCAGTTTTTTCATAACCCATCTCATGGAGCATACCAACAATTCTTTCGGTGTCAGCCTCATTTTGCTGACAGCCGAAAGTTTGAGTATATGCTCTTGGTTTTCTGCCGTTTTGCTGCTCAAAATCACGATTATAAGCAGCAATTCTATCAATATAAGCAAGCTGCTGCTGAACTTCCTGTTCGGAAACAGCAGTCGGTACTTTTTTGCTCATTTATTATTTTCCCTTTCTATTATCTAAACTCTATCATATCATCAGTGTAAACACAAACTCTATGATATGCCTCATCTGTTATATTATACTGAGGTAAATATTCTCTTATTGCTTTTGTAAGATATTCAGGGCTCATATTGTTATTACCTGCACCAGTTATAACTTCACAGATAACAGTGCCATCTTTTTCTGTGATTTCTGGCGTTTTCATAAGCTCTTTCATATTAACCATTTTTTCGCCACGCTTTGAGCGTTTTAAAATCTGAATATCATCTTTTTCGAAAAGCTCAGTTACATCTTTTATAAAATCTTTTGGAATTTCGCCTTCAAAACCCCAAGTGATTTTATATTTACTCCAAGAGATATTTGCAATTTTCATTCCGCCATCGCTTAAAGCATAGATTTCCTGTGCAGATAATCCCTCTGGAAATACATTGTTTATCATTTCAACTGCATTTTCTGGAACAGTTTCGGTTAAAAAATTAAAGTCTAAAAATTCATATTCACCTGAATAACCAGTTGAAAGCGGAAGTGCAACAGATACATAAGCGTGTTGGTTAAAACCCTCTGTAAACCAAATAGGCATATTACAGCGAGCCATTGCTCTTTGCATAGTGTGCATTAAATCAAGATGAGAAATATATTTAGCTCTTCCAGTTTTGGAAAAACGCATACGAGCCTTAAACACAACAATGTCCCCCTTCAAGAAGTGAATTTGAACCACAACCTGCACATTTTTTCATACAGTCTGGTGTAATATCGGCATTTCTTGAGCGTTCCCATTCACGCTTTAAATGCTGTTTACTTGTGCCACAGCCGATATGGTCCCAAGGGAAAACTTCATCTAGTGGGCGTTGTCTTGATGCATAAAAATCTGGATTTAAATCACAGTCCTTGAAAGCCTGTATCCATTTATCAAAATCAAAATGCTGTTCCCAACCATCAAATTTACAGCCACGTTGCCAAGCTAAATAAATAGCTTTTCCTTGTCTACGGTCGCCACGAGCAATTACTCCTTCCATAACAGAAGTTTTTGCATCGTGCCAGTTATAAGTTACATTTTTGGTTTTCATAATTTTACGCATATATTCTTGCTTACCCTCAAGCATAGCAAGAGTGTTTTGTGCGTCCCATTGGAAAGGGGTTTGTGGTTTTGGCACAAAGCAAGATGCAGACGCAGTTATTTTAACACCTCTTGCACGATTGTTTGTGTTCATTCTCCAACAATAAGCAACTTTTTTACAGATTTCAGAAATGCCGTCCAAATCCTCGGAAGTCTCAGTAGGCAAACCAAGCATAAAATATAGTTTAACATTGTTCCAACCGCCTTGGAATGCGATTTCACAAGCACCCAAAACATCATCTTCAGTGATATTTTTATTTATTACATCTCTTAAACGCTGAGTACCCGCTTCACAAGCAAAGGTTAAACCGCTTTTACGAACCTTTTGCACTCTTTCCATAAGCTCTGCGGAAAAGCTATCTGCTCTAAGTGATGGCAAAGAAAGGCTTATATGTCTAGGCTCACAATAATCTAACATACACTCTGTAAGTCCAGAAAGTTCACTATAATCGCTTGTGGAAAGTGAAGAAAGTGAAATTTCCTCATAGCCAGATGACTCAAGCACCTTTTTAGCCTGATTTAAAATAGTTTCCTTTGACTTTTTGCGAAGTGGTCTATATGTGTGCCCCGCTTGACAGAAACGACAACCTCTAGGGCAACCTCTAAACAGTTCCACCATAGCCCTATCAAATACAATATCAGTTGATGGTACTACAAAATATTCTGGATAATACATTGTGTCCAAATCTTCAACAATGCGTTTTTGAACTTTTTCTGGTGCATTTTCCTTTGCAGTTACCTTTTTAATAGTTCCGTCCTCGTTATATTCTACCTCATAAAGAGATGGAACATATATACCCTGTATTTGTGAGGCTTTAACTAAAAACTCATGCTTTGATAGATTTTCATTTTTTGCTTTGCGGTAAAGGTTTACAAGGTCAAGCATAACTTCCTCACCGTCACCAATCATAAATAAATCTACAAAATCGCAAAGTGGCTCTGGATTATATGCACATGGACCACCTGCTACAACTAAGTTTTTAAGTTCTTTTCTATCCTCAGCAAGCACAGGCACACCGCCAAGGTCAAGCATATTTAAAATATTGGAGAAAGATAATTCATATTGTAGAGTAAAACCTATAATATCAAACTCATAAAGAGCGTCACCACTTTCAAGACCATAAAGCGGAATATTTTCCTTTCTCATATAGTCTTCAAGGTCTACCCAAGGGGCAAACACACGTTCACACCAAACACCGTTTTGGTCATTTAGCAAACCATATAGAATTCGAGAGCCTAAATGGCTCATACCAACTTCATAAACATCTGGAAAACAAAACGCAAATCTAATATCAACTTCATTTTTGTTCTTAGTAACAGAACCCCATTCACCGCCAACATAACGAGCGGGTTTTTGCACTTTTGGCAAAATTCGTTCTAGCTTTGCAGAAAGCATAAATTCCTCCTAATTAAAAAGTGCTGTGTAAAACCGCACAACACCTAACTGCAATCGTAAAATAAATAAAAGACACAGTAAATTCTGTGTCTTTCATTATAACATATTTCGTCCCAAATTTACACGAAAATTTTTCATGCATAAATGCTATGATTATTGATGATATGCACAATAAAATTTATTCTTCTTTTGGTAAAATAATGTTTAAAAATACAGCAACAATAGTTGCAATAACAACCGGAGATTTACCAAAAATCATAATAAAGCTTTCTGGAAGCTGACCAATAGATGCAGATGCCTGTGTAATACCAACACCAAGAGCAACAGACAAACCAACAACAGTTGTATTTCTTGCAGTTAGCTTTTGAGATGCGATAAGTTTCATACCAGTCATAGCGATGGTTGCGAAAACTGTAAGTGTAGCACCACCTAGCACACATTGTGGAATTGTGGTCAAAATAGCAGCAAATTTTGGAGAAAAACCTGCGATTAAAATAAATACACCAGTTGTCGCAAATACAGTACGGTTAATAACCTTATTAGTGGTAACAATACCAACATTTTGAGAATATGTTGCCATTGGCAGACCACCAAAGAAAGATGCAAGAGTATTTGAAATACCATAAGCGATAATACCGCCCTTTAGTTCTTCTTTAGATGGTTCTCTGTTCATACCACCGATTGTAGTAGCGGTAAAGTCACCTATTGCCTGTACAGCATTGATTGCAAATAATAAACCAATAGCCACACATGCTGCTGGGTCAAAAACCATACCAAAAGGCAGAATTTTTGGAGTTGCAACCATAGATGCACTTGCAACATCAGAGAAAGAAACCATTCCAAATGCTGCTGCAACTGCATAGCCTACAACCATACCGATTAAAATAGATGCAAGCTTAAATACACCTTTGCCCTTTTGGTTAAGCACTAATACCACAACTAATGTGATAATAGCTACAAGCCAGTTTTGCCATGAGCCATAAACTAAAGCCTCTGTAAGTCCCTTAGTTTCAACCACAAGTTCATAAGTATTAGCTGTACCGCCTGCCATATAATTAATAGCGGTTGGATAAAGTGATAAACCGATTGTAAATACTACTGTACCTGTAATAAGTGGTGGGAAAAATTTATGTATTTTATCAACCATAAAACCTACAATAGTAGCCACAATACCACCGATTGCAAGTGCACCCATAATAGCTGCAATACCGTTTTCTGTAACAGCTATCGCTTGCATACTTGGCACATATGCAAAACTAACACCAAAAATCACAGGCAAACCTGCACCAAACTTAATCCACTTATTACCTATTGGGAAAAGCTGTAATAATGTTGTCACCGCAGCCATAACAAGTGATGACTGAATAAGCAACACTCTTAAATCTTGCTCCATACCTGTTACATTTGCAATCATAATAGCTGGGGTTACACAACCTACAATCATTGCAACAAGATGTTGAAGTGCTAGAGAAATTGTCATTGACCAAGGCGGTAAACCGGTTGGTTCAAATAGAGTTTTTTCACTTCCTGTTTTACTATTCATTTCTTTGGCAGCTCCTCTCATTTTCGCTTTTTTCATGCCATTATTCACAGTATGTTTACAGCTTTAGCTGCCACTGTGTTTAAACCAGATATAGCATAACACATTTTCGGCAAAATGAAAACTATTTTCTATATTTATCTTATTTTTTTGGTCATTTAGCCAAAAATATTATACATTTTTTTGATTTTAAAAATCTTTAATTTTGGTGTAATATATGTTATTATAAAAATAAGCTGCGTTTCTTTTAGGTTATATAATAATATTTATATGCATATTATTGACCAAAGAGGAAAGGCAGGTATATCTATGAAGGAACGTATTATAATACTTATAACTCTTATAGTTTTAACATTCAGTATTCCACCTGTCAGAGAAATTTTAACAGTTTTTTCGCCAGCCGAAACAAATAAAACTTTGGTTATTGACGCAGGTCATGGCGGTTTTGATGGTGGTGCAGTAGGTGCAAGCGGAGTAACTGAGCAAGATATAAATTTATCTATTTCCCAAATGGTGTATCAGCTTAGTTATTTTTTTGGTCAAAAAGCTGTTATGACTAGAACAGATACAAATGCACTTAATTATAATGCAAATTTAAGCATAAGCCAAAATAAAATAAATGATATACATGCTAGAGAAGATATAACAAATAGCACTGAAAACCCTATTTTTATGAGCATACATTTAAATAAATTTGAGCAGTCTAAATATTTTGGTGCTCAAGTTTTTTATTCTAAAAACAATAGTGATAGTAAAATTTTTGCTGAAAATATACAGTCAAATTTAGTTTTAGGTATAAAAAATGATAATATCCGCACAGCAAAACAGGCTGCAAACACAATCTATCTTATGAAAATGTTAAAATGCCCTGCTATTGTTGTTGAATGTGGTTTTTTATCTAATCCAGAAGAAGAACAACTTCTTTGTAGCGAAGATTATCAAAAACAGCTTGCTATCTGTATTTATAGCGGCTATGAAAACTATTTAAACGGAGAAAATAATGAAACAAAAAACACTTTTTCTATGCAGTGATTGTGGTTATGAAAGCCCGAAATGGTTTGGTAAATGCCCGTCATGTGGTGCATGGAATACAATGAGCGAATTTAAAGTTAAACCTGAAGTAGCTACAAGAAGTGTGCTACAAAATACAAAATCGCTAACTGGTTCTAAACCTGTTAGAATGAGTGAAATTGAAACCGAAAATGAAACACGTTTTCAATCTGGTATAGGTGAACTAGATAGAGTGCTTGGCGGTGGTGCGGTGCATGGTTCATTTGTGCTTGTAGGCGGTGAACCGGGTATCGGTAAGTCTACTTTACTTTTGCAAATGTGTCAAGAAATGTGTAAAAATGCAAGAGTTTTATATGTTTCTGGCGAGGAGTCATTACGACAAATTAGGCTTAGAGCGTCACGCCTTGGCATTTCATCACCTGAACTTTATGTGCTTGCTGAAACCGATATGGAAAATATTATTTCAGAAACCGATATTTTAGAACCTGATATACTTATTATTGACTCAATACAAACGGTTTATCGCTCAGAACTTCAATCTGCACCCGGAGGCACAACACAAATTAAAGAATGTGCAATGCTTTTAATGCAATATGCAAAGCGTCACAGTGTAACTATTTTTATTGTCGGTCATGTAAATAAAGAAGGTACACTTGCAGGCCCTAAAATTTTAGAACATATGGTAGACTGTGTATTATATTTTGAGGGTGAACAAACAGGCCCTTTTAGATGTTTAAGAGCTGCAAAAAATCGTTTTGGCTCTACAAATGAAATCGGTGTATTTGAAATGAGCGACCATGGACTTTTAGAGGTTCAAAACCCATCTGCTGCTATGCTTTCTGGTCACCCAACAGGCTCTCCAGGTAATTGTATCGCCTGTGTTATAGAAGGCACTCGCCCACTACTTGCAGAAGTACAGGCACTCGTTGCTAAAACTGCTTTTGGTGTGCCAAGAAGAACTGCTGCTGGTGTAGACTATAATAGAATGGTTTTACTGCTTGCAATTTTAGAAAAACGTGCAGGATTATTTTTATCAAATAGTGATGCATATGTAAATGTTGTCGGTGGTATGCGACTTGATGAACCCGCAGTTGATTTACCTATGGTGCTTGCGATTGCTTCAAGCTTTAGGGACAAGCCACTTCCTGAAGGTGTAATGAGTTTTGGGGAAGTTGGTTTGACTGGTGAGCTAAGGGCAGTTAGTTGTGCTGCTCAACGTATATGGGAAGGTTACAGATTAGGTTTTCACACCTGTATTATGCCTGAACAAGATTTAGGAGATAATGTGCCTAAGGACATGAATATTGTAAAAGTTAAAAGTGTTTCTGAGGCACTTAAAATGGTATTATAAACACAAAAATCGAGCTTTTTAGCTCGATTTTTATTTATGCTTTCTTTTTACCTATTATAATAAATAAAAGTGCAGAAACCGCCATTAAAATAGGATAATAACAATATGCAATTAAATCAACTGGGCTAATCTCTAGTGCAGTACCTACTGTAAAGCTAACAGCGGTTAAAATCTGTGCACCATAAGGAATTAAACCTTGACAAACTGATGTGAAAATATCTAATAATGACGCTGTGCGTTTTGGCTCAATACCGTATTCCTCTGCAATTTCCTTTGCAACGGGGCCTGCAATAACAATAGCTATTGTATTGTTAGCAGTTGCACAGTCTACTGCGGCAGAAAGAGCTGCAATTCCCACTTCTGCACCCTTTTTACCACGCACCAATTTGCGAATAACATATAAAATCCAATCAATACCGCCATTCATACGGATAAGTGCTACAACACCTGCAACAATAATTGAAATTACAGTTATATCATACATACTTGTTATACCGTTGCCCATAACAGTGAAGATATCTTTTAAACCAAAATCCCCATAATATAAACCAACACAAAGGGATAATACTGTACCGCCTGCAAGCAGCATAATAACATTTGCTCCGATTAAAGCACCAACAAGCACAACCAAATAAGGTAAAATACGAACAATATCATAATTAAGCGGCTCAGTGATTTGATATTCTGAACCCATAGTTTTAACAAATAAAATAGCTATGGTAATAATAGCTGCTGGAAGCACAAGCTTTATATTTTCTCTAAACTTATCTTTCATATCGCAACCTTGTGTACGAGTTGCAGCAATAGTTGTATCTGAAATCATAGATAAATTATCACCAAACATTGCACCACAAACAGCCGCACCTAAACAAAGAGTCACTGGGAAACCTGTTTTTTCTGCAATACCAATAGCTATTGGTGATAATACTGTTATTGTACCAACTGATGTACCCATAGATGTAGAGATAAAGCAACCAATTAAAAATACACCTACAACAGCCACATTACTTGGTAATATAGACAAACCAAAATTTACAGTAGAGTCTGCACCACCTGCGGCATTAACAGCACCTGAAAATGCACCTGCCATAACAAACACCAGACACATTATCATTACATTTTCATCTGCCATACCTTTAGCAGCAGTTTCTAATTTTTCGTGAAAACTCACCTTGCGGTTTAATAAAAATGCTACAACTAAAGCAGTTACAAAACCTGCAATAGCTGGCATTTTATAAAAATCATTATCATTCCAAATGCCATAACCAATGAATAGCACTAAAAACACTATAATCGGTGTTAGTGCCCATGCATTTCCTTTTTTCATTTTAACCCCACTTTCATGTTTTTCCTACTTTTAAAATAGGTAAATATATCATATATTATTTTCATTAAAAAAGCAAGTAAAAAAGCGATGTAGCAATTAGCCACATCGCTTTAAAAGTATGCTAAAGCAAATTACTTATTCTTATTTTGAATGTACTCATGCATTGCAGCAGCTGCCTTTTTACCAGCACCCATTGCAAGAATAACGGTCGCAGCACCTGTTACAGCGTCACCACCTGCGAATACACCTTCCTTAGAAGTAAGACCAGTTTCCTCATCAGCTACAATACAACCACGCTTGTTAGTTTCAAGGCCTGGAGTAGTAGAACGGATTAGAGGGTTAGGGCTGGTACCGATAGAAACGATAACAGCATCAAGGTCTAGGACAAATTCGCTGCCTTCTACTGGAATTGGACGACGACGACCAGAAGCATCTGGTTCACCAAGCTCCATCTGCTGGCATTTTAAGCCCTTAACCATGTAAGTTTCATCATCACCAAGTACTTCTAGTGGTGCAGTTAGGAACTTAAAGATAATTCCCTCTTCTTTAGCGTGATGGATTTCTTCCAGACGTGCTGGCAGCTCGGACTCACCACGACGATAAACAATGTAAACTTCTTCAGCACCCATACGCTTAGCACTACGAGCAGCGTCCATAGCAACATTACCGCCACCAACAACAGCAACTCTCTTAGCACGAAGAATTGGGGTTGCAGAGTCTTCCTTGTAAGCCTTCATTAGGTTTACGCGGGTTAGATACTCGTTTGCAGAGTAAACACCGTTGTAGTTTTCACCTGGAACATTCATAAAGCTTGGTAGACCTGCACCAGAACCAACGAAGATAGCTTCATAACCATCAGCCATAAGGTCATCAATGGTTTCAGAGCGACCAACAACAAAGTTTAGGATAAATTCAACGCCCATAGCCTTTAGGTTATCAATTTCCTTTTGAACGATAGCCTTTGGTAGACGGAATTCAGGAATACCATACATAAGAACGCCACCAGCAGTGTGCAGAACTTCAAATACAGTAACCTTATAGCCCAAACGAGCAAGGTCACCAGCACAAGTTAGACCAGCAGGGCCAGCACCTACAACAGCAACCTTATGACCGTTCTGTTCTGGAACAGTGATTTCAGTTGTATCATTAGCCATAGCATAGTCAGCCACAAAACGCTCTAAACGACCGATAGCAACTGGTTCGCCCTTAATGCCACGAACACACTTGCTTTCGCACTGGCTTTCCTGTGGACATACACGACCACAAACAGCAGGAAGAGCAGAAGTTTCTTTAATCTTAGCAGCAGCTTCAATAAACTTTCCTTCTGCAACAAGAGCGATAAATTCAGGGATTTTAACACCAACTGGACAACCAGCAACACAAGGCTTATGCTTACAGTTTAAGCAACGCTGAGCTTCTTCAATAGCCATTTCTGGTGTATAACCTAGAGCAACTTCCTCAAAGTTCTTGTTACGAACATTAGGGTCCTGCTCAGGCATTGGACATTTCTTTGGGTTCATATTTGCCATGATTACTTGACCTCCATCTTATGCAGATTACATTCGTGATGCTCTGTAGCTTCTTTTTCTTGAGCCTTGTACATTGCACTACGACGCATAGACTCATCAAAGTCTACCTGATGTCCGTCAAAATCAGGGCCATCAACGCAAGCGAACTTTGTCTCACCGTTAACAGTCAGACGGCAACAACCACACATACCAGTACCATCAACCATAGTAGCATTCATAGAAACAATGGTCTTGATACCATATGGACGAGTTACTTCGCTTACAAACTTCATCATAATCATAGGACCGATAGCAATAACAGCATCATACTGATTGCCATCTTCAATTAGCTTTTTAAGTGCATCGGTAACAAAACCCTTATGACCATTAGAACCATCATCAGTCATAACATAAAGGTTTGTGCTTGCAGCTCTCATTTCGTCCTCAAGGATAATAATGTCCTTGTTACGGAAACCTGCAATAAGGTCAACTTCTGCACCCATTTCATGTAGTGCCTTAGCCTGTGGATATGCGATAGCACAACCAAGACCGCCACCTACAACAGCAACCTTCTTTAAACCTTCAAGGTGAGATGCAACACCAAGTGGACCTACGAAGTCGTTTAAGCATTCGCCTTCGTTTAACAGACCTAGCTTTTTAGTTGTAGCACCAACTTCTTGGAAAATAATAGTAACATGACCCTTTTCACGGTCATATTCAGCGATAGTCAGCGGAATACGCTCTCCTTCTTCATCTACACGCAGTATGATAAACTGACCTGGCTGTGCTTTTTTAGCAACGAAAGGTGCATCAATCACCATAAGCTTTGTATTTGAATTCAGTGTCTTTTTCTTAACAATCTGGTACATTTCAAACCTCCTCTGCAATTACTCTAATTATACTATCTCTTTTTAGCATTTGCAAGGCATATTGTCAAATGAGCCCGATTTTTTGTGAATAAATTCACAGAATATTTTTTCACTTTATTATGAGAAATGACAAATTATTTGTTATATTCAAGCGTTACATATTCAGAACGAACATAACCCTCTATGTTATTATATTTGATAATATACCAGCCGTCATAACTGCATAAAACAGTAAGTTTTGCACCATTTGGTGCTTGACCTATAACCTGTGCAGAAAGTGAAGGGGTTTTTCTTATGTTTAAATTTCCGCTTTGTATATCAACTATTGCTGTTCTAATTGGCTGAGGCTCTACAAATGGAATACCAAAATATTCAGTAAGTGAAAGGGCTAAATCTCTACCAATAAGACCTATATTATTTCTTATCCATTCAGCATCTTCTGGATTATCATGATAAGCAAGCTCTACAAGTACAGCAGGAGCTTTTGTCCTTACAACTTCACCAAGAGTTGTTGTAGCTCTTGTGTTTACAAGTTCTGGCTGTAAATAAATTGCTTTTAAATTTGAAGCGATAATGTTAGCCAGTCTTGTGCTTCTCTCTGAAAATGGATAAAAATATACATCTGAACCTTGAAGTCTACCAGAAAGATTTTCTGGAGCTGCATTTGAATGAACTGCTAAATGTACATCATAGACACCTTCATTTGACTGACGAATTGAAGAAGCCGCATTCATATCAGGTGTATTTCTTTTAAATTCGATACCTGAAGAAGTTAAATAAGGCTCCATTGCATCTACAATTAAATTCATATAAAATTCTTCATTACCCTCACCGTCATAATATGGGTTAAATTCCTGAGTTGATGGGCTTAAATAAACTCGTGGCATAGTTTTCCCTCCAAAAAAGATTTAATAAAACATTTGCTAGGTCAGACTATGCAAATAAATCAAAAAATGTGCATATAAAAGAACCGCCAAAGTATAAAACTTTGACGGTTCTTTTTTGTGAAATGAGGTATTATGCTCCAAAGAGCATGATGAGCGAACTATAAAGCCCAATAGCGGCAAATAGAATTAAACAAATTCCGATAATTAACATACTTTTTCTAGCGCCATGTTCAAAAATATCGCCTGTATTTTTATCTCTGTATAAAGTCAGTTGTTTTCCGACTTTATAGCTTGTTGTGCTGCTAGAGTTATAACGACTTCTCATAATTTTTTCTTTGCCATTTAGATTATATTTTATAATTGGATAGTAAGAAATACTAGGATTTGTCCATTTTTTTTAGTTATATGATTTAAGCTAATAATTTTAACATCTTTTAAAAGTTTTCCCATTTTGTTGCGGATTTGTTTTTTTAGAGCTGTTGTGCCCACAACAAAAATAACCGCACCTATAACAATCAAAAAAATGCTTTGTATAGTAAGACCACCAAACATATCGAATTTCGCCTCCGGTATGAGTCTATTTTAAATGATTAAAAATCATAAACTTTCAAATTTATTTATTACATCTAAACATTCATCAAAATGATGAATTACAATATAACCTGATTTATTTGCTTTTTCAAGTTTTTTCCCTTCAAGACAGCCAGTATATAAAATTGTTTTCATTCCGGTATTTTCTACACCCTCAATGTCATGTTTTATACTATCGCCTATAAACACACATTCTGACGGTTTAGCTTGTGCTTTTTCAGCACAAACTTCAAATAATTTTTTATCTGGTTTTTCAACACTTACTTCTTCGATTGTAACTAAAGCATCTATATATTTACCAAGACCGAATTTATTTAACTTTACAAACTGCCAATCAGCGGTCATATTTGTACCTACTCCAACAAAATAACCTTGTTTTTTAAGGCTTTGCATAAGATTTTCAATACCCTCTTGAGGTTTTGCAAAATTTATTAGACTATTCCAATAGCGTTTTTCCATATCATAAGCAAAAGGAAAAAGCGGTTTTTTCAGCATTTCAAGCATTGTTTGAAAGCGGATAAGGCGATTATGCGTTGCCGCACAAACTGTACCCAAATGCATATCTACTAGCTTCTTAGCATTTTCGATAGCATTGTCAAACTACTCTGAGGTTAAATCCAGATTTTGTTTGCAATACTCATAAAGTTCCCTCATTGCATGTTTATGTGAAACATCATAGTTATAAACAGTGTTATCAATGTCGAAAAAAACCGCTTTAATCATTCTATTACATTCCTTTTTTAATTACTTGCCTTGACCATAATAAGCATTTGCACCATGTTTTCTATAATAGTGCTTATCCTGTAATTCTTGAGGAGCAGGAGCTACACGAGGGTTAATCATTTCACAGCGAGCCGCCATTTTTGCAACTTCTTCTGCAACAACAGCGTTATGAACTGCAT
>JAGHIZ010000029.1 GCA_017886875.1 Butyricicoccus sp. | reverse complement strand
TGAAAATGGACGAGAACAAGAATATAACACCGAAAGGGATACATTATGACTTATATGTTAGATACAAATATCTGTATTTATGCAATCAAAAATAAGCCAGAACAAGTGTTAGAAAAATTAAAAGAAAGTTTATCTAATGGTATATGTATATCTGCTATTACTTTAGCTGAATTACAGCATGGAGTAGAAAAAAGCATGAACCCAGAAAAAAATTCTATGGCTTTACTTCAATTTCTTTCTATTTTAGATATTTTACCATTTGATGATTTAGCAGCCGTTGAATATGGAAAAATATGTGCTTATCTTCAAGAACGTGGAACTCCTATTGGAACAATGGATATGTTAATTGCAGCTCATGCAAAAATAGAAAATCTTATTATTGTAACAAATAATGTAAGAGAGTTTGAACGAGTACCAGATTTAAAAATTGAAAATTGGACAATATAAATAAAATTGAAATTTTTTAGATATTAAAATAAAAAAATGATGTCAAATTGACATCATTTTTTTATGTTTTTACCATTATGGATAATTTTTAATTATAATTACTTATAAAACGATAAAGTATAGTAGCTACTTGGGCTCTTGTTGCCTCACCCTTAGGATTTAAAGTGTCATCACCCATACCAGAAATTAAACCGTTTTCAACTGCCCAAATCATAGCATAAGTTGCCCAACTGCTAACACTTTCACTATCTGTAAAATTACTTATATCTCCAGAAGTCGCTGGACTGCCTAAATAACGATATAGCATTACAGCAAGCTGTTCACGAGTTAGAGTTTCATTCATGTTTAAGCCATCAGAAATACCATTTTCTATAGCCCATTTTTGACCAACCTCATACCATATGTCACCGGTTGAAGTATCAACGCCATTTAAACGAGCTAAAACAGTAACAATCATAGCACGTGTCATAGGTTCATTAGGTGAAAATGTATTTTTGCTTGTACCGTTAAAAATTTCACGGCTTGTTACAAAACCAACTGCATTAACTCCCCAGAAATTATTAGATACATCAATAAAATCTTTGCTATTGTCAATGATTTTTATAGTGTCACCATCATTTAAAGTTACAGAGACACAATTTTCAGTTGTAATAGAGGTTTTTATAATTTCCTCTGTTCCATCTGCATTAACAAGCACCGCAACAGTATTAATATCTGCATTATTAACTGGTATTTCTACCTTTGAAGTGCTAGGCATATTAACAGTTATAGTGTTATTAGATGTTGTATTAACTGATGCAATAGGAAGTGTAGAGTTATTTTCTGTTATTGTTGCCTCAATTTCCACTTTACCGTTGGTATCAACGGTGGTTTTTGAGCCAGAACCATCTTTATTTGTAACAGTTGTAACACTTGAACCATCATTATTTTCTATAACTTCAGTTTTATTGCCATTTGTATCGGTAGTAGTTGTTGTAACTGTGCCATCTTTATCATTTTGAATGACTTCTTGTGAACCATCTGGATATTTAGTAGTTTCTGTTTTAGAACCATCTGGTTTAGTCACAGTTGTTGTGGTTGAACCATCTGGATTGGTTGTAGTTTCGGTTTTATTTCCACTAGAAGATGAACCACCAGATGAAGAACCACCACTTGAACCACTATCTGTATTTTTAGTCACATTAACTATGAATATTGTATCAGTACAACCATCAGCACTGGCAATAAAAGTGTATGTTTTTGTTTCATTTGGTAAAGTTGCTGTCCAAGTATTATCATTGTTATTTGTTAAAGTTATACTTGTATCATCACAAATAACATATGTTTTATTAGTTGAACCACTTACTGTTAATGTTATAGTGCCGCCACCAGTTAAAGAAGTGTTACTAACAGTAATTTCTAAAGCTGAATTTGTTCCATTATTACGATAAAGTATAGTATTATTTATGAATTTATAACTACCAGAACCACTATTTTTCAAAGTTCCGCCCATTTCATAAATATGATATTTGTTTTGACCGTCAATTTCTAAAGTAGTATTTTCTGGAATAGCTAAATCAAGGTCTGAAGTTAATCGCCAATCTTCTCTAAGAGTTAATGTAACAGTATTTTCAGCTAAAGGATTAACAGCAAGAGCCCCATATGTTTGTGGAGAAACCACATATTTTATACTTTCATTGTAATCTTGCATTTTGGTTGTGTCTACACCAATTAAAGTACGATATAGAAGAACACCAGCTACGCCACGGGTTACACTTAAACTTAAATCAAGACTTCCATCAGCAGTTCCATTTACTAGACCAATACTTACAGCGTAAGCAACATATTTATCTGCATCTTGAACTGTTGATGTTATAGTACTGTTTTTAAAGCGGTCTAAAATAGTAGTGTTTACATTGCTAATATCTACATCACAAGCTTTCATAATACCAATAATAGCTTCTTCACGGGTAGTTATTTCATTCCACCAATCATCAGCATTTTCAGTAGGTGGTATCATATAACCATTTGATGTAACATAATTTTTAGCCGCTGAAAGTGGGTCTGGATTATTCCCATTAGGAGAACCTTTATACCTATAAAGTAGTGCAGCAAGTTCATAACGTTTAGTTTCAACATTTGGGTTAAATGTCCCATCTCCCAAACCACTTATAATCTGATGGTCAAACAAGTACATAACGCCATCATAGTAAAAATCGCTTGGCGAAACATCAGTAAAAATTTGTGTAGCATTGCTATCTTTTACTATTCTCTTTGCAGCTTCTATTAAAGTTTCATCTCCATTATAACTAGATGATATATCAGTGTTATTTAGATAATTTAATCTTGAAATCCATGCATTCCAAAGGTCTTCCCCTTGTTTATTTTGGTTTGTCCAACTTCCATTATCATTAACTATAGTGCTAATACTTACATCTTTAATTTGTGTATCAGCACTATTTTCATATACATTAAATGGTACACATTTTCTAGCTGCTAAATATGTCCATGCAAAATATTCATCAGTAGCAGGTTTTAAAGCATCTACACTTGAACCTTCACCACCACCTATGGAATTTAATACACGATAAGTTAAAACAGCAAATTGTGCATTTGTAACAGTACCATTTTCATCTAAATCGCCAGAAGATTTACCGTTTATAATATTTTTTTCAAATAAATATGTAATAGCTGTTTTTCCGTTTAATGGTAAATCAAACACATCAGCTAAAACTTCACAAGTCTTACTTCTAGTTAAATTTGTTTGTGAGTTATTGGTAACCTTATCACTAGAACAGCCCATTGATTTTAAAATATTATAAACATCACTTTCTTTCATTACAGTGTCATCTGCTGAAAAACCACCGCCATAAATTTGATTTAAAGTTGTAACTGCTTGATTTGCCCAATCGTTTTGAACTGCAAATGCTGTCGATGGTAAAATGCCAATTAGCAAAACAAATGTCATTATAATACTTAATATTCGCTTTTTCATTTTTATTCCTCCTTTTTATGGATATACCCATTACTTAACCATATCTTACAAGAAATTTTATCTTTTTACAAGTACAAATATTACATCTTTGTTAATGAAAAAATCAATGTATAGAAAGAACATCTAAAAATATAAGACCGTTAAATTTAATATTTATATTTTTTAGATTATTTAAATAATTGAATTTCAATTCTAATACTAATCAAATAATATTTACTTTTAATACGAAAAACACCTCTGTATTTAAAAATACAAAGGTGTTTTTAATATTTAATATCTATTATAAATTTGACCTCGATTGCCTATATCGACAACATAAACTATCAATTCTCCATTATCAACATAAAAAATAATGCGATAACTTCCAACTCTTAAACGATAATAACCGTCATAACCTTGTAAACGTTTTATATCACCATTGTCAGGCAAACCTTCAATAGCTGCAACTAATCGTTTTTTATCATTTATAGGTAACTTATCTATAAACTTTTTAGCTGGCTTCTTTATGATGATTTTATACATCAAATAAGCCCCCATTCACGTTTGCAGTCATCTAAAGTATATGACACATCTTTTTCATCATCATTACTATTCTGATAGTCTTCAAGAAGTTTTATGCAAAATTCATCATCTTCTCGCTCATCAGCTGTAATGCCTTGTAAATATGCCAACACATATCCCAGTTTATATTCAGGAACACTATCTAAAAGCTGAATACATAAATCCTTTTGACTCATATATAACACCTCTTTTATATTTTTAAATTATTTTTTTGCCATTTGTAACGCTGAACAAGTAATCTCATTTGGTTCATCAAGTTTCACTTCAAATGGTAGTCCATGACATCTAAGAGCCTGACGATAAAAAATACCAGTTGCTGTACTTAAATCCATACCAAGAGCTTTAAAAAGTTCAGCTGCTTGAGCCTTCAATTCTGGTTCCATACGAAGTGTAAGATTAGCTTTATTTGCCATACTATTCACTCCCTTCAGTTTATACTATACACTTATATTATAATGCTATTCATGTGCTTTGCAAGTGCATTATACCCAAAATAAAAGATTTTGCACTATCAAAAATAAAAATTTAATTACAGCTTTTTATATTACTTCAAACGACATAATATGACATAAAAAACAAATATAAATGCTATAATGAAACTAAAAGAGTTTAATAATAGTTCTGAATTAGATTGGCAACATATGATGTATTTCTTGTATTTATAAAATAATATTGCTATAATATTTGCTAGATACTGTCCAAAGCAGTAAAAAATTAAATAAAAAACAAAAGACCGCAGTTATTGGCACTAACAACGGTCAGAAAGGAAGTGTTTATACGATGATAAACACAAATACTTATACTGGTACAAGTGTACCACATGATAAAAAAATCGTCAAGGTTATTGTTGATGAAAATGGGTATAAAAATAAACCCCAAAAGTATATGGGGGCTATTACTAACCGTATGGCAGCGACTAAGGCCGCTTGTGAGCTTGATTTAGTTCAGCTTGCAAATTATATTACAAATGGTCATGCGTTCTCTGTAAGCTATGCTGATGGCGGTATGAGTGATAATAACTTCATATCTTCTGATTTGGTTGGTTTAGATTTCGACGGTGAATTAACTGTAAATGAAGTGTTGGGAAAGTTAAAAGAACATAATATACCAGCTAATATTGTCTATTATACATATTCGCATGGAGAAAAGAGCGAACGTTTTAGAGTTATAACTGCCTTAAGTGAAACCATAACCAATAAGGACGAATATAAGCAGATTATAAAGGGTTATCAGTCCCTTTTTGGTTCTAAGATTGATAATGCCACTGTAGGGGCTGTACAGCGTTTTTTAGGCACTAATAAAGGATTAGTACAAGATGTAGACGCATATAGCACTGCAAGCAAGCAGATATTTTTAGAACTATATAAAAAAAATCATAAAATTGTTGAGATTGTGCCAGCTCAAACAAATAAATCAGATGTTACTACTAATGATTTTGATTTACAAAAAGAAATAGATAACTATAACCTACTTGATTATATAAGAAAAACATATCCAAACAGTGAATTTAAAGCTGCTAGTAGCGGTATTTTTGTAAATCCTTGTCCATTATGCGGTCATAATGACCATTTACATATTACAGGTAATAAATTTCATAGTTTCGGTGATAAAAACTGTCTTGCCTTAGGCGGTGTTGGCATCGTTCAATGGCTCATATATGCCGAAAATTTACCAGTAGGACAAGCAATAGCAAAGTTTAAGTATGAATTGTTGGGCATTAATGAAAAACAAGACAAGCGAGCTTATGCCCAAGCGATGGCACAAAAAGAACAAGAACAAAACAAACAATCTACCAATAATAAAAAAGAGAATCAAAATAAACAATATTTTAAGATTGAAAGTTTAAAAAGCGAACTACAAAAGCGTGAAATAGAGGTTAAATATAATACTATAAGTTGTGAAACTGAATTTTTCAGAAACAATAAAAAATCAGAGATAAACGAAAATTTTGTAACAGAAATTTATAGCAGCATATGCGATAAGTATTTAAAAATAAATCATACGCTTGTAGAACAATATCTTTGTTATTTAGCTGAAAAAAACAAATACAATCCTGTTTTAGACCTATTTAATGCTAATGAATGGGACAAACAAGACCATTTAACTAAAGTTTATGATGTACTAGGAATTGCAGAAGATGACGATTTAAGCAGAACACTACTATTAAAATGGTTTTGGCAAGGTCATGCACTCTTAAGAAATGATGAAGAAAATCCTTTTGGGGCTGATGGGGTACTAACATTAACAGGTAGTCAAGGTATAGGAAAAACCTCATTTTTTAGACATATGGCATTACATGATATTAACTCTAACTTTTTTAAAGAGGGACAAAAGATAAAATCTTTGGATAAAGATACTATTAGACGTTGCCATACTGCTTTTATTACTGAACTTGGTGAATTAGGTTCTACTTTTAAATTCGCTCATATAGATGATTTAAAGGCATTTATAACACAGAGTAAAGACCAATATCGCTTACCTTATGGGCATAAGGATATAAAAAAAGCTAGACGTTGCAATTTATCTGCAACGGTAAATGATAAAAAGTTTTTGGTTGATAGAACTGGAAACCGTAGATTTTGGACTGTACCAGTAGAAAATATAGATTTAGACGGACTAAAAGAAATAAATGCCTTACAAGTCTGGTTACAAGTTTGGGAACAGTATGCAAAACACAATTTACAAGGCTTTAGACTCACTAAAGATGAACAAAACTTATTATCTGAACGCAATAGCCAACATGAAAGAAGTCTAAAATCTGAAGATGAAATATTAGATATATTAGAAGAACAAAAGATGCGAAACTGGAAATATGAATATATGACTGTTTCACAATTCAAAAATATACATGATATATTAAGAGCGTATTCAGTTGAACAAGTTGGTAAAGCATTAGACAAAATAGGGATTAAACAAGAAAGAAAAAGAATTAACGGTAAACAACTAAGAGTTAGATTTTTACCAACAAATATTATAGCAAGAAACGATTTTAATAATCTATAAAGCGTAAGACCGTAGAGGCAAAACCTTTACGGTCTTATTTTTACGTCATAACTTAAAAAATGAGTACAGTAAGTGAGTACAGGTGCTGTACTCACTTAAAAATGAGTACAGTAAGTGAGTACAGGTGCTGTACTCACTTGAGTATGAGTACGATAAATGAGTACAGGTGAGTACAGGTGAGTACAGTGTGAGTACAGCAGAAAATGCTATTAACTGTACTCAGCTAAAAGTGTAAAAAGTTTAATAAATATACAATAAAAATATAAAATTGCAATTTATATATATTATTTTATTATATATTTTTTAATTGAGTACAGTGAGTACAGTTAAAATACATAATTCTAGTATTTTCTTATTTTTATCACTTTTATGCCTGTTATAATCTATATACATATAGAGTTTATACTTTAATATAAAAGTGCTGTACTCACTGTACTCACCACATTTTATTATGTGTTAATGTAAAGCAATCTGTTTTTTTATTAGCATTTTGTGAATTAAATTTAAAGGTGTTTCTTATAAGTTGTTTTATTTTGATGTGTATATCAAGAACAGGCACTCATAGTGACCTTTTCTAAATGAAAATAAAAATTTATCCCCCTTTAGAACGGTAAAATCTAAAGGGGGATTTCTCATTGATTAAAATTTTCAATTATCTTTCATAATCATGTTCTTTTGGTC
>JAGHIZ010000028.1 GCA_017886875.1 Butyricicoccus sp. | reverse complement strand
TAGTAAACGCATAACCAATACTGAACCGTGGGACACACGGGAATAGTTCGTTGATACTGTGTTCGTTGGAACACTTGAACGAGAAGCCCCCACCTCTATGCTTGCATAGGCGGTGGGAGTATGTCACTTATTAACATTCTATATCAATTTTATAATAACTTCTTCCTTTTGTAGTAAGTGAATAGTTTTTTATAAAACCTTCTTTTTTCCAAAATTCTAATATAGAAAGAACTGCTTTTCTTGCTCTAACATATAAATCTTTTATTGCTCTATCACTCATATTTACTACATCATCATCAAACAATGAATAAATAGATTTAAACATTATGCATTGTGGTAATTTTTTATTTAATTTTAACATATTAATTCTTTGTAAAAGATATGATTGAATAGTAATTAGGTTTTTTGTTTTTTTTGTTGGAGTATCTAACAAGGAATTGTTTATACTTGATAATTGTGCTCTTTTTTTTGCGTATTTTAATAATATAGGCTCTTGCGTAAACATTATGACATCTACAGCATTACCTTTTATAACAGTATCAAGTCTCCTACATTCAAAAAAGCGGCTTTTAAGAACTGCTTTTGAGACATCTTCATTTTTTAATTGATTAAAGCGAGCAATTTCTTCTGACATATCAATGCTTATTTTGATTCTTTCTAATTTATTTATGCTTTTATCTATTTCTTCTAATAATTCAGAACCTGGATGATAAGGTGATTTTTTTCCTAACATAGCCCTTGCTATCATAGATAATGACATAGCCTTATTTCCAACCATTAATAAAGAGCAAATTGCATCGAATACGCTTTTATCGAAATAAGTAAATTCCATATTGTTGGACATTTTTTCTAGTTCATCAGGATCTAAAGATACAACAATTTTCGTTAATACTGGTTCATGTGCTTTACCAATTTTTCCAACAGATAATGATTGTTCACCTTTATTTATCACACTTTTATCTAATAATGCATAGGAAACTCTGTCTCTTGTTAATACGCTTTTTTCAACAGCACTTGTTGTTGTTATTTTTAATTGTTCATAATCATCATCTGGTAGATATTCTATTGTTGATATAGGATTTTTGTTTTTATCTAATAAAATTTGAGAAGACTTATCAAATGATGATGTTTGATTTAAGTCTTCACTGATTATACTAAAAACATCATCCATATTATCAAATAATTCATCAGTAGTAACAGAATTATCTGTAGTTTCTTTTTTCAAAGCTATATCCATCCTTTCCAAAAAAAACACTATTCTCAAAACCCAATTGAGAGTAGTGTTTTTTTTGTGATTTTTTACTCACAATTTTCTGTAATTTGTTTATAATCTGGATATTTTTCAAAAAACAAATCTAATGCTTTATCCATTATATTATCAAGTTCTGAATATTTTTCTGGCTTTATTTTTCGTTGTATAACTTTTTTTACCTTTGTCAAACTGTATCTTAAAGATGAATCATAATTATCAACACGTCTAGTTTGAATAAAATCTTTTATCAAATCAGTTGTGAGATTTTCACCAGTTTCTTTTAAATGTTTTTTTAGATTACTTAGTTTTTCATCTGTTAGTAGTTTCATAAAAGGCATAAATAGTTTTTGTTCTTCTTTTTCAAATGTTGCCAATGCACATCCAACACGTATAGATATAGAACCATTATCTAATGCGTTTATAAACTCTTTCGTCAGATTAGACATTCTGATGTATCGGTAATATTGTGTCATTTTAACAGGTAATGTTTCTGTTCCAAACATTTCTCTGACTGTATTACTTGTGGTTTCTTTAATACTTCTCATATCAGGGTGATTTTTAGAAAACATTGTCCAGCCATAAATACAATCTGAAATTTTTGTTGTTCTTCTATGTAGGTTAGTGAGTAAGAATATGTCCATCGCTTTTTCGTCCGAACAACCACGATAAACAATAGATTTTACTTTTTTTAATCCTTTCATCTTGCTTGCTTTGACCCTATGTTCACCAGAAAGAATTTCGTACCTATCTTCACCTTCTATTTTTCTTACAATTATAGGTTCATAAGCACCATCATTATCCATTTGTTCTGCTAAAGTTTTTAATTCTTCCTCATCCCAAGCAGAAAAATCACTATCACCTTTTTGTCTAAATGGAATTAGTTTTTCAGTAGGAATTAAATATAAATCATTTATTGATACAATTGAAGGATCTTCTTTTACTTGTCTATCATCAAACTGCTTAGGCTTAAATGAGAAACCTTCATTAGCAGTTATTTTTATTTCTTCTTCATCTTTTTTTAGTTCTTCATCTAAAGATGCGAAATTAGGTTTTGCCATAATAGTTTTAATCCATCCTTTTCTTTGTTGTATCTAATTATTTGTTTTTTATTCGATAAGTTATTGTTTCTCAATTCTTTCTATAAATTCTTTATAGAAGCTTTCGTATTGGCTTAGTACTATACCGCCTCTGCCATCAAATAAATCATTTTTGAATGCCATAGCTTCTGGGATTGCAACACTCTTGGATATGACGGTATTAAATAGAGATGTTCCAATAGTTTGGGCTGTATTGTTTAAAGCTTTATAGTAATGCTTTGATAGATTGTTATTTTCGTATTTTGTAAGTAGTACACCTAAGATGTTGATTTTTTGTGATAAATCATGAGCCATTATAGTTTTAATTGATCTGTCAAGTGCAATAATTGCTTCTCTTGAACTATCCTCGGCAAAAACAGGCACAATTAAATTAACAATAGGTGCAGACATAAGTACCGATGTAAGTGTCCAACCTAAGTCTGGGTTAGTATCACAGATTATGAAATCATAATATTCAGCGATCGTTTCTATTTCTCTTCTTAATTTATGTTTATCATCAGTTGATGGATCTGCTAATCTGTTTGCTTTATTCATAATATAATTATACATGCCTTGAGGATCATCTTTAAACGGCATTACTTCATCCATTTTTAAGATACCTTCTCCGTTGTAGCTATATAGACGGTTATCAGATCGTATAATATCATATCCCGTGTCTAGTGTTTGTATTGCATTTTTTATCTGTAAATTTTCAACGAGAACGCTATAAATTGAAGGTGTTTCATAATCAAATCTATTTGCAGTTGCTTTTACAGAAAGTGACAGAGTTTGTTGTGGATCGAGATCTATAACTAAAACTCTTTTTCCATTTTTTTCCAACATTTGAGACAAGGTTCGGCAAGCAGTTGTTTTACCTACGCCACCTTTTTGGTTTACGAAAGCTATTAAATGCATGAGATACTCCTCCTTAATTTGTTTTTAATCCTAACACATTTTTGTTTTCAATTATTTTTTTACTTCTGAAAACAGTATATCATGTTTTTTTTATATGTGCAATTTTTTTTTAAAAAAGCAAAAAAATATGTGAAACATAACAAATTATTATGAGTATGCATATTTATTTTGTATAAAAAAGATATTAAATCATTACTACTGTTTTAAAAAATAATGCAGTATTTAAAAACAGTTATATGTAGTGTTAGACTTATAAATCACCCAGTTGGGAGATATACAAAAATAGTGTTGTCTTTATAAATCACCCAGTTGGGAGATATATAAATATATATAGATTTAATAATTACTATTCTTAGCATTAAGCAGTTTTAGGTTTAATTCATCTATTTTTGATTTTGCCAATTTTGGATTTTGTTTTAATTCTAGGTATAAAAGTATTGCTTGTATTTCAGACATTTTATATTTTTTATTTAAATCTGTTATGCTTATATTCTGTATTTTTTTATCTTTCCAGGAAATTTTTTCTATTGTATACTCGTATAATTCGTTTAGTATATCTCGATATTGAATTAGTTTCATCTGTGATGTCTTTGCATTTTTTTAAATTCCATCCGTATTTACTTTTCAAATATGCAATTATTTTATTGTTTTTTATAGTTATTATTTTATCATTTGTTTTTTCCTTAAATTGTTTTTTAATATTTTCTTTTGTTTTTTTGTTCTATATTTTCTTTGTTTATAGGCAATAGGCTATATTTTTTACCGATAATGAGGTTTATGGGGAAGCTAAATTTACATGATAATGTTTAATGATTGCTTTTTGTAAAAATTGCTATATATATGTAATATCCGAATACATCTTCTGTTCTTTTTATATTATTAAGCAAATAGGTGTTATCATAAGAGTCGCTTTATTCAAAGTAACAGTTATCTAGGTCATTGCGATTGTTTAATTCGGATGTTAGATCAAGACTTGAACTTTTAAATTGGTATAGATATTTTTCTAGATTGAAATATTTTAATAATGTAATAATTGTGTCTTTGTTAAATGCTTGTGATGGATTATTTTTTACGTATAAATTGATCCAATCTTCTTGTATTGATAGCTCGTTTTCTATTTTTTATGAGGTATATCACTGCTTTTTATTAATTCTTGAATAAATGGTGAAAATTTATATAAAGAAGAAAAGTTATTTTTTATTCTTATTCTTTCGTTTTGATAATGTATGTAGTATTTTTATTGCTTTGCTTATGGCATATTCTTTTTGATTGATTTCGTTATTCTATGTCGTATATACTTGTTTATCTTTTTGTGGTTGTTTTAATTGTAGTAGTTTAATTGCCCTTTTTAATGAAAAAGTTATATTTATTGTTTTTTTTATAGAGTTTAATATTTTGGTTTGTTTTTGTATTTAGTTCTATTATTTTTTTATTAAGAGATTTTGTTTTATTTCTTTTATTATTACCTTTTTGTTGTCATGAAGTTGATTTTTTATAAAACAATCAGCATCAAGTTTATTTATAAAAATATTGATTGTATTTTCAATCGTTAAGATTTCGTTGTTATCGTTTGTCATTTCTAATAAATAAAAAATATTTATATTGAAGATTATTTTATAAAAAGCAATTCATTAATTGCTATTTTTTTATCTTTATCTGGTTCTGAATATTTTTAATTTATATTATTTAGTATTTCTGCTATTGTCATGATTTACTTTTTTACTCCTACTATTTTTAATATTTTTTTAGTATATGAATTTTTTTGGATATATTGAGATTGTTAATTATACAGAAAAGATTTTAAATAATGTCGTTAAAAATTTCGGAATCTGAATTAAAAAGTTTGTTAAGTACAAGTCAAGTAAAAATACATCAATTGCCTAATAATTCTTTTTATGTTTCTTATAGTGATAAAATGTGTTTTAAGAAAAGAGGTAAAAAGAAACATGAGTTTCAATCTTTGGTTGAAGCTAAGTATTATGAGAATTATATTAAACCATTAGAATTGTCTGGTTTATTGGAGTCGTGGTCTATGCATGAATCTTTTGTTATTGTGGATGAGTTTGAATATCAAAGTCAGAAATTTAAGAAAAAGATTTATACTTCTGATTTTGTTTTGAGATTTAAAGATGGATCTGTTAGGATTGTTGAAGTAAAGTGTAAAGTTATAAAAAAATACAAAGAGAATACTCTTTGAAAAAACAATTATTTATCAAATCATAGACAGAATATCCCCACTTCTATAAGTGGGGGTAGTTCACAAGTATTGTGTGCCGAATGGATGGAGTTTTGAAGAAGTCTTATCAAAAAATTTAACTTCTATTAAATAAAAAAAATAAGTATTTTTTTATTCTGCATATCATAGAAAGTAATCATTTATTAGGTTCTTAAAACAAAAAAATGAAAGGATTGTTCTATTATGATTATTGAAGAAAATTTATATTTAGTAGAAAGTGTTGGGAATAATATTTTTGTGTCATCTAGTTCTGAAAAGTTATCTGAAGAACTTGCAAGATTGGTATCTGGAGGTTTATTTATATCAAAAGTTTATCTTCTATTATCTGATGGCAAGAGAAAAAGAATAAAAGTTCTTTCAGACCCCTTATTTAAGAAAGCGTTAAAACGTTTATCGAAACCAGCAAAAGAATTTAAGCCAGTTAGATCATTTAAGAAATTTTTAGAAATAGCTGAATCTTTGGGTTGGAGCGTTTTAAAAAGTAAGTCGAAAGGTTTTTACATAATTGAGTTATACAAATATTCACCAGCAGGTGAAGATTTTGGATTTTCAATAGATTGTTCAAAACTTTGTGATGTAATTCAAAAAGTGTGTTCTTATGTAGATGATTTTGATACAGAAGAACATGTTCTATTGATGCTTGAGTCTAGAAATAGACCTAGTATTAAAACCTTGGTCACTGATGCTGATGATATAAAGAAAATGCTGATTGAATTAAAAAAATCGCTTTTTAACTAAAATTAGCAAGAATGCCCCTACTTCTAAAGTGGTAAGATGAATTGCGTTGTTTTCTTATATCAAAAAGATGTGTTATACTAAACCAAGTATATAACAAAAGATATATCAAAGCTCAAGGTGAAAAGATATGAACAAAGCCTATAAGTTTAGAATTTACCCAAATACAGAACAAAAAGAGTTGCTTGCCAAAACATTTGGCTGTGTTCGTTTCATCTATAATAAAATGCTTGCCGATAAGATTGAGCATTATAAAAATACAGGTGAAAAACTTAATAACACACCAGCTCAATATAAAAAAGAGTTTGAATGGGTAAAAGAAGTTGATAGCCTTGCAC
>JAGHIZ010000027.1 GCA_017886875.1 Butyricicoccus sp. | reverse complement strand
ATGCAGTTCATAACGCTGTTGTTGCAGAAGAAGTTGCAAAAATGGCGGCTCGCTGTGAAATGATTAACCCTCGTGTAGCTCCTGCTCCTCAAGAATTACAGGATAAGCACTATTATAGAAAACATGGGGCAAATGCTTACTATGGTCAAGGCAACTAATTTTAGTAAATGTAATCAACAACTAATAAATCTAAATTTACTATAATACAATAGAATTATGGGTTAAACTAAAAACAAAAATATAAAAGCGTAGCGGTTTTTTACAAACTGCTACGCTTTTTTAATGGTCTATATACCGTAAAATACATTGTTATTATACATGCTAAACCGCCTATTACATTTGAAATAGGCTCTGCTAAAAATACACCATTTGTACCAAATCCAATAAAAGGTAAAATCAAAGTCAATGGTGCTACAATAAACGCTTTTCTAAGAAGTGAAAAGAAAATTGCACTTTTTGACTTTCCAAGCCCTACAAATACCGATTGACCTATCATTTGAAATGACATAAAGAAAAATGTTGCATAATAAATCTGAAATGCTGGTACACCAGCTGCAATAAGTTCAGGCTCATTGTTAAATAATTTTATAAGTGTTTCTGGTATTAACATAACAATAGCCCATGATATAACTGAATAAATCATTGTTATAAGCATTGTAAATCTTATTGCTTTTAAAACTCTTTTATTTTCACCTGCACCATAATTATAGCTTAAAACTGGTTGACAACCGTTTGTAATGCCTGTAATAGGCATACTTATAACTTCTCTTATGGAATTAATAACAGTCATTACACCTACATATAAATCACCGCTATAAGCTTCTAATGTCGCATTACATATAACTTGTGTTAAACTGTTTGTTATGGACATAGCAAAGCCTGATGTACCAAGAGATAAAATTCTTGTAACTCTTTTTAACTCTAATGCATAATATTTTAATTTTAATATGGCTTTTTTACCTGTTAAAAATTTTAAAACCCATATTGCCGAACAACCTTGTGAAATTACAGTTGCTATCGCTGCACCTTTTACCCCTAAATTTAAACCATAAATAAATATAGGGTCTAAAATAATATTAACAACCGCACCAACACTAACTGTTATCATACCTATTTTGCTAAATCCTTGTGAATTTATAAATGGGTTCATACCCAAACTAATCATAACAAAAAGTGTACCAAGTAAGTAAATGCTTAAATAATCATTTGCATATGGAAATGTTACATCACTTGCACCAAATAAATATAAAATTGGCTTTTTAAAAATAAAACCGATTAAAGTTAAAATAATACCAAAAATTATAAGCAAAATAAAGGAATTGCTTTGTATTTTTTCGGCTTCTTCATTATTTCCCATTCCTCTATTTATAGAACATAGTGGTGCACCACCCATTGAACATAAATTCGCAAATGCCATAATTATAGAGATAATCGGCAAACATAAACCTAAACCAGTTAAAGCGTAGTGACTTGGTAAACGCCCCAAATATATACGGTCAACTATACTGTAAAATAAATTTATAAGCTGTGCTAGCGTCATAGGTAACGCCATAGATATTATATTTTTTGCTATACTTCCTTTTGAAAAATCATTTTCCATTCTTTTTTCTCCTTCTTTTATAAAATTATTATACAATAAAATTGTAATTTTTTAAATTTTTTATTTACTTATATAGTAGATAATCTTGAGGGGTGAGATTATGAACGATATAAAAATTATAGAGTTATATTTTAAACGGGATACAAGGGCAATAAGTGAAACTAAAAATAAATATGGAAACTATTGTTTTACTATTGCAAATAATGTTTTAAGTAATTTTGAGGACTCAGAAGAATGTTTAAATGATACTTTATTTTATAGTTGGAACACTATTCCACCTACAAAACCAAATATACTTCGTCTATTTTTGGCGAAAATTGCACGAAATCTTGCTTTTAATAAATTTAAAGCAAAAACTGCCAAAAAAAGAGGAAATGGACAAATAGAACTTGTCTTAGATGAACTTAATGAATGTATAACAGATAACACTGATTTTTTAGATGAAATAATAGCAAAAGAACTAGGCGAAACTATAAATAAATTTTTGCTTAATCTATCAACTAAAGAGCGAAATGTATTTTGTAGACGTTATTTTTTTGTAGAACCAATAGCCAGTATAGCAAAAAGATATAATTTAACCGAAAACAATGTCAAAGTTATATTAAGTCGTATACGAAACAAATTAAAAGAATATTTAATAAAAGAGGGCTATTTCTATGAATAAGTATAAACTTTTTGAAAGTTTAGGCTATATTGATGATAAAATATTGCTTAAAAGCGAAAAAAAGAGCAAATTAACTCTATTAAAAATAACCGCTGCTGTACTTGCTATTGCATTTTTATTTAATTTTAGCCCAGCTTATGCGGTAAAAGAAGCAGTATATCCAGAAATTGCACCATATCCAAGCAATAACCCTTTTACTTATAATGAAACTATGGATAAATGGGATAATTGTAGAAAGGAAAGGTTAAAAAAATATTATTATACTGTAAATGTAGATGAGTTTTTATCAAATAGCTTGAAAGAGTTTTTATCAAATAATGATAATAGTGTTTATTCACCTGTTAATACTTATATATCTCTTGCTATGCTTGCCGAAACAACAAGTGGTAATACCAGAGAGCAAATTTTAAATTTATTAAATGAAAAAGATATAACTTCTTTAAGAGAAAATGCAAATAAAATATGGAATTATCACTATAATGATGACAAACTAACTAAAACCATACTTGCAAATTCTATTTGGTTTGATGATAATATATCTTTTAATTCTGATACTCTTGAAATTCTAGCTGAAAATTATTATACATCTTCATATCAAGGTAAAATGGGCTCAAATGGCTTTAATAAAGCATATAAGAAATGGCTTAAATCATATTCAATAGATGCACAAGACAGCTTAACCAATCAAACAGTGTTTGCTATTGCCTCTGCAATAGAATTTGATGCAAGATGGTTAAATGAATTTACACAAACAGAGCAAGGCGTTTTTCATTCAAATGATAATGATATAAACTGTGAATTTATGAAAAGTGAAAGCGTACTCAATTATTACTGGGGTGATACATTTAGTGCTGTAAGATTAAATTTACAAAACCAAATAGGCTCTATGTTTTTTATCTTGCCTGATAAAGATATGAAAACAGATGAAATTTCACAGTTTATTTTATCAAATTACAACTGGTCAAATACCAAAGAATTAAAGGTAAATTTATTACTTCCTAAGTTTGAAATAAAATCAAGTTTAGACCTTGTAAATAGTTTTAAAAACATGGGTATTACAGATATTTTTGATGAAAATAAAGCTGATTTTTCTCCTCTCACAAGCAAAGACACACTATTTATAACAGATGTTATTCAAAATATAAATTTTAAAATAGATGAAGAAGGTGTTTCAGCATCTGGTTATACACGTCCAGATATGACAGGTGGAGTAGAACCTGCAAGTGATGAAATAGATTTTATTTTAAATCGTCCTTTTTTATTTGTTATAACAAACAGAAATAAAATTCCATTGTTTATAGGTTCTGTATATAACCCTTAAAAGAAAACACACTTGAGGAAACTCAAGTGTGTTTTTATTTGTATTATACTTTATTATACAATCAATACTATAAAAACTCACGAAATAAATAAAAAAGTTCGCAACTTGACATACTTTATAGCGATAAATATAATATATTTAATAAAATTGTGCATTTTTTTATATTATTAGCTTTAAAGAGGAAATAAAAATGAAAGAATTTGAAAATGATAAAAATAATTCTGATGATTTATGGAATTTTATTGTAAGTTTGTTAGATATTATTGATGACAAAGAGCAATCAGACAGAAATAAAATAGAAAAACTTGAAATAATATCCAAATTATTGCTAGATGATAAAACAGAAAATTTAGATGAAATCAAAAAACAAGCTCTTGCAAAAGAATTACCATATTTTAAAGGAATTATACCAAAAAACTATTTAATTCCAAACAATAAGATAATCCAGAAATTATCACAGATTATGGAAGCTCGTGAAAAAGGGCGAAATTTATTAGTAAGTACAAAAAAATCAAAAAAACCTATTATTGCACATTGTCTTATAGCTTTTGACCAAAAAAGCGTTAATTTAAATGCAAAAATAACTGAATTTGACCTTATTGTTTATAATGCAATAATCAGTATTATAGAAGCTGGCGGAACAGACACTCTAATGACTCCGGAAAATATTCACAGAGTTATGACAGGTGAAAAAGACAGTGCTACACCAAGCAAACACCAAGTAAATGAAGTTGTAAAAAGTATAGATAAAATGCGTTTTTGTCGTGCAATTATAGACTGTACAGAAGAAGTGCTTGCTTATAATAAATCTCAAGCAATAGCTGAATATGATAGCCTAGAATTTAAAAAACGAGCTAATGGGGAATTTAGATATTTATTTGACACATATTTATTAGCTAGTCAGTGGTGTATAGCTGCTTGTGGCAATGATGAAGTTAGAGTTTTAAAGCTTTTGAGCAAGCCTGTACTTGCTGAATATGCCAAAATTAGCGGTCAGATTTTAAACATTCCATCTTATCTATTAAACACAAAACACATACAAGCTAACACACAAAAAAACATCATTTTAAAGGATTATTTACTTCGTCGTATAGAGCAGATGAAAGGCAATAACAGCCTTGAACAAAAAAACATATCTCTTATTAGCTATAAAAGAGGTAATGAATTTCATAAAGGGCTATATGAAATTGTCACTGGAAAATGTGAAATTGAAATGGTGGAAGCCAAGAGAATAAGGCAAGCAGCAGACAAATATTTGGCTTATTGGAAGGATTGTAAATACATCAAAGATTACGCTTTCGAGAAAACCGGAAGGTCATTTTCAAGCATAAATATATTATTATAGCACATATATAAATTTTGTCTACCTCCAATCTTTGTATATAGTGGGTGCAATCTTTGTATATAATGGGTGCAATCTTTGTATATAATGGGTGCAATCTTTGTATATTATAAGCCAAAATTCAAAGTCCAAAAAACCGCCTTTTAAAGCCGAAAAAGTTCTTTTTTTTCGCAAATTTCCTTAATTTTTTCGTTAAACTGCCCTAAAAAATTTTTTCAAAAAATCTGCAGTAAGTACTGTAGGTTAACGTAAGTACTGTAGGAGGTCTGCCCCTTTTCAGAAGGGGCGACCACTCCATTACGTTCTAAAGGGTTTAGAAAAACATCGAAAATGCGTAAACAATAATTTCCCCCTTACAGGGTAAAAAAATAGTTTCTCTTTTTTTTTGAAAAATTCATCATACAAAAAATTCCCCTACAAAATTTTTCATAGCTAGTCCAAAACTAAAAAAAGCCATATCTCCCATACATGCTCAAATTTCAAAAGCAAAAACACTACAAAAACGACTGAAAATTCCAAAAACACTTTTCATTACATGCTAAAAAACTGTTTTTAAAAATAATAATGCTTTTTATATCCTAAAATATGGGTTATCAGGTATAAACAGGAATAAATAAACAGGTAATTAGCAAAGCCTATTCTCTCTACAGGGTAGACACCCTTTTAAAAGGCTCGTACAAGCCTCAGAACGACGTTTTAGGGGGTAAGGGTAGTAGGGATATAGCTAAGGGCTTAAAAACGCAATACAAAGCGTCTACGGGCTAAATGCGAAAAATAGCAAATTATACACAAGCTTTCAAAAACAGTCCAACACAAGATCATTTGCTTAAAATGGGTATCAGCTTAAAACTGACTAATAAATTTTCTTATAGGCCATCTTAATAGCTATAGTAAAAAAAACACAAAACTATAATGCTGTCTATTAGTTTTAAATTTAATACAGCAAAAAACATAAAAACAGATAAAAAATATAACAATTTTTTAAAAATCAATGTAAAGATATCTAACATTTTAACTGATTTTAAAAATACTATCATCATAAGTATACATATATCATCATACACATATATTTATACTTGATAAAAAAAGAAAAGGTGCTATTTCTAAATTTATTGTAACCATGATTTTTACAATACTATTTGATTTAACAGTTGCAATTATAGTTGGTGTAGGTCTATCACTTATACTTATGCTTGTAAGACTGAGCAAACTTCAAATAAACTATGAGCGTGTTGATATGGATAGGCTTGGTTGTGATGATGAAAATTTAAAAAAGCGTTACAGTAATGCAATGGTAGCTTATATAACAGGACCTTTGCTATTTGCAAATATAAGCGTACTTGAAGAACTACCACAAAAAATCGCTAACTGTGATACTGTTATGCTTTCTATGCGTGGTGTATCATCTATTGATGTTTCAGCAGTTCAAACACTTTTAGGAATTTTAACCGAACTCAAAAATAAAGGTGTAGACATAACAATATACGGTTTACCATCTGCCTCTATGCATATGCTTTATAGAGCAGGTATAACCGATTTACTTGGTGAAAAGGTATTTTATTGGAGTGTTGAAAGAGCACTTCTTGATAATCGCCCTTATGCAAAATGTTAAATTAAAGGAGGTCATATTTTTTAGTATGACCTCCTTTTTTCGCTTGTAAAAGACAAAAGAATATATTAAAATATACACATGCATTATTGTGTATACTAATTGTGTATATGTGTATACACATATACATTAAAATCACTATTTAAAGGGTGAATTATATGAAAATTATTGCAATTATCAATCAAAAAGGAGGCGTCGGTAAAAGCACAACAGCTTTTACGCTCGCCTCTGGTCTTAAAAACAAAGGTTATAAAACCCTTTGTATTGATATGGACGCTCAAGGAAATCTAAGCTATACAGCAAATGCAAATGATGATTTGTTAACTATTTATGATTTGCTTGCTGAAGATGCCAATATAAACCAAGCTATACAGCATACGAAAAATTTCGACCTTATAGCTTCAAGTAAAGCCTTATCTGGTGCAGATGGATTTATAACTGATATAGGCAAAGAATACAAACTAAAAGAAATTCTTGAAAGTGTTAAAAATAATTATGACTATATAATTATTGATACTCCACCTGCACTTGGTATACTTACTGTAAATGCACTTACTGCATGTGATAGCGTTATAATACCTGCTCAAGCAGATATATACAGCCTTCAAGGAATTGAACAGCTTTCCAAAACTATACAGCCGATAAAAAAATACTGCAATGATAAATTAAAAATAGATGGTATTTTGCTAACACGTTATAGCCCAAGAGCGATTTTGAGCCGTGAAGTTGCAGAAATTGCAAATGACCTTGCACAAAATTTAAATACTAAAGTTTTTAAAAGCACCATAAGAGAAGCAATCGCTGTAAAGGAGTCACAAATAAATAAACAAAGTCTTTTTGATTATGCACCTAATTCAAATGTAACAAATGATTATTTAAATTTTATAAATGAACTTTTAAAAGGAGAATAATAATGAAAAAGAGTTTTAAAAATAATCCTGCATTTCAATTTATAAGCGAAGTTGATAAAGAAGATGAGGTTATCACTGAAAATAAGCCAGAACCAAAAGAAGGATATAAATTAAACCATTTATATATTGAAACAAAAACAAGACGTTTACAGCTTATTGTAAAACCAAGTGTATATGAAAAAATTAAAGCAAAAGCTGTACAAAAAAAAGTTTCAGTAAATGAATACATTCATCAGCTTTTGGAAAAAGATGTAGAATAATTATTTTTTCACATGCTTTGGATTTTGTCCAAATTCTCGTTTAAATGCTTTTAAAAAATTAGAGTAGTCACTAAAACCGCATTCAATACAGGCTTGCATTACAGGTTTATTTTCTTTTAACATATTTCTAGCTACGGTTAGGCGTTTTTTGATAATAAACTGATATAATGTAAGACCTGTATATTTTTTAAACAAATGAGTTAAATGTGATTTGCTTATATAAAAATTTTCACAAATATCATTAAGTGATATTTCTTCAGCGAAATTTTTATTTATATATGCAACTATTTGATTTATTTTTTGATTTTCTGTAATATCATCATAAATATTATCAGGCGTTGCAAAATATGCACGATTTAAATAAACTAAAAATTCTATTAAATAAGCTTGTGACAAAGTATGGCTTCCGAGCTCGGCTAAATCTCTATTTCTAAGCATTTTTTCAAATATTCGTTTTAAATTGCTAAATGCCATACTATCAGGTCTGATTAGTTTATGTTTTTTTTCGCTTGAGTCATTAAAACATGCCTTTAAATCACAATCAAGACCATTCATTTGTTCTAAAAATGTAGGTTCTATCCATAGAACAAAACGTTCATATGGTTTACCATTTTCAATTACAGGTTTATGAATATCTCTGTTATTGGTTAATAATATATCGCCTGAACGAAGTTGATATATTTTACCCTCGATTATATATGAAACATTTCCATCTAAAAAAAAGAATACTTCATAAAATTCATGCTGATGAAAAGGGATTTTTATAGATGGGTAATTTTTGTAGTAATAACATTCAAAATCGGGGTTTTTCATATTTTGTCGCATGGTAAAAACATCATTATTGAGATTAAACAATGTAAACACACCTTTATTGTATATATTGTAATTATATCGGTATATTTACCAGTTTTCAAGTGCAATATACCATGACTTTTTTTTAACAAAGTAGTATTATCTTGATATGTGTTAAAATTCTTTAATGCAAATAAATTTATATTAGGGGAAATTATGAAAAAGCAAATCACAATGCTTGGTCTTATTTGCGTTACTGCAATAAGCCTGTTGACAGGTTGCAAAAGTTCTGATTCTACTCAAGAGATTATCAGAATTGGTCATAACCAGTCAACACAACACCCAACTCATATCGCTTTGGTTGAGTTTGAAAAATTTATTGAGGAAAATTTGGGCGAAAAGTACAATGTTGAAGTTTATCCAAGTGAGCTTTTAGGCTCTCAAAATGAAATGGTTCAGTTAACACAGACAGGTGCTATTAACTTCTGTGTGGCTAGTAACTCACTTCTGGAAACATTCAGTAAAAATTACAGTATTTTTAATCTTCCATATCTATTTTCTAGTGCGGAAAGTTATCATGCTGCAATGGACGATACTTCATTAACTGACCCGATTTTTAAATCCACAGGACAAGCAGGTTTTGAAGCTGTAACATGGCTTGACGCTGGTACAAGAAATTTCTATACGGTAAATAAACCGATTGAAACTCCTGCCGATTTAAAGGGGCTGAAAATTCGTGTTCAGCAATCGCCAACAAATGTTGAAATGATGCAGCTTTTAGGCGGCTCTGCTACTCCAATGGGCTTTGGTGATGTTTACACCGCTTTACAGTCTAAAATTATTGATGGTGCAGAGAATAACGAAATGGCTTTAACTGATAATGGTCATGGTGATGTATGTAAATACTACTCTTATGATATGCACCAGATGATACCTGATATTTTAATAGCTAACAAGCAGTTTTTAGATAATCTTGATGATGAAACACGTGAAATTTTTGAAGAAGGTTTTGAGCTTATAAATAAAGTTCAGCGTGAAGAATGGATAATAGCTGTTGATGCAGCTAAAGAACGTGCACAAAATGAACAAGGTGTACAATTTATCTATCCAGATACCGCACCTTTCCAAGAGGCATGTTATCCTCTGCATGAAAAAATGCTTGAAAAACAACCAGAATTAACTTCTATTTATGAGAAAATTCAGGAGTATAATAAAGAATATGCATCAGGAGGAGAGCAGTAATGAAAAAATTACGTTTTATATTAAATACTGTTTTAAATACCTTAGCTGGTGTTAGTTTTATTGCAATGGTTGTTTTAACCTGCTGGCAGGTATTCACACGTTATGTACTAAAAAACCCATCGACATGGTCAGAAGAACTGGTTTCATATTTATTTGCATGGGCAAGCCTTTTAGGTGCATCTCTTATTACTGGCGAAAGAGGTCATATGAATATACCTGTGGTTGTTGATAAATTTGGAGATAAAACAAAAAAATTATTTCATTGTTTAGCTGAAATAATCGGATTTATTTTCTCTGCTGCTATTTTAGTTTATGGCGGTATTCAAATTTCACAACTTGCTATGGGACAAACGACTTCATCTCTTTGGGGCTTAGCAGTAGGTGTATTTTATGTTGTTATGCCTGTTTGTGGTGTAATCAATATGATTTATACCATTCTTAATATTATTGATATTTTAAATGGAACAACTGAAAAGGAGGAAGTATAAATTATGGAAGCACTACTATTGATTGTAGCGGTTCTAGCAGTATTACTGGTTGCTGGTGTACCAATCTCCTATTCAATTGGTATTTCATCTCTTGTTGCAATTTTACAAACTGTATCTTTGGATATTTCAGTTATTACAAGCTCACAGCGTATTTTTGTAGGCATGAGCAAATTTAGCTTGACTGCAATTCCGTTTTTTATCCTTGCTGGTAATCTTATGAACCAAGGCGGTATTGCAAAACGTCTTGTAAATTTTGTTATGGCGATTTTGGGCAAGTTGCCAGGTGCATTACTTGTAACTAATATTGGTGCTAATGCTTTATTTGGTGCTATTTCTGGTTCTGCATCTGCTGCGGCTGCTGCTGTTGGTAGCATGGTAGAGCAAGGAGAAGAAGAACTTGGTTATGATAAGGCACTTTGTGCAGCGACTAACGGTGCATCTGCTCCATCTGGTCTGTTAATTCCACCATCTAACGCACTTATCACTTATTCCCTTGCGGCTGGTGGTACATCTGTTGCAGCTCTTTTCCTTGCTGGTTATCTTCCTGGTATTCTTTGGGCATTATGTTGTGTAGTTGTAGCGGTTATCATTGCTAAGAAAAAAGGCTATAAAGGTTTAGAAGGTAAATTCGACTGGAAAAACCTTGGTATAGCAACACTTCAAGCTTTGCCATCTCTTTCACTTATTGTTATAGTTATTGGCGGTATTGTAGGTGGTATCTTTACAGCTACAGAAGGTTCTGCAATAGCGGTTGTATATGCTTTAATTCTCGGTATATGCTATAAAAATATCACTTTAAAATCTTTCTGGGAAATTGTTATTTCCAGTGCTAAAATGAGTGGTATGGTTGTATTTTTAATAGGTGTATCAAATATCTTGGGTTGGGTAATGGCATTTACTCAAATTCCTCAGGCGATTTCAGCGGCGTTGCTAGGTTTAACAAACAACCCAATCATTATTTTAATGATTATGAATGTTATTCTGCTTATTGCAGGTACATTTATGGACGTTACACCTGCAATATTAATTTTTACACCTCTGTTTTTACCTGTTGTGCAAACATTTGGTATGCACCCTGTACAGTTTGGTTTAATTCTGGTTTATAATCTATGTATTGGTAATATTACTCCACCAGTAGGCAATACATTGTTTGTTGCGATTAAGGTTGGTAGAACATCACTTTCAAAAGTAATGCCTTATATGCTTTGGTATTACGTGGCTATTTTAATAGGTCTGTTGTTAGTAACTTATGTACCATTTTTAACAATGGGCTTACCAACTATGGCAGGTCTTGTATAAAAATATTAGTGCAGCGAAAAAACTCGCTGCACTTTTTATATATACATAATAATGTATACTGTATTGTGTATGCTTAAATGTGTATAATATATTGTGTATATTTATTTTAAATAAAATAGATGTTAGATTTACAGCATATTATATAAAAATTAAATTAGTTGTTGACATGGCATAATAAAAGTGTTATTCTTTTTCTGCAAAACATGATATGTCTTGTGACTGATAATGCAGGCAAGACCAAGCCTATCTATAATCTAGGTAGGTTTGGTCTTTTTTTGTTTTTTGCGAATAAAAAGAAAAGGAGGGCATAAATGGGGACAGTTGCAAATAACGGTGTTTATAAAATCGTTAGAACTATCGGAAGTAATTTTGTATGTTCGCTAGACCAAAACGGACAAGAAATTATTTTACGTGGACTTGGTATAGGCTTTAAAAAAACAGCTGGTGATTTAATTCCAGCTGCAAGAGTTGAAAAGGTATATGCACTTAGAGACCCAAGCCAAAGCGATAGATTATTAGAGCTTATGCAAAATATCTCAACAGAATATCTTGATATAAGCACTCATCTAATAGAAAGTGCTGAACGTGTACTTGGAAAAACTCTTAGCGAAAATGTGTATATAACTCTTACAGACCATATATCCTATGCAGTAGAACGTTTTAAAAAAGGGATACACTATCCAAATGAGCTTATTTGGGAAATAAGAACATTTTACCAACAGGAATATGAACTAGGCAAACAGGCTCTTGATGTAATTGAAAGCGTACTAGGTCTAAGGCTTAATGATGATGAAGCCGGTTTTATAGCACTTCATATTGTAAATGCGGAGTTAGACGGTAAAATGTCCGATATGATACCTATAACCCAGATAATAAGCTGTGCAATAGATACCGCACAAAATTATTATAATGTGGTATTTAACAACAATTCGCTTGATTATGACAGGTTTATAGTGCATATGAAGTTTTTAAGTCAAAGACTGATAAGAAAACAGTATATTTCGGACAATGACTCAAATTTTCATAATATGATTGCAAAACATTATAAAAATGATTTTGATTGTGCTAAAAAAATAGGGGCACAAATTGAAAAAGAGTTTAATTTAGTCTTTCCAAAGAGTGAACAAATTTTCTTAACTGTGCATTTACATCGTCTGTCAATATCAATGGGACTTGAACAAGAGGAGGAATAAAACATGAAAGATAAGATTTTTGGAGTATTACAGCGTGTAGGTCGTTCATTTATGCTCCCAATCGCAATTTTGCCTGTTGCTGGTCTGTTTCTTGGTATAGGTGGTTCGTTTACAAACCAAACTATGCTTGAAACCTATGGTTTAATGGGTATTATGGGACCAGGAACATTTATTTACGCTATTTTACAGGTATTAAATGCTGCAGGTTCGGTTGTATTCAATAATTTACCGCTGATTTTTGCAATGGGCGTTGCTATCGGTATGGCAAAGCAAGAAAAAGAAGTTTCTGCTCTTGCTGCTGCAATAGCATTCTTTATTATGCATGCTACCATTGGTGCAATGATTTTAAACTTTGGTGAACCAAATCTTTCAGGTGCTACAGCTGAAGTTTTAGGTCTGCATTCATTACAGATGGGTGTATTTGGTGGTATAATTGTAGGTCTTGGTACTGCTGCATTACACAATAAATTTTATAAAATTGAGCTTCCACAAGTTTTATCATTCTTTAGTGGTACACGTTTTGTACCGATTATCTCATCAGCAGTTTATTTAATTGTTGGTATTGCAATGTATTATATTTGGCCTACAATTCAGGTAGGTATCAATGCATTAGGTAGTTTTGTACTTGCATCTGGTTATGCTGGCACTTGGCTATATGGCTTTATTGAACGTGCTCTTATTCCTTTTGGTCTGCACCATGTATTCTATATTCCATTTTGGCAGACTGCTGTTGGTGGTTCTGCTGTTGTTGCAGGTCAAGTTGTTGAAGGTGCTCAAAATATCTTCTTTGCTGAGCTGGCAGACCCAAACATTGCTCAGTTCTCTGTAGAAGCAACTAGATTTATGGCTGGTAAATTCCCACTTATGATTTTTGGTTTACCAGGTGCTGCATTTGCACTTTATCGCTGTGCAAAGCCTGAAAACCGCAAAGTAGTAGGCGGTTTGCTTTTAAGTGCTGCATTAACTTCTATGCTTACAGGTATAACAGAGCCTCTTGAGTTTACTTTCCTGTTTGTAGCTCCTGCTATGTATATTGTTCACTGTGTATTTGCAGGTGCGGCTTATATGCTTATGCATATACTAAATGTTGGTGTAGGTATGACATTCTCAGGCGGTTTTATTGACTTTGCTTTATTTGGTATTATGCAAGGCAATGCAAAAACTAACTGGATTATGATACCTATAGTTGGTATTTTCTATTTTGCACTTTACTATTTTGTATTCTCATTTATGATTAAAAAGTTTAATTATAAAACTCCAGGTCGTGATGATAGCGAAATTAAACTTTATACCCGTAAAGATATGAATGCTAAAAACGCTGAAGGAAATGATGAACTCTCTGGAATGATTACACTAGGTTTAGGCGGTAAGGACAATATTTCTGATGTTGATTGCTGTATTACACGTCTAAGATGTACAGTCAAGGACGCTAATAAAGTTGACAAGGAAATGCTTAAAAACACAGGTGCATCAGGTGTAATTTGTAAAGGTCAAGGCGTACAGGTTGTTTATGGTCCTAAGGTATCCGTAATTAAATCTGACCTTGAAACATATTTACGTTCTTCTGCATCTGATAAGCCTATTGAAATTAAGCAAGAACCAAAACAAGAAATAAAACAAGAACCAAAAACCGAAACTAAGAGTGGTGAAGGCTGTATAATTGCAAGCCCATTTGACGGTAAAGTTATACCACTTGAAGAAGTACCAGATGATGTATTTTCACAAAAGATGGTTGGTGATGGTTTTGCGGTTATTCCAAGTTCTGATGAAATTCATGCACCAGCAGACGGTACTATTAGCATGATTTTTGATACAAAACATGCATTTACTATTGAAACTGCAAATGGTGCAGAGCTGCTTGTTCATATGGGATTAGATACCGTAAGACTTAACGGTGCACCATTTAATATCATTGTAAATGTAGGCGATAAAGTTAAAATCGGTGATAAAATTGGCACAATGAACCGCAGCGAAATTGAAAATGCTGGTTATAAAATTGTAACTCCTGTTGTAGTTGGCAATGCTGATGAATTTGGAGCAATAACTCTAAATAAAACAGGCGATTGTCATGCAGGCGATAGCATTGTAAATCTAAAATAATATAAAAAATGCCCGTTTTAATAACGGGCATTTTTCTTTAGTCATGAATAAGCATGTTCATAACATTATTTATATCTTTTAGTTTAGAACCAATTTCAGTTACAATTTCATTTATTGATGACATTTTTTCACCTCTGATAACAATTTCATTGTTTATTGCATCAAACTGATTTACAACATTTGCAACATATTTATTCATTTGGTCTAAATCAGAAGCAATTTCTTTTGAAACTTTATCGCTTGTTTGTGCTAGATTACGCACTTCACCAGCAACAACTGAAAAACCTTTACCAGCTTCACCGGCACGTGCAGCTTCTACCGATGCATTAAGTGATAATAAATTTGTCTGTTGGGATATATCTTGAATGGATTTAATTGATGCAAATGTGCGTTTCATTTGCCCTTGCATACCTTTAAGGATTTTAGATAATTCTGCTTGATTTTTTAATATTTCATTCATTGCAGATGTATTTTCACTAATCATTTCACTGATATTTTCAAGAGAATCGTTTAGTGATGTTACATGTGTTTTCATATTCTCCTTAACAAGCTCTTTTGTTTTACTAAGCTCTGTAATATCACTCATTACACCAGCGATAAATGATGTTCCATTTTTATTATGGTTAGCACAAATATTAGCACGTATCCAAATGTATTGACCATCTTTATGCTGTATTCTATACTCTGTTTCAAAAATTCCATTTCCACCAATACTGCTTAACATATTGGTAAAGTTTCTAGCATCATCTTCATGAATTCTTGAAAGCCATGTATCAATAGTATTTGGAAAATCATCTTCACTAAAGAAACCTAATTGTTTACGGAATTGTTCAGAAAACCAAACTTCATTTTCTGCTGCATAAATATTTTTTCCATTAAGCTGAATATAAAAAGCACCCTCATTTGTAACATTGTCAACAGCAGAATAACGACTTAATAGCCTATTTAAAGAAATTTTATTATTATGTTCATCATCAACATCAATAAAAATTCCTATAAATTGTGTAGCATCGCCATTTTCATTTCTATGTACATTTCCGGCTGCACGATACCATCTATAACCCCTATTTTTAGTTTTAAGGCGATATTCTAAATCATAGACAGTGTTACCAGTTTTATCAGCTAGGGTTTTAACAAATGAATTGATTGTACGTTCTTTATCTTCGGGGTGTAAAAGGTCTGACCATGACTCCAAACGGTTTGGAAAATCATTTACATCATTATATCCAATCATTTTTCTAAAATCATCAGACCAGTAAGCAGCTAAAACTTCATTATTTGCCCCTATATCCATGTTCCACAGTCCAGAAGATATTATATGATTTATCATTCCAATATTTGTATTTTCACTTAGAATTCTGTTATAATACAAATCTAAAATTCTATTAATGGCGGAACTAATACCAGAGGATTTTTCTATCTTCCAAAAAAGCCATATTAAAAACACCTTCCATATAAACACTATAAATGTACTTTTCTATATTCTACCATTGAATTATATCAAAAAATATGTAAAAATAAAATACTATTATTGTAAAAAGCCCCCATTAATTTTATAAACAAATGAGGGCTTTTATTTCAATTAAATCATAGCAGTTGTACGTTTTAAAATACCGTTTATATGTGCAATCATTGTACCATAATTAGTTATAGGTATATTTTTGGCTTTAGCACTATTTAAACGGTTTTTCATTTCTTTATCATTTAGCATACAACCTCCACAATGAATTATAAGTTTATATTCACTTAAATCATCTGGAAATTCTGTACCCGAACAAAAAGAGAACTCAAAATCTTTTTTAGTGTATTCTTTTATCCACCTAGGGAGTTTTACTGTGCCTATATCCTCACATTGTCTATGATGTGTGCAGCCTTCAGCAATAAGTATTTTATCACCACTTGATAATTTATCTAGTGTATTTGCACCATGTATTTGTGTAGGTAAATCACCCTTATAACGTGCCATAATTATTGAAAAAGAGGTTAGTGGTATATCCTCAGGCACTATTTTTGAAACTTTGTTAAATACTTGACTGTCTGTTATAACAAGTTTCGGCTGTTTTATCTTATCTAAAACGTTTTTAAGTTCGCTATCTCTTGTAACAATAGGTATTGCACCGCTATCTAATAAATCTCTAATAACTTGTTGCTGTGGTAAAATCAAACGTCCTTTAGGTGCTGATGAGTCAATCGGTACAACAAGCACAACAAAATCACCATAGTTCACTAAGTCGGACACAAGAGGACGTTCTTTTTTTATATCCTTTAAATTTGCCACAAGCTCTTTTAATTTATCTATATTAAAACCTGTTTTTGCACTAATATATATAGTGTTTTGTGTGCTTTCTGGCACAGTTTCCAGTAAATCCGCCTTATTAAATGCTATAATATATGGTATTTGTTTTTCTTTAAAAAGCCCTATAAGCTCATTATCTGTATTATTTAACTGTCTATCAGCTACTAAAATTGCTATATCTGTTTTATTAAGCACTTTTTTAGTTTTATCCGTTCTAGCCTTGCCAAGTTCGGAAAAATCATCAAAACCAGCAGTATCAATAATTTTTACCGCACCAATAGGCAAAAGCTCCATGGCTTTTTCCACTGGGTCTGTGGTAGTCCCTTTAATATCGGATACAATAGACATCTTTTGATTTAAAAAAGCATTAACAACGCTTGATTTACCTGCATTTGTACAGCCAAAAAAACAAATATGTATTCTTTCGCCTGATGGTGTAGCATTTAAACTCATAAATTTTCACCTCTTAAAAACGGAAATCACGAATACCATTTTGTATTTTTTCCAGTCTATCAATAACAATTTGCTTTACTTTTTCATTTGGTATATGTTCAAGCTCATCATTTATAAGTTTTTCGCCTGCTTTTATTGTATCTTCGCTTGCATAGTCCTGTAAATATTCTTTTAAAGTCATTAGTGCATTAGGTTGACAACAGTTTTGTATTTGACCAGATTTACAAAGGCTCATAAATCTATCACCAGTTCTACCTTCACGATAGCAAGCAGTACAAAAAGATGGTATATAACCAAGTTTTATAAGCCAGTTTACAACCTCATCAAGTGAACGATTATCTGAAATATCAAACTGTTTTGAATTTTCCTCTTGTTCAGGCTCTACATAACCGCCTACACTTGTACGTGAACCGCCTGAAAGCTGTGATACACCTAAATTTAACACTTTTTCACGAGTTTTCTGGCTTTCTCTGGTGGAAACAATCATTCCAGTATAAGGCACAGCTACACGAATACAAGCAACTATTTTTTCAAAAATCTCATCAGAAATACTGTTATTAAATTCATCTGGATTAATATCATCAGCAGGGCAAATTCTAGGCACAGAAATAGTATGAGGACCTACACCAAAAACCGCTTCTAAATGTTCAGCATGCATTAAAAGCCCTGCAAATTCATAGCGGTAAAGCTCCAAGCCAAATAATACGCCCAAGCCTACATCGTCAATTCCGCCTTGCATAGCTCTGTCCATAGCCTCAGTATGATATGCATAATTGCTTTTTGGACCTGTTGGGTGTAGCTTTTTATAGCTTTCCTTGTGGTATGTTTCTTGAAATAAAATATAAGTGCCAATACCTGCATCTTTGAGTTTTTTATAATTTTCCACAGTTGTGGCTGCTATATTTACATTTACACGTCTAATAGCACCATTTTTGTGTTTTACAGAATAAATTGTGTTTATACACTCTAAAATATACTCAATCGGATTGTTTACAGGGTCTTCGCCTGCTTCTATTGCCAAACGTTTATGCCCCATATCTTGAAGTGCTATAACTTCTGCCTTAACTTGCTCTTGTGTTAGTTTTTTTCGGGCAATATGTTTATTTTTCGCATGATATGGACAATAAACACAACCATTTACACAGTAATTTGATAAATAAAGCGGTGCAAACATAACAATTCTATTTCCGTAGAAATCCTGCTTAATCTGTTTAGCCAGTGCATAAAGTTCTTTGTTTTTGTCTTCAAGTTCACAAGCAAGCAAAACAGACGCCTCTCTATGGCTTAAACCTTTACGCTCTTTGGCTTTATTTAAAATCTCTGTTATAAGTTCTTCATCTCTTTTATGCTCATCAGCATATTTTAGAGTGTCTAAAATTTCATCATGATTTATAAATTCTTCTGCTACATTTGATTTTGGATTATACATATTAATTTTTCCTTTCCTTATGAGTTAGCTAATGCTTTCCCGTCAGATTTTTGGCGAGTCTCCTCGACCTATATAAACTTTACAATTTATAGTTTTCAGTTTTTCACGCAGTAATTTTAAATTTTCAGCTGCTTCATCACCTGTATAAAGCTTATTATCATAGAGTGTATATTTACCTCTAACTATTTCTGGTGATAAATTCGGCATAATTACATTTGCACCTGATAAAATGCCCATTTCTCTACCTTTTGGGTGAATTGTGCCTAGTGCAGTTGTGGCAGGAAGTAGCACATCAGGGAGCATTAAACGAATTATACTTAGTAAATACAGTGTTTTTTCAAGTGTGCCAGCCGTTTGGTTTGCAAATGGTGTATCTTTTTGTGGAATAAATGGCCCTATACCTACCATATGCGGTCTAAACTGCTGTAAAAAATAAAGGTCTTCAGCTAAAAATTCATTGGTTTGGTTTGGTGAGCCAACCATAAACCCACAGCCCACTTGATAACCTATACTTTTTAAATTTTCAAGACATTTAATACGGTTTGAAAGTGTAAGCTCTCTTGGGTGTAATGAGCTATAATGTTTATCATTTGCGGTTTCATGTCTTAATAAATAGCGGTCAGCACCTGCATTAAATAATTTTTGATAACTTTCTAAAGTACGTTCACCTATTGAAAGAGTTACTGCACAATCAGGATATAAATTTTTAATTTCACTTATTATTTCACATAATTTATCATCAGTAAAGAAATTATCTTCACCGCCTTGTAAAACAAAGGTTCTAAAGCCTAATTTATAACCCTTATCGCAACAAGGTAAAATATCCTCTTTAGTTAATCTATAACGGCTGACATTTTTATTATCACGTCTTATTCCACAATAATAACAGTTATTTTTACAATAATTTGTAAATTCAATAAGACCTCTAATATAAATATTATTAGAGAAAATTTGCTGTCTTTTGTTATTGGCTAGAAATGCCAACTTTTCTGCGTTTTCGGGAGTATAACCATCAATTAAATCCTTAAACTCAGATTTAGTTAGCATTTCGCCAGATGACAGCCAGTTTATTAGCTTATCCATTGTTTTCCTCTGCAAATTTTGAGTATATAGCCTTTGCATTGACACCTGAAAGCATACCGATTTTACCTGTTAGGCTGTTTATTTGGTCTGCAGGTGCATCAATAACAATGCTTATAATATTTATTGCTCTTTCACGGTAAGGAATACCCATTCTACCAACTATATAATCTTTATACTCATGTAAAAGCTGGTTTAATGGCTCTACTGACTCGGAATTTTCTATAATAATTCCTAAAAGTGCTACACGTTTTTCCATTCTTTTCACCTCTATTCTCTTTAAAATATAGATTTATTCTATCATAAAATATATCTACTAGCAATTAAAGATATAATATTTATAATATAGACACTACAGAATGTCTTTCTATAATTTCTACATCTGTTATAACATGATTAGGTGTAGAATTTGTACCTGTTTTTATTCTTTCAATTAAAAGATTACTTGCTGTTATCGCTTTATTGGTTACATCTTGTGATACAGTTGTGAGTTTTGGGGTTGTATATTGGCATAATTTAAGATTATCATAGCCCACAACTGATAAATCAAATGGTATTCTATAACCTTCTAATCTAGCACCTTCCATAACACCTATTGCACATATATCTGCTGTTGTAACAACACCTGTTACACCGTTTTTATCTGATGCGATTTTTTTACCAGCTGAAATTCCGCCTTCATATGATGGATAAAATTTATATATAAAATCTGAATTAAATTCTATATTGCTATCTTCCAATGCTTTTTTATAGCCTATAAAACGCTTTGTAAGCAGTGGGTTTCCTTCATAATCAGCAACAAAAGCAATTTTTCTGTGACCATGATTTATAAGATATTTTGTTGATAAATATAAACCCTTTTCATCATCAGATGAAACATTTATTATATCTTTAAAATCAGTGTAACTATCAAAAACAGCTATTGGACATGGTGAAGATTTAGAAAGATAATCCAAGTGATTATTAGGATACAAAAATACTACTCCGTCCATATTCCAGTTTTTAAGAAGTGTATTTACATCTGTATCATTTGAAATTGAACGTATCATTGTGTAAAAACCATTTTTTCTAAATTCACGCTCCATTATGCCTACCATATAACTTATATATGGATTTTCAAGAAAATTTTCATCACTATATGTATCTTCTGATGAAATAATGATTTGTATTATATTAGAAGATTTACTTGTTAAACTTCTAGCATTTAAGTTTGGAACATATCCACATTCTTTGATAATTTGATTTATTCTCTCTATGGTTTTTTCAGATACTTTGTTGTTTTTACCGTTTATAACATTTGAAACGGTCATCATACTAACACCAGCCTTATCTGCTATATCTTTTAATGTCATATTTAGTACCTCATTTAATATAAACCCAAAGTTTATAAACTTATTTTTAATAAATATTTATTTTTTCATTATATAATAAATATATAATATAATCAACATATAAAAATTTTTACTTGTAGAATTTCTATAAAATAATATTCTTAATCTATATATTGATATATAAAAATCAATAAGATCTATTGACATTTTGTTATAATGATGATAAATTTATAATTAGTTTAACGCTAAATTATTTTATACTGTAAAAGGAGTATCTATGAATACTATCTATCATGTAAAAACTTCACCAGTTGCTTTAAAGGACAATATTATTCAGGGTGAAAAATATAGAATAACTATGCTTACTGAATGCTTAGTGCGTTTAGAATACAGTGAAAACGGTGTATTTGAAGATAGACCTACTCAAATGGTTTTTCACAGAGATTTTCCAAAAACTGAATTTACAGTTATAAAAACAAATGATGGCATACAAATAAGCACTACATATTTGCAAATTAAATACAATGAAAAAGATTTTGCACCTAGTGGTTTAAGTATTCAGTTTAGAGGAAATCTTACTGCGTATCACAGTATTTGGCACTATGGCGATAAGATAACAGATTTAGGCGGCACTGCCCGTACACTTGATGAAGCAGATGGTGAAATTCCACTTGAAAATGGTATAATCTCAAAAAATGGCTTTTCTGTGCTAGATGATAGCAAATCACAGGTTATACTTGAAGATGGCTGGATTGAACCACGTCAAAAAGGCATCAAGGATATATATTTCTGGGGTTATGGTCATAACTACAAACAAGCTATATCTGATTTTTATAAATTATGCGGTAAAACACCAATGTTACCACGTTATGCACTGGGTAACTGGTGGAGTAGATATTATAAATACACCGAAAAAAGTTATTTAGAGCTAATGGATAAATTTAAGGAAAATAATATTCCGTTTTCTGTTGCTGTTATTGATATGGACTGGCATTTAGTCGATATTGACCCTAAATACGGAAGTGGTTGGACAGGTTACACTTGGAATAAAGACTTTTTCCCAAATCCTAAGCGTTTTCTTGATAAACTTCATGAGTATGGTATGAAAACAACATTAAATGTGCACCCTGCTGATGGCGTTCAACCTCATGAAGAAATGTACAAACAAATAGCTGAGCATATGGGTGTAGATTATGAAAATGAACAGCCTGTCATGTGTGACCCTGCCGACCCTAAATTTATGGAGGCATATTTTAAATATTTACATCACCCAAGAGAGCAAGAAGGCGTTGATTT
>JAGHIZ010000026.1 GCA_017886875.1 Butyricicoccus sp. | reverse complement strand
CCAGAAAGATATGGTTCATGGAAGACTGTATATAGTAGATTTTGTAAATGGCGTGACGATGGTACACTGATAAATATTTTTAAAGCATTAAATGCAGATGCAGATATGGAAAATTTATCATTAGATTCTACAGTAATAAAGGTACATCCGCATAGTGCGGGTGCAAAAAAAGGGCTATAAACAGCGAAAATAATCAATTTATAGGTACTAGTCGTGGAGGAAAGAGCACAAAAATTCATGCAGTAGTCGATGGGTTGGGTAATCCAATTTGTTTTAAATTAAGTGGTGGCAATATACATGATTCTTCCGTTGCAATAGATATTTTATCTGATATTGATATATCTAATAGCACAATTTTAGCAGATAAAGCTTATGGTACAAACAAAATATTAGATTACATTCAAACACATGATGCAGATTATGTAATACCACCAAAATCAAATGCTATCAATCCTTGGCTATATGATAGAATACTTACAAAGAACGTCATTTAATTGAATGTTTTTTCCTTAAATTGAAACAATTTAGACGCATTGCTACTCGTTATGATAAGCTTGCGTCTTCTTTTCTTGCCTTTATTTATATCACTTATATTGCCATTTTGTTGAAATAGCATAAAAAGCTAGAGTTTTCAGAAAAGCTCTAGGCATCTTATATCTTTTTTCATTCAAATACACCACACTTTACTGTAGTTTCTCAAAGTCTGACAGAATACTGGTCACTACGTTAGACTACTTTATACTTCTTAAGACTCCTTCGTTATATTACATTTTCTTGGAAACTACTTCAAGACGGGTGAAAAGTTGACGATTACTATATAATAATATATTTGACTCAGGTCGCATTTTTAATAGTTTATTGATTTTTTTATGTCCTCATGTTACAATATTATCTATAAATAATATAAATGGAGTTGATTACATTGACTGAAAAATTCGATATTGCTGGATATTGCCGTATTTCAGTGGACGAAGAATTAGATAGAGATAATACCTCCATTGAAAACCAAAAGGCGATTATTGAAGATTATGTGAAAAGATATTTTCCTAATTCAAGCCTAACATTTTATGAAGACCGTGACCGTTCTGGTTATACATTTGAGCAACGAGAAGGATATCAAGCTCTTAGAAAAGAGCTTATGAGCCATAAAAAAGATATTTTAATTATAAAAGATTTCTCTCGTTTTTCCCGTCGAAATAGTAGGGGACTTGTAGAGCTTGAAGATTTGCGTGATGTGGGGGCAAGAATTATTTCTATAGGAGATAATATCGACTTTCCAAATGATGATGATTGGCTGAAAATTCAGTTCCAGTTTCTTATCAATGAAATGCCTGTTACAGATACCAGTAAAAAGGTGCGTTCGGTTGTGCGTAGACGTCAACAAGATGGACAGTGGATTTGTGCTGCACCATATGGTTATATTATCAATAAACAACAACAGTTTGAGGTAGTGCCAACAGAAGCAGATATTATCCGCCAGATTTTTCATCTTTATAATGACGAGGGTTGGGGATATAAAAAGATTGCAAATTATCTAACAGACCAAGGTATACCAACCCCTAGAATGTCAGAGAAAATGCGTAAAGAAGCAGCAGGCGGAGAATGTAAACGAATTGTCAGAAATTCATGGGCGATTATAACAGTTCAAGGGATTTTGGATAATGATTTTTATATCGGTACACTTAGACAGGGAAAATATACCCGTGCTAAAATCAATGGTAAAGATATTAAGCGTGATGAGATAGAGCAAATTGTGATTGAAAATCATCATCAGCCAATAATTGATTATCGTACATTTGCAACTACAAAAGCACTTAGAGAGCAACGTACACGCTCCAATTATCGTGGAACAAAAATCAATGACAACGTCTATTCAGGGATTATGGTGTGTGGCGATTGTGGTAGCCCTATGTTTGCAATGAGCAGGCGAGATTTAAAGCCAGCATACACTTGTGGTACATACCATAGGCGTGGCTTATCGGGCTGTACAAGCCACCATATACGTGTAGACAAGCTAGACGAGCTTATAAAGGTTTATATTCAAAGAGTTAGAGATAACTCAAGCCGTATGATAGAAAGGCTTAATGAGGACTTAAAAAATGAAGAACAAGATATAGCCGAAACCAAACAGACAGCAGCAAATCTTGAGGATATTTTAATAGACTTGCAAGAGGAATTAAAAGCAACGAAACGTCAGCGTGTAAGGGATATTATGAAGCACCCAGATAGGGAGCAAATTCTCGAAGAAACCTATGACGAGATGGAAAGCGAACTCATGCAAAAAATTGAGGGTATTCAGTCTCAGATAAATATGGCAACTGATAAGCGAAACATTATCATTCAAACAAATCGTATGGCAAAAACAGCCATAGATATTTTTAATGAGGTACTAAAGAAAGACAAACTGGAAAAGAAAGATTTGCAGCTTATAATAGAAAAAATTTGGGTTTATGAAAACCGTTTAGAAATACAGCTAAAATCAGATGTTGACCAAATTTTAAATTGTGGATTGGTAGGTAAAGCGGTAAATTTTAATTTAGGCATGGAGAATATCACAAATTATACTATTGTTCAGCAAACTAACAAGCATATGGACAAGGTTTTCCATGCCAATGTTATAAGTAGCGGTGACCCGCTGGAAATCTATACAGATAGAGATGGTGAAGTAATTTTTAAAAAATATTCTCCAATGGGAGAATTGGGAACTTTTGCAGATGAACTTGTAGATGCACTTAGCCGTACATCAGGTTTATCATGTGTAATTTGTGATAGAGATTCAGTTATTGCAGCTGCAGGCGGTGCAAAAAAAGAAGTTTATGAAAAAACAGTTTCAGATGCAATAGATAATGTCATGAAAAACCGCAAAGTTTATCAGTATAAGGGAGAAGCAGAAAATATTCATGTTTCTGAACAGGATAATTATACTGTAATAGCTGCGACACCAATTATTTCCGATGGTGATGTGACTGGTTGTGTAGCGTTTTTGTCGGATAAAGATATAGCTGCAACTGATGTTGAAACAAAATTAACTCAAACCGCTGCAAGCTTTTTATCAAAACATGTCACTATGTAAAAAAAATGCGTTTCCAATATTGGAAACGCATTTTGCTTATTTTTTAGGGAAATTAGGCTTTTTTGGTTTTTTGTATTCTTCATACTTATCAAATGCTTTGATAATTTGCCCAACAAGCTTATGTCTAATTACATCTCTACTGCTTAACTTTATAACTGCTATATCATCAATATCAGAAAGTAGTTCTGCACACTTAGCAAGACCAGACTGTGTGCCTTCTGGAAGGTCAATCTGTGTGATATCACCAGTTAAAATCATTCTTGAGCCTTCTCCTAAACGGGTTAATATCAGTTTATGAGAAACTAATGTCATGTTTTGGCATTCATCAATAATACAACCTGCATTTTTAAGAGTTCTACCACGCATATATGCAAGTGGTGCAATCTCTATTGTACGATTTTCAATGTAACGTTGAACGGTTTCATGTCCTAAAAGCTCATCAAGTGCATCATAAAGCGGTCTTAAATATGGGTCAACTTTATTTTGTAAATCTCCCGGTAAAAAACCAAGTTTTTCACCAGCCTCGACAGCAGGTCGACACATAATTATACGTTCAATTTCTCTGCGTTTAAGCATTCCAACAACAGCTGCAACAGCAAGATATGTTTTACCTGTACCAGCAGGACCTATACAAATAGTAACAGTATTATTTCTAATTGCATCAACATATTTTCTTTGACCAATGGTTCTACATTTGATAGGAGTACCATTATGAGCGATTGCTATTGTGTCAGTCATAGCATTAACCATTTCATCGCCTTGCCCCTCTTTGACCATATCAATAGCACGGGATACAGCAAAATCATTTAGGGTTTCACCGTTTTTATGCATTTTCTCAAGAGTTTTTAGGCTTTCAATAGCAAGTTTAACTTGTTTTTCTTCACCAGATACATTTACATAACCATCACGAGTAGAAACACTAACAGAAAGACCATTTTCTATTGTCACAATATTGTTATCACTAATACCAAATAAATCTTGCATTACAGATACATCTAAAGATATTTTTTCACTATACAAGTTTTAAAAACCCCTTTCAGGAAACAATCCCTGATTTTTTATTTATCCGATTTCATTATATCACAGTGTATTTATTGTAAGCAAGCAAACCGCAAAAAAGGTGCTATTGTGACGTATTTTCAGTTTGCTTTTCTGGAAGTGTAAGACCTTCTTCAGAAATTTCTGATGCTATATCTTCAGTGCAGTGAGCAGTTATATTTAAAATAAGTGCATCATCTTTTTTTTCAGATGTATAACTAATAGTGTTTATTTCGCCTGAAATCATAGTGTTTTTAAGTCTAGCCTTTGCATTTTCTAGCATTTCTTGTTCTATCGCTTGTTCAGAATAAGTAATTTCTGTTACATTATATTTTTTATAATCTTGTCTTATAATTTTAATAGGGAAGTAAGTGCCTTCACCTATATGAAGTTGATTTTCTGATACAGTTTTTTCCCAGCCTATACCTGAAATACCAGTGCCAATATATAAATTTATTCTAAAATTACCTATTAAAATAGCAAATTGCGTTTTTGTTTTGCCAGTATACTCTTTTTTTAGCCTAGTGAGTGATGTTATACTTTGTTCAGTTCTAAGCGTATCCGCAGTTATGCTTGCTATACTATGTCCTATATGACCAGTGCCTTGTTCAGTTGTAGGAGGAGTAAGAGCAGTTACAAGTTTATCGCCTTGTAAAACTGCATCACCAACTTTAACAAGAGGATAACCGCCTTTAACGTCCATTTTAGTTATAACACCATCATAGGAGGCTACAATACCAGTTACAGATTTATCATCTTGTATTTCTGGTGCATCAGTATCATTTATTGCTTGAATTATAAGCCTGTTACCAAGTCGGCTAACAGATATATAATCAAGCGTTTTCATATTAAATCTGACTGTTTGCGCTATTTTAGTTTCGTCTATAAAATAAATAGGTGCACCTGTATAAGCACCCGCATCATTTAGATTTTTTCTAAGCTCTACTAAATCTATATCGCCACTGGCTTCAATATCTATAACCCAGATACAGCTAGTGAGCGCAAAAAACAATAAAACAGCAAGTATTGTACCAAACCATAATGCATAACGTTTACGTAGTTTATAAATAAAAAAAGGCAGTCCGATTTTTTTTGTTATATGCACATGACAGCCAGTGCGTCCCATATAGTGTAATAGTCTGCGAAAATCATAAATAGAAACCGATGCACACATACAAATTTCATCTTTACGCTCTATTTTATGTAGTTTTATTTCATTTTTTATACATACATTTAAAAATCTTTCAATGGTGCTTCCACGAATGGTTATACGTACATAGCCAAACAACAAAGATAGAAGCTTTATTATCAATTTTTATACCCCCTTGATATATTCAAGTGAATTTATAGTACCGATTACAGTTACTTCCTTGAGGGTTAAATTATAAATCTCCATATTTTGACCTGTTATATGTAAATGACCATCAGATAAAGCTATTTTCATAGATAAATCACTGTATTCCTGAATGCCTTTATGATTTTCTATGGATAAACGGTGATTTCCTATTAGTTCTACTCTTGATAAAGTTATATTTAAATCATCAATCATTTCTGTTTGAGTAAATTTCTGCCCCATAAATTATCCACTCCCTTCTCAAAATAATATGCAGTTTAAATGTGTAATATGATTTAAAAAAGAGCATATTTATAAATATAAGCTTATAAAAAGGGGGAAAATAAAAAATGACAAATAAAATTTCGGGTGTTATATCATTTATATTTTTTATACTTGTTATTTTGTTTGCAGATATAGCCAAAGAGGGTGCATTAAATGGAATAAATTTAGCACTTAGGACGGCAATACCTGCATTATTTCCATTTTTTGTGGCAAGTACCCTGCTAAGTCAAACGGGAGTTACAAAGTTTTTAGGCAAAATTTTTAGTCCTATTATGCATAAATTATATGGTTTATCTGGCGAATGTGCAGGAGTGCTTGTGCTTGGGTTTACAGGCGGTTATCCTGTGGGGGTTTCAGCCGCATGTGAACTTTATAAAACAAAGCAAATAAGTAAAAATGTGGCAGAAAGGCTTTTGGGATTTTGTAATAATACAGGGCCGGCATTTATAGTTGGAATTTGTGGTGTAGGTATTTTAGGCTCTGTAAAACTTGGTTTATTATTATATTTTATACACATAGTTTCAGCTCTAATTTGCGGCAAATTCTTTGTAAATAACAGATGTGTTTCATATGAAAATAATAAAAACACAAAAAATATTGACTTTTCAACAGCTTTAGTAAATGGTTGTGAACAAGCTGCACAAACAAGTATAAAAATAGCTGGATTTTTAACTTTTTTCTCGGTTTTAATAGCCTTTTTAAGACATATAAATATAATTTTACCAGATATTTGTTATCCTGTATTATATAGCTTTTTTGAACTTACTTGTGGACTTATGATTTTACATGAGGTTTACATGCCTGTTAATATACTGATTGCAATAATGAGTGCAATGCTCGCATTTGGGGGTTTATCCGTTATGTGTCAAGCACTTAGTATAGTAAAACCACTAGGACTTTCATTTAAATATTGCTTTATAGGTAAGATTTTACATAGTATAATTGCTTTTATATTGAGTTTTATAACTACTGCATTTTTACCTATTGCTGTGCCTACTGTGTCTACAAATATATATATACCTATGATACCTAAAACGTATATGTTAGTTATATGTATTTTTATTTTATATATTTTCACTACTAGCAAACATATGAAAAATACGTTATAATAATATCTGCACTCGCATGGGCTAAAATAATCTTTTTTAGCTCGTTTTTTGTATATTTTAGGAGGTATTTCTTTGTTTTTTAAAAACAGATTATTTCGTAAAGATATAGAACCACGTTGCTTTTATTGTTTACATGCAAGCAAACTTGATGATGAAAATATGACATGCAGAAAACGTGGTATAGTTAAGCAAACGGCAAAATGTCGTTCATTTAAATATGACCCACTTTGTAGAGTACCGCCAAAGCCAGCGGTTTTACGTTTAAATTTTAAGGACACTGATTTTCTTCTGGAGGAAAATGATGAAAGTTAAAAAAACACATCGCTTTGTGGCGATATTTATGATATTTGTGTTGTTTTTTGTGCCTAATGCATATGCACTAGCAGACCCTAACCCTGCGGCAGCAGCAGCAATTTTAATTGATAAAGATAGTGGATATGTGCTCTATGATAAAAATGCTGATGAAAAACGTTACCCAGCATCTACAACTAAGATTATGACCGCACTTATAACACTTGAAAATGCAGAAAATCTTGATGAGCTTGTTGAAGTAACCGAGGAGGATTTTATCGGTGTAGCATCAGATGCATCAAAAGCTGGTTTTATGGTAGGAGAGCAAGTGCCTGTTATTGATTTGCTTTATGGTTTAATGCTTCCATCTGGTAATGAGGCTGCAAACACTCTTGCACGTTATATAGGTGGCTCTATTGAAAATTTTGCTGATATGATGAATGAGAAAGCTAAAGAGCTAGGTTGTACAGGCACACATTTTGAAAATCCAAATGGTTTACATGATGATAACCATTATACAACAGCTAGAGATTTAGCTATAATCACACAAGAGGCTTTAAAAGATGAAACATTTGCTTTAATAGTAAATACTGCCCAAAAGACATTGAGCGAAACCAATATGACACCTATGCGAGATGGAAAAGCATTAAAGGTATATACAACCAATATGCTTATATATAGCCGTTATCAACCAGAGTACTATTCATATGCAAAGGGTGTAAAAACAGGTTTTACATCAGAAGCGGGATATTGTTTAGTGTCAACAGCTATATATGACGGTAGTCAGCTTATATCAGTAGTATTAGGCTGTGAACGTCCAGCAGGTGCAACATATGCAAATTCATTTGAAGCAAGTAAAACACTGTTTAGATGGGGATTTAACAATTTTGAAACAGTAGATATGGTTGAAAAAGATGAAACCATAACTGAAGTACCTGTTAGGCTTTCCACTCAGCAAGATACACTTGTTGTGGTAACAAAAGGAGATATCAGCGGTATAATGCCTATAGATGCTGACAAGAGCAAAATTGAACGCAAAATAGATTTACCTGCCTCAGTTGATGCACCTATCACGCAGGGACAAACAATAGGCACAATGACTGTTTCATATAATGGTGTTGAATATGGTACTGTTGATTTGATTGCGTTAAATGATATTTCAATGTCACAGGTTTTATATGTTGCTGATAAAATCGAGAACTTTTTCCAAAGTAATGCATTTAGAATTATAGTTGTCGCTGTTATCTTGCTATTTTTCTTATACTTTTTATTCTTAGTGCTAAAAGTTAGGCACAAGAAAGAAAAACGTAAAAAAATGATGAAATCCAAGCAAGCAAGATATCGTGATTATGATAAACGAGATAGATAAAAGGGACTGTTTCATTTAAAACAGTCCCTTTTTAGCGTTATGGAGCGATATAAAAATCGCCGTTTTGACCTTGTTCATTAAAGTTTATATACATAAACTCTATGCCTAAAATATCATCTAAATTGTTACAAATTATATTTTCACCCATTATTTCAGTGATAATTTCTGTTTCGGTTGCACGATTAGCAAATTTTATATTAGTTGTTCCTATATTTAAAGTTGTAGTTTTTCCGTTATAAGTAATAGTAACAGTTTGAGCTTTTTCATCAAATGAGAAGTGAGCACCTATTTTTTCACACACATCTTCAATAGAAGGAGCAAAACCACCATGAGTACGACCTATACCATCGGATATAAAAGGCTTAAATAACATATCTTTATCTAATTTGTATGGTTTACTTTTATCAAGAGGATATACGGTTTTATCAATGATGATAGCTTTAATATTGTCAAATTCCATAATATTTTTAAACGTGAATATATATTGTTCATAATCGGCAATGGTTTTATGTTCATTGTAGTCTAAAAATTCACCTTGACCATGTATAGAACCATCATTCATCATAAAAGCTATTAGGTTAATAGGAGTACCATATAATTTTTTATTTTCTGGTTTGTATTCTAGTGTAAAATCAAGTGGAGATATGGAGAAATTTGTTATTGTTAAATTGGTTGTATTATCTTCAACAGAACTTTTATCTGTATCGTATGAATATGAACCATTTAATACAACATTTGAAACTTTCTGATTTATTTTAAAATCTAATGCTTTTATTGAGCTTTTAACAGGTATACGCATATATAAATCTGGTTTATCAGAATTAGTATAAACAAGCAAATCAGAGTTTTTAGGATTTTTACCTGTATATTCAATAGCTATGTATTTTTTTCTGCCGTTATCTAATTCAGGTAATTCACGAGATGAAACGCCTTCTGCATATTCACCATCATATTTGAATGTAAGCCCTAAATCAAATGTAAATCCGCCAAAACCTCCTGGATTATTTTCAATTTTTTCAAAAGCCTCATCTGTTAACGCCTCAATAGATACAATAAAATAAGATGTTGTTTCACCAAATAATGCTTGTTCTAATGTAACTACATATTCACCATCTGAAATACTTTTGTTTATATCTTCAACTTCTGATGATATATTATCTGGTGCTTTATCATCAAAAATATAATGTGTAAGCCATGAAGAATTGGCAGCAATAGCGGTTGTTATACAAAGTGCAGCAGCAAGTATAATTGCAATGGTTGCTTTCTTTTTATATCTAGGCTTTTTATATATTTCTTCACCAAGCTTTTCACTTACAAGCTGTTTTACATGTTCACTACTTACCCCTGTGAGTTGTTCAGCTTGTTTTTTATTAAATAAGTTCCTCATAACCAATACCCCTTTCATTGAAATATTTTTTAAGTTTGTGTTCACCTCTAAAAAGTTTAGTTCTTACAGTTGCATGTGAAAGTGCAAGAGCTTTTGCAATTTCATTTGTTTTTAAATCGTCAAAATAATACATTTTAAATATCTCATCATCAGGGAAACCAAGGCTATTTATAGCAGATAATAATTGATTATGTCTATCATTACACATAGAAATATTAGATGTATTATCGTCGACCGAGATTTGAATATCATTTAAATTTTGGTTTATTGGTGATAATGAACGCAAATAATTTTTAGCTTTATTTTTTGCAATAGTTGCAAGATAACCAGACAAGTTATTGCCAGTTAAAGAGTTAATATTATACCATAAAGCTATAAATACATCTGAAGTTAACTCTTCCAAATCCTCTTTTGAGGCTGCTTGATTTAATGTGCGGTATAAAATCACACTGACATATGGCGTATATTTTTCAATAACAGTATAAAATGCTCTTTTATCATGTGACTTTAATTTATTTATCAAATATAAGTCATTCATAAAATCCCTCCTTTTAACCTCGGTCATATATATAGACACATAAGAAGGATTAAATGTTTCAGAGGCAATAAAAAAACCTGCCCGATTAAGGGCAGGCTATTTTCATTTATGGAAGAACGTATTCCTTTAAATATTGATTATAACGCTCAGCAAAATCTGGGTCTTGACCACTTTTAATTCGGCTTAAATATTCATGAGTATCATAAGCACCATGTTGTAATTCTATCATACAAGCAGCAATATTAGAGCAGTGGTCAGATACACGTTCAAAGTTTGTCAGTAAATCAGAGAAGATAAAACCAAGTTCAATAGTACAGTTACCTTCTTGAAGACGTGTGATATGACGGTTTTTCATAGTTGCACGTAAGTGGTCAACAACTTCTTCAAGAGGCTCTACTAAAACAGCGGTTTTAAGGTCGCCTGTTTCAAAGCAGTTTATAGACATTTCAAGCACTTTTCTTACAGCAGATGAAATAACTTTTATTTCATCTGTGGCATCATTTGAAAAATGAATGTGTTTGTCATACATTTCCTTAGCAGCTTTTGCAATGCCAACTGCATGGTCACTAATTCTTTCAAAGTCACCGATAGTATGAAGAAGTCTGGAAACTTCTCGGCTGTCAGCCTCAGAAAGACTATGAGAAGAAAGTGTTACAAGATAAGAACCAAGTCTATCTTCATAAACATCTATTCTAGCCTCAGTATCTCTTACAAAGGTGTAATCTTCTTCATTATATTTATCAATTAAACCTAATGCTTTGTACATAGCATCTCTGGATTTATCAGCCATTCTAATAGCAACTTTACGACACTGTTCAATAGCGATTGGAGGAGTAACCATTAAACGAGGGTCAAGCAGAGAAAATTCATCTGCGGTTTCTGTTTCATCAGGAATTGTAGCACAAGCTAGTTTTTCAAGTACACCAGCAAATGGAAGCATAACAGCAGTAGCTACAATATTAAAGCAAGAGTGAACAACTGCAATACCAAAGCCGTTGATTGAGTCATTTACAAATGTAAAATTAAAGATTGATTTTAATAAATAGAATATAGCTAAAAATACAACTGTACCAATAACATTAAAATAAAGATGTACAATAGCGGTACGACGAGCATTTTTATTTGTGCCAATAGAAGAAAGCATAGCGGTTGCACAAGTACCGATATTCTGACCCATAATAATAGGGATTGCACTGCCAAAGGTTATACTACCTGTTGCAGATAAAGCCTGCAAGATACCAACAGAAGCTGAAGATGACTGAATAATAGCTGTAAGAGCAGCACCAGCAAGCACACCTAAAATTGGGTTAGAGAACATCAAAAGAATGTTTGTGAACTCTGGAACATCTTTTAGAGGTGCAACAGCATTACTCATGGTATCCATACCGAACATTAAAACTGCAAAGCCTAGTAAAATAGAACCGATATCTTTCTTTTTGTTATCCTTGAGAAAGGCATACATAACAATGCCGATTGCGGCAAGAATTGGGGAGAAAGATGTAGGTTTTAACATTTGGATAAAGAAGCCATCGCCCTGAATACCGGAAAGGCTTAAAATCCAAGATGTAACAGTGGTACCTACGTTAGCACCCATAATAATACCGATTGCTTGACGTAAACTCATAATACCAGAGTTTACAAAGCCAACAACCATAACAGTTGTAGCTGAAGAAGACTGAATTACAGCAGTAACTGCAAGACCTAGCACAAAGCCTTTTAGCGGGCTAGAAGTCAGTCTTTCAAGAATAGTTTTTAGCTTGTTGCCTGCACTTTTTTCAAGTCCTTCACCCATGACACTCATGCCGAAAAGGAACATCGCAAGACCACCAAGCAGGGATAGCACATTAAAAATATCCATACCTCTTAATCCTTTACTTTTTACAATATTTTTATTTTTGCTACATATAATACTATTATAACATGAGTATTGACTCTGCCAACCTGTTTTTATGTAAAATATGAGTAAAGTTTTACACAAATTTTTCAACAATTTATTGATATGTAAAGTTTGTCAAGCACTAAAAAACATTCCCCTAAAAATTTTTAGAGGAATGTTTTGTTATAATTTTGTAAATTTGCCTTGAAAACTATTTCGTTTTAAAAGCTCTTTATCAATGCAGTTTAATACTTCACGTTTTCTTGAAGTCCAAAGAGGAGCAAGCAATTTATCTCTAGGTGCATCACCAGTTAAACGACCAATAACAATATTATTAGGCAAAACTTCAAGCTGATTACATACAATATCTATATATTCATCTTTATCTAATGCAAAATGTGCATAATTTTTTGCAAAACTTGTATCTTTAAGAAAATAAAGCGTGTGTATTTTCACACCGCTAATTTTCATTTGACCTATAACCTTAGCCGACTCTAGCATCATTTCATGTGTTTCATAAGGTAAACCATTTAAAAGATGTGTCCAAACAGGGATATTTACACTATTTAATAAATTAACTGCCTTTTCAAAGTCTGAAAAATATTCACAGCGGTTCATCAGTTTATTTGTTTTATCGTGAACCGTTTGCAGACCAAGTTCTATTGTTATATCGGTTTTTTGAGCAAACTCAGCAAGTAAATCACAGATTTCAGGGTTAATACAATCAGCTCTAGTTGCAATTACTAAACCACATACATTAGGCAAGCTTAAACATTTATTATAAATAGATTTAAGCTTGCTTATATTGGCATAAGTGCCTGAAAAAGATTGTAAATAAGCTAAATATTTTGCGTCTTTCCATTTAGATAGCTTTTGTATGCCAGCATTAAACTGAATTTCAAGTGATTTTTCGGGAAATACAATCTGTTCACCGCTGCCATCTTCTGAGCAGAAAAGACAACCGCCATATGAAAGCGTACCATCACGATTGGGGCAAGTAAAACCGCCATTAAGTGGAACTCTTGCAACTTTACAGCCGTATTTATGCTTTAAATAATAAGAATATGAGTGATAACGCTTGTTATCATCAGAATAAGGAAATGGGTTCATTTTTATTCTGGTTTTCTTATAGGTCTGCGTCTGTCCATAAATTGTGGAAGTCTGCGACGTGCTTCAAGTCTGTAAATTCTAAAGCCTTGAGATGAAAATTTTTCTTCATATTCGGTCATAATATTATCTTTGGCAAGCTCGGAATTATGCAAATCAAGGGAAATATTTTGCACTAACCAACCATATTCACAGATAGAGGAGATAGACCATTCAAATAAACGCTGATTATCTGTTTTAAAACACAAATCACCAGTTTCACACAGAATATTATTATAAACATCAAGATAATCCGCATGTGTCAAACGACGTCTACGCTGTCTATTAGGTGGCCATGGGTCAGAGAAATTAAGATAAATTCTATTAACTTCTTCATGTTCAAACACATCACCAAGCTGAGCAGCATCAAAGCTTATAAACTTTAGGTTAGAAAGCTCTAATTCTCTGGCTTTTTCGGTAGCCATAATTAAAGCACCTTCTTCACGTTCAACCGCTACAAAGTTAATATCTGGGTGACGCTTTGCCATTTCCATAATAAATCTACCTTTGCCGCAGCCAATTTCCAAATGAATTGGGTTTTCATTTGAAAAAACTTCATGCCACTTGCCTTTTTGCATTTGCGGCTCAGTAATCATTACATTTGCACATGCTGCAAAGCGGGTATCTAAATTCTTTTTTTTACGCATTCGCATTTTAAAAAATCCTCACTTTAATATAAAACCTAACTTTTTTATAAATATTATAACTGTTTGCACACGCTACAACAAGATTTAATAGTATATATTGTGTGTTTTCACAAGAGAAAATTTTTATAAAACTGATACATTTTGCGAATTTGACAAATTAGAGCAAATATTTTATAATGTTATTGTAGTTATTTACGAAAACATTAAGTGTGTGGAGGTCGTTATCATGTTTGAGCGTTCCAGCGGTGTGCTTATGCACATAACATCACTACCTTCCCCATATGGTATTGGCACACTGGGGCAGGCTGCATTTGATTTTATTGATTTCCTAAAAGAGGCAGGTCAAAGGTATTGGCAGGTTTTACCTCTTGGTCATACGGGTTTTGGTGACTCGCCTTATCAGTGCTTTTCTACAGTTGCGGGCAACTATCTTTTGATAGATTTGGATTTACTTGTGGAAGATGGACTTTTAACTAAAGATGAGGTTTTAGAGCATAAACAGGAAAATCCAGATAAAGTTGATTATGAGCCACTTAGAAAAAGCAGAATGGAGCTTTTTAGAAAAGCATTTTCAAGAATTGATGTAGATATGCGTCAACAAATAGATGTTTTTCGCAGACGTAATGATGAGTGGATTGAAGATTATACACTATTTATGTCACTCAAGGAAGAAAAGTTTGATGATGCACCATTATGGCTATGGAGTGACAAAAAAATCCGTAGCAGAGATGCGGAAGCATTAAAAGTTGTGCGTGAGCAGTTAAAGGAAGAAATCGACTTTAGAGTATTCTTACAATATATTTTCTTTACACAATGGAAAGCCGTTCATAGTTATGCTAATAAAAACGGTGTTCAAATAATTGGTGATATACCAATTTATGTTTCACCAGATTCAGCTGATGTTTGGCAACACCCACAGCTTTTCCAAGTTAAAATGGATTATACACCTAGAAAGGTTGCAGGAGTTCCACCAGATTATTATTCTGCAACAGGTCAGCTATGGGGAAATCCTGTTTATGATTGGAAAACTCATGAGGCTGAAAACTATCATTGGTGGGTATGGCGTGTAAGACGTAATATGGCTATGTTTGATGTACTTAGAATAGACCATTTTAGAGGTTTAGAGTCATATTGGGCAGTAGATGCGGGTGAAGAAACCGCTATAAATGGCAGATGGTGCAAAGGTCCTGGAATGAAACTCATAAGAGCATTAGAACAACAGCTTGGCAAATTGCCTATTATCGCTGAAGATTTGGGTGTTATGACCGATAAAGTTAGAGCGTTACTGGCAAAAAGCGGTTTCCCTGGAATGAAAGTGCTTATTTTTGGCTTTGATGCTCATAATGATAATGAACATTTACCTCATAACTATCAGCCTAATATGATAGTTTATACTTCAACACATGATAGTCAAAGTATTTGTGAGCAAATTATGGATATATGTAATGAAGAAGAAAAACAATTTGCATATAAATATTTAAGAACTTCACCAAATGAAGCTTTAGGCTGGAGTGCAATAAAAAGTGTATGGGCATCAAGTGCAAGAATATCTATGACAACTATGCAGGATTTATTATCGCTTGGTGCAGATGCAAGAATGAATATACCATCAACTGTAGGCGGTAACTGGTCATGGAGAGTTAGACCAGAGGGCATAAATTCAAAAGTTGCAGAAATGCTCAAGGAAATCACAGTGACATACAAGAGATATTGTCCATATATTCAGCCACAAATTGAAATTGACCAAGACGAGGAACAAGATGAATTATAAAACAGTAGTTTTTGATTTAGATGGAACACTTTTAAACACCTTGGGGGATTTGACCGACGCTGTAAATTATGCGGTTAGTCCCTTAGGGGTTAAACCATCTACTGAAACTGAAATTAGAGCAAGGGTTGGAAATGGTGCAGCTAAACTTCTTCAAAGAACATTAGATGCTAATAATACTGTTGGGGATATAGATGAGTGTTTTAAGCGTTTTAGTGAATATTACAGAGGACATATGACCTGTAATACAATACCATATGATGGTATAATGCATTTGCTTGAAAGATTAAAACATGCAGGAATTAAAACTGCTATTCTTACAAATAAATTTGATTTAGCTGCAAAAGAAATAGCAAAATATTATTTTGGTGAGTTTATAGACTATACACAAGGAGAGCGAGCAGATACACCAAAAAAACCTGCACCAGATGCACTATTTTCTATTATGGAGATGTTTGGCTCTGATAAAGACAGCACACTTTATATAGGTGATAGCACAGTTGATATACAAACAGCAAAAAATGCAGGTGTTAAATCGATTGCTGTAAGCTGGGGTTATTGTGATAGAGAGCACCTCAAAGATGCTAGTATTATAGCAGATAGAGTATATCAGCTTGAGGATATTATTTTTGGCATTGATTACAAAGAGCTTGAAAGTAATTTTACAAAACGAGGTTTTGGGTTTAAGGTATTTGATACTAAAGAGCAAGCTACAGAATATTTAGTTAATCAGTGTGAGGGTAAAAGCGTAGGATTTGGCGGCTCTAAAACTCTTGAGCAAATGGGCGTTTATGAAAAGCTAAAAGAAAAAGGCATAGATGCACATTGGCACTGGAAAAATGAGCCTATATATATGGACGGTGAAATTTATTTAACCTCTGCAAATGGTTTATCTAAAACTGGTGAAATAGTAAATATAGATGGCACTTGTAATAGAGTAGCGGCAACACTTTATAATACCAAACGTTGTTTTATAGTTTGCGGTATAAATAAGATTTCAAGAGATTTAGAAGATACTATTGATAGAGCAAGAAATATTTCTGCACCGCTAAACGCTAAAAGATTAAATAAAAAAGTACCTTGTGTAATCACTGGTAAATGTGAGAACTGTATTAGCCCTGAACGCATTTGTAAAGCTATGGTTATACTTATGAACCCACCAACTAATATGGAATGTGAAATTGTCTTAATTAATGACAATTTGGGGTATTAAAAAATTTTTTGAAAAAAACAAAAAAATGCTTGACGAGAGCACATTCGCCTGTTATAATAAATATCGTTCTTGAGAGAACAGATAGCAAATGCGGATGTAGCTCATCTGGTAGAGCGCCACCTTGCCAAGGTGGAGGTAGCGAGTTCGAGCCTCGTCATCCGCTCCAGAATTTTTAAAGACACTGTCAAATGACAGTGTCTTTTTTTATAATATCATCATGGAATTTTATAATATTTAAGGAAATTAGATTATATGCTTTATCTCTTTTATATTGTATAAAAATATGCTATAATGACACCGATATATTAAAATAAAAGTTGAAAACAGTCTAAATATAGCGTAAAAAGGAGTAAAGTTCATGCCAAGTATTTTATTTACAGCATCGACTTATTCACATATAATAAATTTTCATATTCCGTATATCAAGGAGTTTAAACGACAAGGTTTTAAAGTTGATGTCGTATGTGGGGGCGCTAAAATGGAAATCCCTGATGCAGATTATGTTTATCATGTACCTTTTGAAAAAAGCATGACATCATCGAAAAATCTTAAAGCAACAAAAGAAATTAGAGCTATAATAAAGAAAAATGATTATACAATAATAAGTTGTCACACATCATTGGCAGCTTTTTTTACACGTTTAGCAGTGATGGGAATAAAAAATCGCCCGCTAGTTGTAAATACTGCACATGGATATTTATTTAATGAACTTGAGTCAAAAAAGAAAAATCTGCTTTTAAGTAGTGCAGAAAAATTTGTTGCACCAGTTACAGATTTGCTTATGACTATGAATGAATGGGATACTGAATATGCCAAAAAGCACAAGCTAGGTAAATGTGTTAGATACATAAAAGGCATGGGATTAGATAGTAATAAACTTGTAACACCAAAGCAAAGTGAGAATATTAAAAAGGAACTTGGTATAGGTGAAGATAAATTTGTATTAATATATGCAGCTGAGTTTTCAAAAAGAAAAAGTCAGTATGTGCTTATAGATGCACTTACCAGACTTCCAGAAGATATAGTATTAATTTTAGCGGGAAATGGTGATTTATTAGAGAAATGCAAGGAATATGCATATAGATTAGGACTATCACACAGAATATATTTTGTAGGTCAAGTTAAAATGTCACTATACTACCCAATGGCTGATTTAGCGGTTTCTACAAGTAAAAGTGAAGGTTTGCCTTTTAATGTAATGGAGGCAATGTATTATGGACTTCCAGTGGTAGCAACCAGAGTAAAAGGACATACAGATTTGCTTGAAAACACTGGTGCAGGATTATTATATAATTATGGTGATTTTGAAACTTGTGCAGAGCAAATATTTAGAATATACAATAACAAAGCATTAAAAACTCAGTTAGGAGAATATGCTAAAAAGTCAATAGAACCCTATCTATTGGAAAATGTTTTACCTGACGTTATGAATGAATATAAAAGAGTATTACCAGATATTGAGGTGGCAGAATACACATGATTAAGGAAAATCAAAAGACATTAAATTATATAAATATAATTTTAGACGCAATTATTTTATTTATATCTATGCCGATTTCATTCTGGACTCGATTTCATTTGTTTGATAATGGTGTTGTAACAGTTCCGCTTGAAAGTTATATAAAATTAGTTTTGCTACTTATACCAGTTCATTTGGCAATATTAGCAACTATGGGTTTATATGAGTCGCTTAGAAATAAACGTTTGCATTGGGAATTATGGAGATTATTATTAGCTTGTATTTTAGACTTTATACTTATTCAAACAGCATTATTCCTTTATAAAGAGGTTCATTTCTCAAGAGGTACTCTTATACTTTTCTTTGTTGTTTCATTTTTAGTATCTAGCATAAAGAGAATAGTTTTAAGATATACACTTCGTTATTACAGAAGTAAAGGTTATAACCTAAAGCATGTGGTGCTAGTAGGTGATGGCAAAATGGCATCTGAATATGCGGAAAAAATAAGAACTCAAAAAGATTTTGGATATACAATAGATGGATATGTTGCTGATAAACCATTTATAGCTAATATACTATACTATGGTAAAATTGATAATCTATCAAGAATAGTATCTAAAAATCATACTGATGAAGTTGTTGCAGCACTATCAGCTGAACAAGTATTGTATACTAAAAATGTTATAGATGTATGTGAAAAAGAAGGCGTTAAGCTTTCGCTTATACCGTTTTATGCCGAGTATATGCCATCTAATCCAGAGTTTGATAATATAGATGGCATACCACTTATGAATATTAGACATATTCCGCTTGATAACTGGTTAAACGCTGTATTAAAGCGTTTAGTTGATATAATTGGCTCATTGGTTTTAATAGTTATAACATCTCCTATTATGCTTTTTGCTGCTATTGGTGTCAAACTTTCTTCTCCTGGACCAATTATATTTAAACAAGAGCGTGTAGGACTTAATAAAGAAAAGTTTAAAATGTATAAATTTCGCTCAATGAGAGTAAATAACACTCAAACAACTGGTTGGAGCAAAAATAAAGACCCAAGAAAAACCAAGTTTGGTGCTTTTATTCGTAAATGCTCAATAGATGAGCTACCACAATTTTTTAATGTGCTTAAAGGCGATATGAGCCTAGTCGGGCCACGTCCAGAACTCCCACACTTTGTAGATAAATTCAAAGAAGAAATACCACTCTATATGGTAAAACATCAAGTACGCCCAGGTATTACAGGTTGGGCACAAGTAAACGGATTTAGAGGAGATACTTCTATAAAAAAACGAATAGAGCATGATATATATTATATAGAAAATTGGACATTCTTCTTTGATATTAAAATTTTATTTATGACTGTGTTTGGTGGTATGATAAATAAGGAAAAGTTATCGTAAAAATTTTGTTATAAATGGACTAATATGTTAAATTGTGATATCATGACATAGTATTATTGTATAGGAGGGGAATATAAAATGAATGAACGCACAAGTTCATCAAGTATTTCAAATAAGCAAGCAATAGAGCCTAAAAAAATTATCTTGCTTATATTCGGTGTATTAGCATACTTTTCAGTTATGGTCTTAAATACTGCCTCTACAGCTAAAACAGTGTCAATATTAATGTTACTGTGTGCTATTGTAGTCATTTTTATGAAATGGTCAGTTATAAGAAGTCGTTTGTCAGTACCATTTATAGTGTTAACTTTATGGGTGACAATGAATGGTATATCAACTTTGTATGCCGTATCAGGTAAGTTTGCTCTTAAAGGTTTTGAATTATTATTAACATCATTTAGTATAGTAATATTTGCTCTTGCTTTTGCAAATGGTGAAAAGAAAAAGTTAGGTCGTGGCTTTGCATCTGTGATTAGTGGAGCATCAGCATTTGCAGGTCTTGTAAGTATTGATTTTTTATCAACACATATTATTAGTACACCAGTATTAAGTTTTTTTGGACTATTTACAGAAGATTATGCTAATATAGCACCAGTGGAAGAAGGTATAAGAATGATATCTATCTTCCAAAATCCTAATGTATTTGCTGGTTGCATGGGCATTGGTGTATTTTTATCCCTTGGTTTAGCTATAACAGCCGTAGGCAAAGAAAGAATATATCATATTTGTTGTTTATTTTTAAATGCAATGGCATTTTTACTTGCGTTCTCAATGGGTGCAAGTGGTATGATTTTACTTGGATTTATAGCATATTTAATTCTTGATAGAAACAGAGGTTCTTCTCTTGTACTAATGGTTGAAACTCTGATTTTATCAGTAATCTCAGCTTTTGCGGTTTCTGCAACATCTTTTACAGCATGGACTGAGCCAAGACCTGTTCCGCTAATTTGTGCGATTGTAGGTTGTATAGTGCTTTGCTTGTTGGATAAATTCTTAGGTCAAAAAGTAGCTGAAAAACTACAAAAGCATATAAAATTAATTCCTATAATTATTGTTGCAATGTTTGTACTATTAGGTGTATTTGCAGTTGTAACTATGAATGTTACAGGTGCTGCTACACTTAATGTAGGTGAAACATTGAGACGTTCTCAATATCCTGATGCTGGTACATATACATTATCAGTGAAATCTGATGTTCCAGTTAATGTTACTATCGAGTCACAAAACAAAGAAGATACTATGATGCATACTAATACTGTAATTTATCAAGGCGTTGCAGATGGTGCAGTATTTGAAGTGCCAGAAGATAGTATTGTAATTTATGCAAACTTTAGTTCTGAAACAAATGTAACTATTGAAGAAGCTGTGCTTAGTGGTGATGCTGGTTCATATTCATTCCCATTAAAATATAAGTTATTGCCAGATTTTATTGCAAATCGTATGCAAGGTTTATTGGCAAACCAAAATGCTATTCAGCGTACTGTATTTTTTGAAGATGGTATGAAGCTATTTAAGCGTAGCCCTATAATTGGTCTTGGCATGGGTGCATATGAAAATGCAGTAGTAAGTGTTCAAGAATTCTTCTATGAAACTAAATATGCTCATAACCATTATATACAATCACTTGTTGAAGTTGGTGTTATAGGTTTAGTCCTTTTTGTTGGTGTTCTAGGTACATCAGCAGTTGCAGTTATACAAACAAGACGTAAACCAGAAGAACAAAGCAACCCATTAACTGCGGCTCTTGGCGGTGCATTGGTGTTTATGGCAGGACATGCAGCTGTTGAAGTTGTATTTTCTATGTATTGCTATTTACCAATAGCATTTGGTGTTTTTGGACTTATTGCTTTATGTTGTGGTGATACATTATCGCTAAATAAGATAAGTGATGATATTAAAAACTGGATTACATTAATTATTGTAATACTTATGATAATATATGCTGGGTTAATGCTTGGAAATATTTATGCAAAGTATAAAGTTGATAAAGAACAGAGTTTGGATTCATTAGTATCTGCAATAAGACTTGACCGTTTTGAATGGGCTGACTATATGGTATCATATGTGTATAGCACAATTGGAATAGATGAAACACAAACAGAAATAAAAGAACAAGCAGATGCTTATGCAAAACGTCTTGAAAAACTTGATTCTAATACAGTTCCAATTGTACTTGCAGAATATTATTTCTCAAATGGCAATATAAAAGATGGTTTTGCTATGATAGAAAAATATCTAACTTATGGTGCATCAGACCAAGCTAAATGGGAACAAGCATTTACACTTATGGTTAACTATTATGTCGGTGAAGATGAATATATATCAGGAATGAAAAACATATATAATATGTTACAAGAATGGAACAGCGAAAACATGGGACAGATTGTTCTATCTGATATGATTAATACTTTTATTGAAATGATGGGAATTAATAAGTAAATATATAATTATTTTATTGAATTTTGCATGTTAATATTAATAAAGCCAAGCTTAGTTTAATTACTAAGCTTGGCTTTTGTTTTTTAAAATGCACTTTTTACAGCATCAAATATTTTTTTGAATATATTAGCAATTCGAGAAAATACACCCTCATCTTTTTCATTTGCTATTTTTTCTTGAACTTCTTTCATTTCATCTACAGTTATTTCATCTGTGCGTACAATAAATTGTAAACTAGCAGGAGAAGGATTTTTTTCAGATGTAAATGAACGCATAGCAAGTGAATTATCAATATTTAATAAATTGCTGTCATTTTCTATGCTGTTTACTTCATTTGTAATAGTATTATGTATGCTATCGGTTGCAGTTTGAAGACTTGCAGTATCATTTGAGCTAGTAGCCTTGCCAATAACATCTAAAAGTCCATCAAGTGATTTTTGAGTAGCAGCATCAGAGTTTTCACGAAGTGAACGTATAGTATCTCTTGTATCAGTTAAAGCCTTGTTAGCAGCTAAAATAGTGTTTGAAAGTGTGGTTGTAGAGGTAGTAATTTGTGTTATAGCTGAGTTTGCATTGGTGTTTACTGTTTGTAAACTTTCGTTTAGAGTAGCAAGTTCATTTAACATTGTATCAACTGTAGAAAGTGAATTTTCAATTAAATCATTGGCTTTTATAGCAAGCTCAACACTATTTTCAGCAGTTCCACGATAATCATTAAGCACATTATTTATATCATTTAATTGTTTTGTAAGACTTGCTGAATTACCAAACAAATGAGATAAATCATTAGAGGTGTTAGAAAGTTCTTTTAATAAAGTTTCTGTGCTTGATTTTATAGGAGAAATTATATTTATAATCTGAGAAACAGCGGATTGTAATTCTGGTGGTAAGCTTTGCTGAATAATATTATTTAAAGCCGCTTCAGCATCATGAAGATTTTCAATAGACTTTTGTAAAGAATTAATAGCAGAAGCAAGTCTATCACTATCCATTTCAAGGTCAGATAAATCACTAGATATATATTTTAATGAAAGTTGGTTTTTATCTGTTTCATTGCTTAGATCGGATAGTAAATTTTTAATATCAGTTAAATTATTTTTGACATCACTAAGCAAAGCCTGATAACTTGCTATATCCTCCTGAGTGCTGATAACAGTATTTAAAATATCTGTACTGTTTTGATGAATTTGGTTTAAATCATTGTTTGCAGTTTCAAGAGTTGGGATAAGTGCGTTTGTATCACCTGCTAATAAATCAATCTGATTTAAAGCAGCGTCTAATGATGGGTCTAAAGTGGCTCTTGAGTTTATAAGCTCTTTTCTTACAGTGTCTATACCAGATATACCCGCTTGCATAGTGTTTAAACCACTTTTCATACTGTTCATTGTGCTAAGCATGGAGCTTAAACCTGTATATAAATCACTTCTTGCACCGCTTAAATCATCTTTGGCTTTTTTAAACTCATCAACCATATCAAGCTGACTAAGTGTTGCAGGTGTCATTAAAAAGTACATTCCAGTAAATTCAAAATCTTCTGCACCGATTTTTATTGTATATGTATTTTCCTCGCTAGGAAGTCCCATAAAAACAGCAAATTTATAGCTCCCAAAAGACTGAATTTGTGCACCTTCAGCTTCAATATTGCTTGCTTTATCCATATTTATGCCTGTACCAGCAATAAGTGTCATATTATTTCTATAATATTCATCTGCGTTTGGGTTAGGTATAGCATGAATGGTTATTTCTATAAGTCCACTAACACCAGCTAAATCTTCATATTCTATCTGTTCACCATTTAATTTATACGATAAATCAAAAGTCCAAGGCATTTGAAGGGTGTCAGGATTTTCTGGTATACATTCAAAATAGAAACGTTCATTGTCTGTATCTTTTAAATCGAAATCCACACCATCAGAACGTTTTATTGGCTCATCATGTGAAGTTAGATTGTTAACTTCTGAATAATTGCCAAAATCAGAAATTTTATTTGCACCATTTAAAGTTACACCTTTAACTATACGCATTTCTTTTTGTGTGCCATAACCGTCAAGATTTACATAAACAGCTTCATCAGTTTGTGGTGTAGGTGCAGCAGCCATAGCCATTGGGCTTAACATACTAAGTAAAAGCACACTTGCAATAATTTTATTTTTCATCATTATTTTTATCCTCCTTTGTTGAGGTTTTACCGGTTAATTTGTGTATACGAGCAATAAAGTCTTTTCTTCTAGCTATTCTATTTTGTTTTAATTGCTCACGCAGTGCAAGACGTTGTTTTTGTAAATCAGTCAGTTTTGGTATGGATAACTTTTTCTTATGTATTGCGTTTAGTTTAGCATGTTTTATATCTGCATAATTAGGTTTAATAATAAGTTTATCAAATGCCATTAAACAAGCAGGTAGCATAAATAGCACAAGGAACATACTTAATAATGCACCACGACCAATAAGCCTGCCAAGGCTACCCACAGCTTCAATGGAGGTTAGGAAATAAAGACCATAACCCGCAGCAGCTAAAATAAAACCAGATGTTAAAATAGATAATGCACTTTGTGTAACTGTTCTAATAGCAGCTTCTTTTTTATTGCCTTGGCTTCGTGCATCAAGATAGTTGCCTGTCATCAATATAGAATAGTCTATTGTTGCACCAAGCTGTACACAAGATACAATAATAAAACCTAAAAACATAGTTCTTTGACCATAAATATAAGGCAAAGCAGTATTGATAAATACAGCTGCTTCGATAGGAATAAGCACAACAAGAGGTAAAATAATAGATTTATAGGTTATAGCAACTACAAGAGCTACACCAATAAGCGAAAGTATATTTACAAAATTATAATCTGCTGTGATAATTTCCTTTATATCTTCGGTTGCTGGTGTTACACCTAAAAGATAAGTTTTATTATCAGGGTAATATTGTTTAACTATATCTTGAATTTCATGTGAATAATTAAACGCCTGCTCACTTTCACCAGCTGAACGCACATTTATAAGTATTCTTGACCAATTTTCGCCATGAAGTTGACCAGTTAAACTATGAGGGAGAAAGTCTTCAGGAATACCAGAAGGCAATGTATCAGCAAGTGACATAACTGTTCTAGTGTAAGATAAATTGTCTAGCTCTTCAGTTAAAGCTTTTTCGCTTACATTATCACCCTTTGGAACAAGTGCAAGCATCATATTACTTTGACCGAATTTTTCATTCATTTTAAGCTCATATTCATGTATATCAGTGCCTTCTGAATTTGTTATAGCTTCATTACCATATGTAAAGTCCGCCATGCCTTGACCTACATAACAAGGAACAACAATGAGCAGCACAATAATTGTAAGCGGTATACGAATTTTGTATGCAAACTCACCCATTTTACGAAAACTTGGCATAAATGGACGATGTTCGGTACGCTCAATAAGTGACCTAAAGCGTAAAATAAGAGCAGGCATAAGTAAAAGTACGGTTGCAAGGCTACAAACTATACTTTTTGCCAGTACAAAGCCCATATCTGGACCTATGCCAAAACGCATAAGTGCAAGGGCTAAAAAACCAACAATAGTTGTTGCACCAGATGCACCAATGCTTGGTATTGCCTGTCTCAAAGCGTTTGCCATAGCTTGCTCAGGTTCTACACCATTTGCTTTTTCTCTAGTAAATGCATGTAACAAGAAAATAGAATAGTCCATAGAACATGCAAGCTGTAAAACTGCACCAACTGCATTAGACATAAATGAAATTTCACCAAAAAATAGGTTAGTACCCATACCGATTACAATAGCTATGCCCATAACTGATAAAAATAGCACAGGTTCAAACCATGAATTAGTTGTAATAAGTAAAATTATTAGTATTATTACAACTGCAAGAGCCATAACTTTAGCAACTTCACCGTTGATAGTTGGACCTAACATAGTATCAGATGCGGCAGAACCCGCTAAAACACCATTATCGCCTAGTATTTTTTCAATTTCTTTTACAGCAGCATGAGTTCTTTCTGATGAGTCGCTTTCTAAAAAAGTGATATCCATATAAGCATCACTGTCTTTGTAATAATCAGTAATACTTGAATAGTCGATAAAACCGCCATAGATATTGGTTGTAGTATCACACCAAAGCACCATATCAACGCCATCTACTTTAGCAATTTTATCTTTAATAGCTTTTGCTTCATATATAGATACATCTTCTAAAAGCACACGACCCATTCCAGGATAAGTAAACTCTTTTTCCATAATATCAAGAGCCTGTGCAGAAGGTGCATCATCAGGCAGATATTTTGTAAGGTCATAATTTACCCCTACAAGTGGTACACAAAGCAGGCTTATAATAAATAAAACAATAAATATTTTCTCTATTATTTTGCGTTTGTGTATTAACATATCTACTGGACTAAATCGGCTTTTTTTCATATAGTTATCACCAATCTTTCTAATAACGAGCGATTACTCGTTGCATGAATGTTATTTATGTGATATAGTATATTGCAATAGATAACCATACACAATATATAATTATATTCATTATATATATTAATATACAAATTATAATTTAATGTATATTAAAATTAAAAAAAGAAAGGATTTTTTTCATGCTAGAGGATAAACGCATAAGACGAACAAAAAAATTGCTTAGACAGGCATTATGTGAACTTATGAAACAAAAGCCATTTAAAAATATAACTGTATCAGACATTGTTAGACAAGCTGATATAAATAGAGGCACATTTTATGCTTATTATCAAGATGTATATGATTTAAGGGAAAAAGTCGAAAATGAAATGACAAATTCATTAAAACAAATTATTCAAAGCACACTCCCAGAAATTCAGGGAAATAGTATGAAAACAAGTATAAAAAAATCTGTTGAATACCTAGAAGAAAATCATGAACTTGCATATGTTTTACTAAAAGATGGCAATTTAGAGCATAAAATGACTGTTTTACTAGCAGAGTGCTGTAAAAAGCAACTATCTAATCATACAGAAAATGATGAATGGGAAGTTTGTTTTGTTGCAACAGGTTGTTTAGGAATAATGAAACATTGGATGATGCAAACTGAAGATATAGACAAAGAAAAGGTTATAAATAAAATAGACAGTATATTACGTAGATTTTTTGTATAGTATACTCTGTTGACAAAAAGAGAAAAGCGTAATACAATGTATTACAAAGGAGATGATAGTATGACTATATCTTTAAGACTTAGCGATGCAGATACTATGCTTTTTAAAAATTATGCAAAATTGCATGGAATGACGGTATCTGAACTTGTAAGGCAATCAGTAATAGAGCGTATTGAAGATGAATATGATTTAAAAGCTTATGAAAAAGCAATGGAAGAATATAAATCAAATCCTAAAACCTATTCTCTTGATGAAGTGGAAAGGGAATTGGGACTTAAATGAAATTTCATGTTGAGTTTACAGACCAAGCCAAAAAGCAACTTAAAAAAATGGATAAACATACAGCATCATTAATAGTTGGCTGGATAAGAAAAAATCTTGAAGGGTGTTCAAATCCTCGTATTATTGGTAAAGGGCTTGTAGCAAACAGAAGTGGGCAATGGAGATATAGAGTAGGTGATTATCGTTTAATTGCTGAAATACAAGACGAAAAAATTATTATATTGATTGTTAGTATTGGGCATAGACGAGAAATCTATGATTTATAAAATGAACAGCCAAACCTAGATTATATTTCTAAGTTTGGCTGTTTTGGTGTTAAGAGAAAAATGTATATGTATTTTTACCTTTGTATTTAGAAGTGTATAGTGCTTTATCTGCGGAGTGATAAAGCTCGGAAAATGTAGAACAAACCTCATTACTAACCGAAATACCAATAGATGCAGTAACTTTTATTTGCTCAGAACCTACATTATAAGTTTTTTGAAGTTTATTTATAATTTGGCAAGCAAGATTTTCAATGATTTCTATATCTTTTGGGTTTTTAATGAAAACAACAAATTCATCTCCGCCTAATCTGCCAACTTCATCATCTGATGAGCAAAGCTGTTTTAATTTTTCAGCAGTTTCCATTAAAAGTATATCGCCTTCAATATGTCCTAAAGTATCATTTACCTTTTTAAAATTATCAAGGTCAATAAGAATAAATGCACTTTTTCCATTAGTTTGTTCAATATAAGTTTTTATATGATTTTCAAGTGTAAAGCGATTAAAAATACCTGTTAAAGCGTCATATTCAGACTGATATTTTAATTTTTTAATTGTTTCTAAAGCGAACACTTGTTGACTTTTTGTTTCATTTATATCCCTAAATGCAACAAGCATTATATTGTTTGAGTTGGTTTCGTCCATACACATAAGAACATTATACCAATAATCTAAACCATCTTTTGTTTTATTATAATCTCTGGTGAAGTAAGAGGTTTCGGTATTGTTTTCATCTACAATTTCTTGTCTTTTTATGCTATTTGCTATAATATCAACTATGCTATCTGGTACATATTTTCTAATTATATTTAAATATTCATCAGCTGAAACACTCATTGCAGACCATTCATCATGGTGGTTTGTTTTAAGAGGTGTAACTTTTTCCGTTCTAAAATCAACAAGGTGTATGCATTTATATACACTAGCTAGAACATGTAAAATATAATCAGATATAACAGGTTTATCTGAAAATTCCCGTTGTTTTTCATCTAAAATAATACTTGTTACATCATGATGATAGCCTAAAAAACGTAAACCATTTTTATAGGAGAAGTCACGCTCACCACCACAACGGATATATCTTAGTCTACCTTCGTTATTCATCCAAGGATAAATAATTTCGGCTTTTTTACCTGTTATCAGTCTACCTATGGCATCTTCAACTGCATTTATATGAGAGGAAAATATGCGAATATACCAATATACATAACAATCTTCAGGTGATATGTCGTGTTCAACTCCTAGAAGTCTTTTCATAACATTATCAGCATACATTCTAGGTAATTTTCCGTCTTCAAGTTCTATAGTCCATATACCTACTTGTATTAAATTAAAAACTTTGTTTCTATAATAATTTTGCTGTAAATATTTATCCATAGCTTATCCTTCTGTTATCTGGTGATTGGTAAACATAAAAGTTTCATTCTTGCAATGACCATGCTAATAGGTCTATTAATAGAGTTTGATATTTCAGACACAGGTACTTTGAGTGCTGAAAATTCTCTTAATATACTATCTTCTTGTTTAGTCCAAGGCTTTTTTATTATTTCGTCATTTATTGAAATTTTTTTAGCATTAATAATGGTTTTAGATGGCTCTTGTTTTGATGTTTTGACATATGGGGATATGCACTTTATAAAAGTTTCACCGTATAACTCTATTTGTTTATCAGATATTTCTGATATTTGACGCATTTTATCAGTGTTTTCAGGAAGTCTGTTGCAAAGTTCTTCAAGAGCAATATCTGAAATGACAGCTTGGGGTTCTATATTTTTTTGAGCACAAATATATGCACGAATAGAGCGTAATTTTTCATAAAGGGAATTATATTTAAGAGTATAATTATCTTTTGGTGAATTTAAGAAAAATGGTCTCTTATCACATATAATTTCGCCAGATTTTTTACAAAGTTTAATAATAGGATAAGGGTTTTTTTCTAATTCTAAATAACCATCTTTAATAAGAGCATCAATAACACGATAAATATGTTTTAAAGATGAGTTACGCATTATACCAAAGGTTGAAAGAGATGTAAAATTACTTTGTAATATACGTTCATTTTCTACACCTTGAAGGATTTCAGCTATTGTGGTTTTACCAAGATTTCTTTTACGCTGGGCAAGCCTAAAAACACAAGAAACAATTTTTTGTGCGTCAATGGTTACATCTTCATTTGTAAAATGAGCAAAACAATTTGAACAGTTCATACAGTTGTTTTCTGATTTTTCACCAAAATAATCAAGTATAAAATGTCTTAAACATTTATTAGTTGTTGAATATTCGGTCATAATTTCAAGTTTTTTTAGCTCTCTTTTTATTAAAGAAAGCCTAGTTTTATCATCTAGTTCATCATTATCTTCATAACTGTGATTTATTAGAAATTCGCAGATTTTAACATCTTTTGGTTCAAAAAGCAGTATACAATCGGCTTTGTTACCATCTCGACCAGCTCTACCAGCTTCTTGATAATAGCTTTCCATACTCTGCGGCATTTGATAATGTATAACAAAACCAACATTAGGTTTATCAATACCCATACCAAAAGCATTGGTAGCAATCATTATTTTAGTATCATCAAATAAAAATGTATCTTGTTCCGCTTTTCGCTCATCAGCTAGCATACCTGCATGATAACAGCCTACTTTAAATCCACGCAAAGATAATTTTTCATAGAGTTCATCAACCATTTTTCTAGTTGTGCAATAAACAATGCCACTTTGAAAATGGCGTTCATTTAGAAGTGTTACAAGATGTTCAAATTTATCACGAGGTTGTTCAGTTATAAAAGTCAAATTAGGTCTATCAAACCCAGAAACCACACAAAGAGGATTATTAAGCTCTAAAAATTTAATAATATCTTGTCTTACGATATTGGTAGCAGTGGCAGTAAAAGCACCCACAGGAGGACGTTCAGGGAGTGCTTGTAAGAATTCATGTATTTTACTGTAACTTGGTCTAAAATCCTGTCCCCACTGAGAAATACAGTGAGCTTCATCAACCGCAACATAGTTTATTTTAATATTTTGACATAAATTTATTAAGCCATCAGCTAAAAGTCTTTCAGGTGATACATATAAAAGCTTTAGTTTGTTTGCATAAGCCATTGCAAAAACGGTTTTTCGTTCTTCTATAGATAGTGTGCTACTTAAATATGCCGCTGGTATACCGTTGCTATTTAATGCACTTACTTGGTCTTTCATAAGTGAAATAAGTGGACAGATAACAATAGTAAGTCCTGAAACCAAAAGTGAAGGGATTTGATAACAAATTGATTTTCCTGCACCAGTTGGCATAACTGCTAATACATCTTTACCTTCAAGCAAGGCATCTATAAGTTTTTTTTGCTGTCCTCTAAAAGAAGAATAACCAAAATAATGTTTTAAAACCTGCTCAGGTGTAGACATAAAGCAAAAGCACTCCTTTAATAATAATAACTATTTATATTATATATGTGCTTTTGCTGTTATGCAAAGGTTTTTACACATACATTGTGATTTTGTGATACAATAAAGATATATTTTAAAATGTGAGGTTTATTTATTATGAAATTTATACATTTAGGTGATTTGCATTTAGGTAAACGTGTAAATGAGATATCAATGATAGATGATCAAAAGTATATTTTAAATCAAATTATACAAATAGTAAATGACAATAATGTAAAAGCAGTTATTATAGCTGGTGATGTGTATGATAGACAAATACCCCCACAAGAGGCGGTTTGTCTTTTAGATGATTTTTTAACAAAATTAAATAAATTAGATGTAAAATGCTTTATTATTTCAGGAAATCATGATTCAGATGAAAGATTAGCATTTGGTGTTAATATCTTTGAAAAATCTGGTGTTTATGTTTCACCAGTTTATGACTCAAAACTTAAAACAGTTACAATAGATGATGAATATGGCAAAATAGACTTTGCTTTAATGCCATTTTTACGCCCTGCACAGGTTAGAAGATACTATGATAATGTAGAAAACGAAACAGATGCAGTTAAAACTGTGCTAGAAAACACAAATATGCAAAATAAACGCAAGGTACTTATTGCACATCAATTTGTAACTTATAGAGGTCAAAAACCAGAGCAATGCGACTCAGAAGTGTTATCTGTTGGCACTCTTGGGGGTATAGATGTAGATTTAATTAAAGATTTTAATTATGTGGCACTTGGTCATATACATGGTGCTCAAAAAATCGGTTATGAGCATGTAAGATACTCTGGCTCGCCCCTTAAATACTCTTTTTCAGAGGTAAATCATAAAAAATCTGTGCCGATTGTAGAGATTGATGAAAATGGTAATGCTAATATACAGCTTATTCCTTTAAAGCCAAAACGTGATATGAGAAAGATAAAAGGCAGTTTAGCAGAAATATTATCACCTAAACAGGGTGAAAAAACCGATGATTATATGCATATAACGCTTACAGATGATGCAGTAATAGACGCAATGAGCAAAGTAAGAAGTGTTTATCCTAATACAATGCAAGTAGAATTTGAAAATTCACAGACCAAACAGCTTGATATACCTGTGTTTATATTGAAAAAACAGCTTGATTTGCCTGTTTTATTTGCAGATTTCTTTAATGCACAAAATGGACAAGAGTTATCAAGTGAAATGATAGATTTTCTTAAAAATACCGAGCTTTATAATGAGGAGGGTTAAAAATTGAAACCATTACATTTGACTATGAGTGCTTTTGGGCCATATGCAAATACAGTAGAAGTGCCTTTTGAGAGTTTTGGTGAAGGCGGTTTATATCTTGTTACAGGTGATACTGGTGCGGGCAAAACCACGATTTTTGATGCTATAACCTTTGCTTTATATGGCGAGTCAAGCGGCAAAGTAAGGGAGTCATCAATGCTTAGAAGTGATTATGCAAGCCCTACCCAGAAAACACAAGTTTGTTTAACCTTCTCATATAAAGGTGAGATTTATAAAGTAGAACGTACACCACAATATGAGAGAGTTAAAGCAAGAGGTGGTGAAGGCACTACAAAAGAAGCAGCGACTGCAACGTTTATTTATCCAGATGGCAAGGTTTTAACAGGTGTAAAACCAGTTACAACCGCTATAACTGAGCTTATAGGCATTGACAGCAAACAATTTGCTCAAATAGTTATGATTGCTCAAGGTGATTTTTTAGAATTACTGCTTGCTGATACTGTGAAACGCTCTGCAATATTTAGAAAAATATTTAATACTGAAAAAATACAGCTATTTCAGCAAAATATTAAACAGCAAGCTTTAGAGCAAAAAAGAAACCTTGAAACGCAAAAGAAAAGCGTTATGCAATATGTAAGCCAGATTGTATGTGATACGCAAGAGCTTAAAAGTCTAAGAGATAATGCAGAAGTTTACACGCTTAAACCGTTAGTTGATGAGCTTGAAAAAGCTATACAAACTGATGAAAAACTGTATAATCAGTCGCAAATTAATCTTGATGTTGTAAGAAAAACATTAGAGCAGTTATCAAGCAAGCTAGATAAAGCAAAAGAGTGTGAAAAAATAAAGAAAGATTATGAAACTGCAAAACAAAATCTCGATTTGTTAAAAACAAAACTTAATTCTTTAGAGCAAAATTTAAAAAATGCACAGCAAAATCAGCCAGAATGTGATAAACTTAAAACAGAAATAGCAACGCTTGAGAATGAAATGCCTATTTATACAGCACTTGAAAATGCAGAAAGACAAGTAAAAACTGCTAGTGTAAAACAAAATCAGCTAAAAACTGAGCAAAAAAAGCTTGATTTGGAATGTGAAACGCTTAAAGCAAGACTTTCAGAACTTGAAACACTTATAAAGCAGACTGAAAATTCAGCAGTAGAACTCGAACAGCTAAAAAATATAAAATCCTCTTTGGATATTAGAAAAAATGAGCTTTATGAAATGAAACTTCAGTATGAAAAGGCATGTGAAGCTTACACAAATTATCAAAAAATACAAAAAGACTTTGAAAATGCAAATATAACATATAATGACGTTAATAATAAGTTTTTAAATTATGAGCAGTTGTTTTATTCTGAGCAAGCGGGACTTCTTGCAAAGGATTTAACAGACAATATGCCTTGCCCTGTGTGTGGCTCATTACATCACCCTAAACCTGCAACGCTTTCAAATGTAGCAATAAGCCAAAAACAGCTTGAAGATGCTAAAAAATTAGCCGAAACAGCAAGAAACAATATGATTAAAATAAGCGAAAAAACAGCACAAATTAAATCTATTTATGAAATTGCAAAAGAGCAGATGGAAAAGCAAGCTGTTAAACTTTTTGGTGAAAACCATGATAAAATGGACAAAGAGATAAAAAAGGCTGAACAAGATGAGCAAACTAAACGTTTAGAATGTCAAAATAAGATTAAAGCATGTGAAAAGCAGCTTGAAGATGTTAAACGCTATAAAAATGAGCAAGAGCTAAAAACTAAAGCACTAAATATAAATGAGCAAAATAAACAAAAATGTCAAACCGATTTTGTAACTTGCACAGCCGAACTATCTTCAGCTAGTGCACAGCTTGAAACATTAAAAAAGCAAACAAGATATATTTCGCAAGCTCTTGCAAAAGATGCACTTTTAAAGGCACAAAATAGGCTTAATGAACTTCAAAAACAGCTTGAAACTGCACAAACTGCATTAAATACGGCTAATGAGGAAAAAATAAAATATACTACTCTTGTACAAACACTACTAGAACAGCTTGAAAAAATGCCAAAACAGGATATATCAGCTCTTGAAACTAGATATAATACGCTTGAAAATGAGCAAAAACAGCTAGATATAGAGCATAAAAACCGATTTAACAGAATAACAACTAATAAATCCATTTATAATAATATTAAAAATGGAATTTTAGCACTTGAAAAACAGGACAAATACTGTACAATGCTTAAAAGGCTTTCAGATACTGCAAATGGTGAAATATCAGGTAAAAAACTTACATTTGAAAATTATATTTTAGCTTTTTATTTTGAACAGGTGGTAGCAGCAGCAAATGAACGTTTTTACCGTATGACTTCTGGACAATATAAACTGGTAAGGCGTAAAGAAGGTATAAATGGACGTTCTCAAGGCGGTTTGGAGCTTGATGTAATGGATTTTTATACTGGTAAGGTTAGAAATGTTCGCACACTATCGGGCGGTGAGTCTTTTAAAGCCTCTTTGTCACTCGCTCTTGGTCTTTCTGATGTTATTCAGCTTGGTGCAGGCGGTGTTGAAATTGATGCAATGTTTATTGATGAGGGTTTCGGCTCGCTTGATGCTGAGTCGCTTGATGCTGCTATGCGTATTTTAGAAAGCCTTGCTGGTGATAACAGACAAATTGGTATTATTTCTCATGTGTCCGAGCTTAGAAACAGAATTGAGCGTAAAATTTTGGTCACACGCAAAAGACAGGGTAGTGATTTAAAATTAGAAATGTGATAAAATGATTTTGTCTTTTTATTTAAGATTTGGAGGATTGTTTTTATATGGAGCATAGAGTTCGTGTAACAGCAGAAGTTGAACTTGAAAATGAAAAGGAAGTATTAGAGCTTATTGAAAAATCAGCCAAAAAGGTGCTTGAACAAGTGGATTTTGATGCGTTTATAGATGTAACCATAGTTGATAATGAAAATATTCGTCAGCTTAATGCAGAATATCGTGACAAAGATGCTGTTACAGATGTGCTTAGTTTTCCAATGTATGAATTTGAAAATGGTAAGCCACTAGAACAGCTTGAAAAAGACCCAGAGATAAATAAAATTATGCTTGGAGATATGATTTTAAATTATGGCAGAGCTTTAGAGCAGGCTGAAGAATATGGTCATTCTCCAGCGAGAGAATGTGCATTTTTAACCGTACATTCTGTGCTTCATTTACTTGGTTATGACCATGAACGTGGTGAAGAAGATAGAATTTTAATGCGTCAAAATGAGGAAAAAGTGCTTAAAAGCCTTGGTTTAGTGCGTGATTAAAATATGAATAAAGAAATCAGAAAATTAAGACAAAGTTTTTCTTATGCACTTCATGGGCTTAGAATGTGTATGATAACCGAGCGTAATTTTAGAATACATTTAACAGCAGCTTGTTATGTGTCGCTTTTTGCGTTTTTAGGTAAGTTAGATAGTGTTAGATATTCTATTCTATGCCTTTGTTTTGCGGTTATGATGGCAGGCGAGCTTATGAACACCGCAATAGAAAGACTTTGTGATAAACAGGCAACAGGTTACGACCAAACGGTAAAACAAGCAAAAGATATTGCAGCAGCAGCGGTTTTTGTATGTGCGACCTTTTGTGTTATAATTGGTATAGTGTTTTTTGTGCCAAGTGGTGCATTATTTAGAGCATTTCACACGCTTTATACACATTTATGGGCAGCATGTTTGATTGTTTTATCAGTACCCATTGCTATAGGGTTTATATTTGGTTTAAAAAAATAAATAATTGGAGAAAATAATTATATGTCAGAAATTAAAAAAACAGCGGTCGTTTCGGTGGTAGGGCGACCAAATGTAGGTAAATCCACTCTTACAAATAAACTTGTAGGCTTTAAAGTAGCTATTGTATCTAATAAACCTCAAACAACCCGTACAAGAATTACAGGTGTTTGTACAAAAGGCGATTGTCAATATGTGTTTTTAGATACTCCAGGGCTACATAAACCACGCTCAAGACTGGGCGATTTTATGGTTAAAGTGGTAAATGACACAGTTGCAGAAGTTGATGTGGCTGTGCTTGTTGTAGACCCTGTTGCAAATGTAGGTCATGCAGAGCAGCAGTTAATAGAGCAGATTAAAAATAATCACATACCATCAATTTTAGTTATAAATAAGATTGACACTTTGCCACATGAGGAAATTTTAGCTATTATAGCGGCATATGCTGAAAAACATGATTTTGATGCTATTATTCCAATATCCGCAAAAACAGGAAAAGGCACAGATATTTTAATGAATGAGCTTGAAAAGTTTGCTCTTGATGGCCCTGCACTTTTCCCAGAAGATATGGTATCTGACCAGCCAGAAAAAGTGCTTGTAGCTGAAATGATAAGAGAGAAAATGCTGCGTATGCTTGATAGAGAAGTACCTCATGGTGTAGCGGTTGGCATTGAACGCTGGAATGATCGTGAAGACGGTCTTATTGAAATAAACGCCACTATTTACTGTGAAAAAGCCAGTCATAAGGGTATTATTATTGGTAAAAATGGCGAAATGTTAAAGAAAATCGGTAAAACTGCACGTTTAGAGCTTGAAAAAAATCTGGACTGCAAAATATATTTAGAGCTTTGGGTAAAGGTCAAGGAAGACTGGAGAAACAACACTTATCAAATGCGTAACTTTGGTTATGAAGACCAATAAAGGCTCTTTTTGTCTGTGGTTAAAAGCCCATATATGCACATACTAACCTTTGAAAGGTAGGTGTGTCATTATGCAGGCACAAATGGCTTGGGATAAATTTTTGAAAACAGGTGCAGTACAGGATTATATAAAATACTGCAAGTTAAACACATACGGAGAGAAAAATGCAGCATCAAAAAATTAAAGGGCTTGTGATTCGTGAAACCAATTTCGGTGAAGCGAATCGTTACATAACTGTGCTTACTGAGCAAGGTATAAAAATAGAAGTTCTGTGCAAAAATGCAAGAAATAGCAGATTATCCGCAGCGATAAGGATTTTTTGCTTTAGTGAGTTTACTTTATATCAAAAAAATGATAAATATACTCTAAATGATGCAATGCTTTTACACTCATTTTGGGGAGTAACCCAAAATGTTGAAATTTATGCCCTTAGCTGTTATTTTGCAGAATGTGTAACTGCTCTAACCGAAAGCACTGAACATCAGCCACAAATTACCAAGCTTATTTTATATGCTTTAAGAGCAATTTCCGAGCAAAAACGAGAGCAAAAATTAGTGAAAGCCGCTTTTGAGCTTAAAATAATGGCTATTTGTGGTTTTGCACCCGATTTATCTATATGCGGTGCATGTTTAAAGCCTATAGAAGGTCAAGTTTATTTTTCTGTGCGTGAGGGTGTTATAATAGATGAAAGCTGTAAAAACCGCATAGGAAAAGGCGATTTTGTCGCTTTAAGCTCAGGCACATATCAGGCTATGAAATATATTTTATCAAAAGAAAAAATATTTGCTTTCACTCTCGGTCAAGATAGTTTAAATCAGCTTTCTATAATTTGTGAACAGTATATGCTATATCATTTAGCAAGAGGGTTTGCAAGTTTGGATTTTTATAAAACTTTATTTTAAGGAACAGGATTTTTAATGAATAGATTAGCAGAAAAATCGCTTAAAACTTTAGAATATTATGCTGTTCTTGAGCTTCTCGCAGAAGAAGCCGCTTCAAATCAGGGTAAAAACCAATGTATGGCTTTAAGACCTGTTACAGATTTAGAACAAGCAGAAATTTATATGAAACAAACAAGCGATGCAAAGAATATAATGACAAAGCAGGGAAGTCCTTCGCTTGGCGGCATAAGAGAAATAAGTGGAGCGTTAAAACGTGCCGAAATGGGCGGTGTATTAAATCTTAGAGAGCTTTTAAATACTGCCTCTGTTTTACAATGCGTAAGACTTATGCAGGCTTATTTTTCAGATGAGGAGGAAAAAACATCACTTACTCCTATTTATCGTCTGCTTGCTGGTAATCAGTCGCTAGAGCAGCGAATAACAACTTCAATTTTAAGTGAAGAAGAAGTTGCAGATGGTGCAAGTTCAGAATTAACAACTATACGCAGACAAATGCGTCAAATTTCGGGTAAGGTTAGAGATGTACTTAGCAAGCTTATCTCTGGTGAACGCTCTAAATATTTACAGGAAACTATTATAACGCAGAGAAATGGTCGTTATGTTGTGCCTGTAAAGGCAGAACATAGAGCAGATGTGGCGGGGCTTGTGCATGATACATCTGCATCAGGTGCAACTGTATTTGTAGAGCCTGCCGCAGTTGTTGAGATTAACAACCAGATGAAAATTTTAGAGGGCAAAGAACAAGCGGAAATTGAGCGTATTTTATCTGAGCTTTCAGCCGAGGTTTCAAGCTGTGCGGAAATTATACGTCAAGATTTAGAGCAACTTATAACACTTGATTTTATTTTTGCCCGTGCTAAACTCTCTTTTAAAATGAATGCTACTTCACCTAGCTTTAAAAAAGATGGTTATGGTGTAAATTTAAAACGTGCTAGACACCCGCTTTTGGATATTAAAAAGGCTGTGCCGATAGATATAGCAATCGGCACAGATTATGACACTTTGGTTATAACAGGCCCTAATACTGGCGGTAAAACAGTTTCACTTAAAACACTTGGTCTTTTAAGTTTAATGGCTGCCTCAGGACTTCATATTCCTGCAAGTGAGCTTTCTGAAGTTTGCGTATTTGAAAATGTTTATGCGGATATTGGTGATGAACAAAGTATAGAACAAAGTCTTTCAACTTTTTCATCTCATATGAAAACTATTGTTGGTATGATGGAAAAATGTGCAAAGGGCGATTTAGTTCTATTTGATGAGCTTGGTGCAGGTACTGACCCTGTTGAAGGTGCGGCTCTTGCTGTATCTGTTATAGGTTATGCTAGACAAATGGGTGCATTTGTTGCAGCGACTACACACTATTCTGAGCTTAAAACCTTTGCTCTTACAACAGATGGTGTTGAAAATGCCTCTTGTGAATTTGATGTTGCTACATTAAGACCAACATACAGATTGCTTACTGGTATTCCTGGGAAATCAAATGCTTTTGCCATAGCTGCAAGGCTTGGCTTGCAGCCTGTGATTTTAGAAAGAGCAAAAGATCAGCTTTCAAGCGAAAATACACGCTTTGAAGATGTGCTTGCACAGCTTGAAAAAGAACGCAGACTGCTTGAAAAGTATAAAGCAGAGGCTGAAAGACTGCGTTCTGCTGCACAAAGCGAGCGAGATAAAGCGGAAAATCTGCGTGATAAATCAGAAGATGAAGCTGACCGCATAATTGAAAATGCAAGACTAAAGGCGGATAGAATTTTAAAAGACGCAAGAATGACAGCCGAAACTGTATTTGCTGAGCTTGATGACATTAAGAAAAAAAGCAGTAAAAACAAAGAGCAAAATTTAGCAGCAGCTAAAGCGGCACTTCGTGGAGTAATCACACAGACCGAAACAGAAATCCGCAAGAAAAAGGAAAAACGCACAGTTGAAAATACAACCGCCATTCACAAGGGCGATGAAGTGCAGCTGATAAATGTATCTAATATTATTGCTACTGTGCTTACAGAGCCAGATAACAGCGGTAATATGCAGGTACAAGCGGGCATTATGAAAACAACAGTTAATGTAAATGAGGTTCGACCTATTAAAAAACAAAGCACTCAAAAACCTAAAACCCCAAGACCAAGTGCAGGTGCTACAAGGGAGCTTAAACTAAATGCGGCAGCAAGTGAAGTTGATGTACGTGGTATGTGTGCAGAAGAAGCAATTATAGAAGTTGACCAATTTTTATCAAGTGCTATGATGGCATCTCTACCATCTGTAAGAATTATCCACGGTAAAGGCACTGGCGTTTTAAGAAATGCCATTCAGCAACACCTAAAACGCAATAAACGTATAAAAACTGTTAGAAATGGTGTATACGGTGAGGGTGAAAATGGTGTAACTGTTGTTGAATTTAAATAAAAAATTAAAGTGTTTAATTTACACCAAAACGATAGAAATTAACCTTTAAAAAGCTGCATATTGTTGAAACGCTACAATATTCGTCACTTTTTTTAAAAAATTTCTACAAAATGAAAGTGTTTTGTGGCAATAATTATGTTGACGAAAGTTCAAAAAAAAGGTATTCTATTTGTAGACTAAATTT
>JAGHIZ010000025.1 GCA_017886875.1 Butyricicoccus sp. | reverse complement strand
TTATTAGCTGAAAATAATCAAGAGCCTGAAAAAAATAACGATAATCCACAGCATGTGGAAAATGAAGTGCAATCAACTACAAAAACAACAGATAATAGCTATATTGGTACTGCTCCACATGGAAAACGCTCAGTTAAATATATTAATGTGATTCAAGAACTTGTGGAAGAAGAAGCTGATTATTCATCACAAATGCTTTCATGCCGTTGTCCACGTTGTTTAGCTGATATGAAAGCATTAACACTAACAAATTTACCATCTAAGTATGTTGTTGTAGAAGATGGTCAAAAAAATGGTCTTTTGCGTATATATTCATCAAAATACTCAAGACTTATTTCTGTGCAAATAATGAAATCATGTGTAATTGTTAATGAAAATCCTCATCATTAAAAGCAAAAAACAGGGGTTATTTCCCCTGTTTTTTATTTATACTCACTTTTTAAAAGTTCTAATAACTGCATAGGTGAACCAATTTCTTCAGCTGCTGAATGATTTTCATTTTTAGCTTCTAAAAGTTCTTTTCGCAGTATTTGAACATTTTTAGGTGCATCAACACTCAAGCGAACACGCCCACCGCTTATCTCTTGAATAGTGATTTCTATATCATCACCAATTAAAAAGGACTGTCCTGCTTTACGTTGTAAAATTAGCATTATTTGTCCCTCTTTTCAAGACTTGAAAGCGGAAAACGCATTTCATAATTATCTAAAATCACCTGTTTAGCTTGTCTTGTTGAGTCATTTATAACTATTGGACAACGCAGATTTATTGTGCTATCCGAAACAGGTTTTTTTATTCTGCACATGTTATAAAAACAAAGTTCCTCACTTTTTGTAACTTCCATTTGTTTTAATTCTTCATTATTTAAAACTGGTGTATAATCAGGTACAAGCATAAAAGGATTAACAACAGTAAAAGCAAGATAAGGTGTTTTTACACTTTGAAGACTTAAAAGAAATGTGTCTTCTTCAGAAAATTGTAAAAGAGCAAATTCCTTTTCATCTTCAAAGCCAAAAATACCATCTTTAAAATGTAAAGTTGTTGTAGGGTCTACGATTACCTCACCAAAATATTTTGTTAAAATTTTCATATTTAACCTTTCTTATGCCTTAACATCTACAGGTTCATAATTTGGGTCAGAAGATGGCGGAACGTAAAGTGGTGAACCGACATATTTAATAATAACATCAGGCTGTTGAGTTACAGAAAACTCTATATCACCTGGAATAAATTCAAATTTACCTTCATTCATACGCCAATCAAAGTTTAATTTATCCATTTCATAGCGTATACTAAGCTCTGAATCTTCCCATGATATATCAGGGACCGCTGATGGCAAAAACTGCATAGCAAAATCAGTATTTACCTGTTGACTTTCCATGGCAAATTGAGAAATCAATTGCTCACCAATTTTGGCTTCCAAAAGCAAATCACCCCTTCTTGCATAGGTTGCCATAGTATCATAGACCTTTTGCGTTCCTTTTTGAGCTGCTTGCTCTATACTACGCATTGCAGTAGGACAGACAGAATTTCTAGCTTCAAACGTATCTATTTGCAAACGAATAGGCTTGCTATGAATTTTAAGTCCGCCTTGATCCTTAGATATTTCTAAGTCAACAGTGGAACGTTTATAATCTAGTTTTGCATTTTTTATTTTCATTTGTATTTCTATTGGCACAGTTGTTATTTCAATCAATCGTTCCATGTTTATTCACTCCTTTATATACCGCTCTTATCTGTGTTAACTCATATAATCAATAAATGACTGCGAAAGCACTTCATTACCCACTCTAAGTGCTGCATTATAAGTATATTGTGCATAAGCAAATGTAGTCAGTGCATCTGCCATATCTGTCTTATCAACACTTGTAAACTGTTCTGTTAAATTATCACCAGTATCAACAAGTCTTTTTTCATTTGACTCTAAAAACTCAGCTCTTGAAGTAATGGTTGCCCATTGGGTATTTACATTTGTAAATGAGCTCTGCATTTTATCGAAAAGTTCTTCAGCCTCTACAGCTAAATCATCAGGCTGAGTTGGTAACTTACCATCTTCATCAGCTTGAGAATAAATCTGACCAAGCTTAGAAATTATAGAAATCATATTATTAGGATTTCCATTTTCATCTTTACCATAACCCATGATTTCAAGACCAGATATAGAAGAATCAAAAGCAGTTGATGGTATTACTTCTTGATTTTGATTAAGCTCAAAACCTAAACCAATATCAACATAAACATTCTCATTAAGCATACTTTTCCATGTTTCTTGGAGTTCTTTAAATTCCTCTTCTGTACCAGTCCAATCTGCTGGTGGTGTTGTTGCATCTAAATCTATATCATCAACATTCATACCCCTGTAAAGAAGCTCTCCATCATCATTAAGTTCAAAAGGTGCATTGTCACCATCAGCACCAGCAAACACATATTTATCGCCATATTTAACATTAAGTGTGTTTACCATACTTTCAGCAACGCCTTTTAAGGTTGTGCCAAGTTCTTTTAAAGCACCACCTGTTGGTGTATTTTGTGCTTTCATAGCTTGTTCTAATGCACTATTATATTGGTCGCTTATTTGTTGCATGCTGCTATGAGCTTGTTCAAACTTACTAATCATTGTATCATTAGTTTCCTGATGGGTTTGATTTTTGGCATAAGCAGAATGTAAACGATAAGACTCTGTGGCCCTTGCAGGCGAGTCAGCAAATGAATTAAATAAACGTCCATCGCTTAAAACTAAATTCATTGCACTATATTGACTAAGAGTAGCCCTTGCAAGGCTACTACGATATGTACGAATTGTACTACTTGTTGTAACTCTCATAAATAATTATTACTCCTTTCTGCTTAATTAAACGCCCATTCTGTTTATTACTTGCTCCATAAGTTCATCAAGAGCAGTAATCATTCTACATGAAGCCGCAAATGCTTTTTGATATTGAATCATATTTACACCTTCTTCGTTAAGGTCAACACCAGAAACAGCATCACGACTGTTGTTTAGTTCATCAGCAGATGTTGCATATGTATCATATCTTGCAGATACAGATTGCATATCCATACCTAAAACACCCTGCATATTTGCATAAAATCCTTCAAAATTACCTTTATATATAACAGTGCCATTAGGAAGACCATTTATTTCAGCCTCAAATGTGAAATTCTTGTTAAATAAATCTTGGAACCTTGAAATATTATCATTTGCTGTAGTTCCCGACTTTGGATCGGTTGATGTTACAATTTCTACTGTACCATTTCTCCATTCATCGGATATGGAAATATTATCGGCTGTTATTTCGTCTGTACCATCACTTGTTTCAAATAAATTGCCTGAACCAGTTATATCATCCAAAGGATTGCCTTGTGCGTCCTCGGTATTAATTTTATTCATCGCCTCAGCAAATGCCTTTGCTAATGCATCAAGTGACTTTTCATAATATGGAATACCACGAGCTTCTTCATCAACAGCATTAACAAAACTGTTTCCATCAACTAATATTTCACGTATTTCCTCCAGAGAACCAGTTACACCGTCAACTTTGTTATTACCTATTATCAATGAATTGTCATTTGCATCTATACTAACCTTAGATGATTTATCACCATTAACTAATACACATTGTGGATTTGAATTTGATTTAATAACTAATTTCTGAATAACTTCACCAGTTGGAGTCTTATCCGTAGTGTCCTGATATGAAACATTAACGTCCATATATTTAGAAAGCTTATAAATCATATCGTCTCTTTGCTCACGAAGGTCATCTGCTGAAGTACCAGCTTTATCTGCATCATAAATTTGCTTATTTAAGTCAGCAATATCCTTCATAAGTGCATTAACAGCGTCAACTTCACCTTGGTATTTAGTTTCATAAGTCTTTTGAATTTCTTGAAGTTGCTCTTCTGTTATAGCAAACTCACCTTTGCCAGTTAAAATCTGACGCATAGACTCAAGAGAACCATAACCAATAATATATTTTTCATTTACTGTATCAGTATCTGGGTCATCATCTGCTGTATGACCTGCTATATTACCATTTGGAACAGCGTCAACCATTATGGTGTTTCCTGGATTATCAGGGTCCTTTATCTCCTTCTTTATTACATTACCATTTCTATCTTTAAGTGAGCTAACATTAAGAGAAAAATCCTCATTCATACTAATAGTAGCCGAATTAATGCCATCTACTAAAGTATAATCTGATTTTCCTGTGCTTTCATCAACAATTTTAATTGTTAATTTTTCTATTTCAACACCAGCACCTAAATCTTCTTTACCATAAGTAATATCAACCTTCATATATTGAGAAAGCTCATCTAAAAGCAGATTTCTTTGGTCTCTAAGCTCTAAAGCTGCATCACCATTTATATCAGCCTTACGAATTTGTTCATTTATCTTTCTAATATTTTGAACAAGTGTATCAACATTTTTAACTTCTTCTTCATACTTCATTTGATAATCTTTTTTTACATCTTCAAGTTTTGAAGCTGCTTGATTTAAGAGTTGACAAAGTGACTCAGCAGAATTCTTAATCAAATTATCGAACTCAGCAGTGCCTATGTTGTTAGCATTAAGTTTACCAAACTTATCAAGTAAATCTTGAAATTGTGTGGTTATACCATTTTTATTTACATCATTTATAACTTGCTGTATTTGTTCCATACCAGCAAGCAATGCATCTGCTGAACCAACATTGCTCATTTCGTTTCTAAATCTTATATCAAGGTATGGATCTCTAAGCTGAGAAATACCATTCATCATAACGCCAGCACCAGCATACACTGTGCTAACTGAACGATAAAGTCCTGAACCATTTACAACAAAAGTTGATTGGTCAAGACTTCTTCTTGTATAACCTGTTGTATTTATATTTGAAATATTCTGTCCTGTAATATTAAGTGCCATCTGGCTTGACATCATACCAGTACGAGCGATGACAAAATCTCCGAAACTTCCCATATTTGTGTTATCCTCCTGTTACGCATGAAAATCTGTGTGTATACCAGCAGTACTTGCCTGTACTTGTGAAGGGTCAACGCCCATTTTCTTCATTGTTTGTTCTACTCGTCTAAGATTAGACTCTAAAATTGAACGTGCAGCATCTGATGTACTTCTAACAATTTTATATTGTGCTGACAGTTTACTTGCTGCATTTCTTATTTTTATTTGCATATCCGCATCTTTTACCTTTAATGGTAACTCAGACAATTTTATTTCTTCAAGACCTAATTCCTCTTGCAGTTTTAATCTTTTTTGTTCTGTGTTCCTTAATGTCAAAGAAAGAACCTGCTCATGCTTCATGCAATCAGCAAGTTTTGCAAGGTCGTCTTCACGCACTGCCATAACTATTTGGCGTTGCATATCGGATAATTTAACAAGTGTATTTGTCAGCTCATCTATTAGTTTTATCATGCTTTCAAATTTTTCATTCATTTAACTTAGTCCTCCAAACAGCATGATTTGTGCGGTAAGTTTATCTAAATCATAATTATACTCACCATTTTGAAATTGTTTTTTCAGTTCAGATACCTTATCTTGTTGTCCAATACGAACTTCTTGAGATATCTTACTTGACAATTCAAGTGCAAATCGTTCGTCCTGAGAGTAATTTTTGACCTCTACTCGGTCATATTGTACTGAACGCACAGAATTATTTCTATTACACTCAGACTGCATATTAGCTGTTTGTAGAGGGGTTAAACCTGTTGTCTTGTAAATCATCATAATTACTCAGCTCCTCCTCATTCAAACTAATTCCGAAGTACAGGTCTAATATTTTCCAATACAGCGGTATTTGTTATATACTGTATCGGTACAAACTTTAAAAAAATAAGATAAATCAACTATTTTTTTAATTGATGAAAAAAACACAGGCATTACACCTGTGTTTTTAATTTATTTCCATTGATTTAGTTTGCGAATAAGCACACTTGCTATATTTTCGCAAGAAGCCTGAACGGTAACTGCACCAATGTTGTTAGCTACCATAGGCATACCATATACAACACAAGATTCCTTATCTTGACCTATTGTAAATGCACCTTTTTCTTTCATTGACAATAGACCTTTAGCACCATCACTACCCATACCAGTCATAATAATACCGACCATACGACAGCGAACATTTTCAGCCATTGATTGAAATAAAACATCAACTGATGGGCAATGACCGCTAACTTTTTCGCCTGCTTGGCAATTTACTGTATAATTGCCACCTGTTCTTACAACTCTCATTTGTTTATCGCCAGGAGCTATAAGCACCTGACCAGTTTTAATAACATCACCTGTTTGTGCCTCTTTTACACTTAAAGCACAGCTTCTATCCAGTCTATCAGCATACATTTTTGTAAATCCTGGTGGCATATGCTGAACAACAACCATACCTGGAGTATTAGCAGGTAAACGTTTTAAAACATCAAGTGTGGCTTCTGTGCCGCCAGTTGACGCACCTAATGCGATAATTATTTCATTATTAAACTGTGATGAAAAAGTTAGTTTAGAAGGTGCTACAGTTGTTGGCACCATTGTCACAGGTCTTTTTCTAACCCTTGAACAAGATGCGATTACAATTTTATTTGCCAAACTTTCAATAAAGCGTTCTTTAGCATTTATTCCGTCTGGCTTTCTTACAAAGTCAACCGCACCTACTGCAAGTGCATCAAATACTCTAAGGTCTAGCGATGATACAAGAATAATAGGTATTGGATATTCAGGCAAAATGCTTTTTACAAAATCTATACCACTCATACCTGGCATTTCAACATCTGAAGTTATAACATCAGGTCTTAACATAGGTATTTTAGCTCTTGCATCTCTTGCATTTATTGCCTCACCTACAACCTCAATATTCTGGTATCTACTAAGACCATCACGTATTATTTTTCGAGACAACATGGAGTCATCAACTATCATGACTCTTATTTTCTTATTGTAACTAAATGACATAATTATATACATCCCCCAAGATTTTAATAGACTTTTCTCTGGGAAGATATGTTATGTCTTTTCCAGAGCTTGGTATTTTATATAAATTATACTTATTATGCTATTATACCACATTTTACTCATTAAACAATGTATCTATTATCTTTTTTGGAATGTAGCTGGTCTTATCATTTTATATGGACAATCTTTACTTAGATTTTCAGAATGACCAATCATCAAATAACCGCCTTTTTTAGTAGCGTTATAAAATCTCTTAACAAGTGCATCTTTTGTTGGTTGGTCAAAATATATCATAACATTTCTACAAAAAATAACATCAAAATCCAGCTTAAACTTAATTGGGTCCATAAGATTAAATGTTCTAAAGATAACATTTTTTCTTATTTCAGGTGTTACAGTATATAAACCGCTTCCATCATTACGTTTCATAAAATATTTAGTTTTCCATGCAGGCGGAATATCATTTGGCATTTCATAAGATGGATTTCTAGCTTGAGCTAATACTCTTGGTGATATATCTGTAGCTAGTACCCTTGTATCCCATTGGCTTGCGTTTGCACCAAAATATTCTTTAAGACACATTGATAAGTTATAAGGTTCTTCACCAGTTGAACAACCTGCACTCCATATAGAAAGAACCTTTTTATTTTGGTTTTTCTTTGAGATATCAGGCAAAACAACGTTCATAAAGAAATCATAGTGTTCCTTTTCACGCATGAAATAGGTGTAATTTGTTGTTAATTTGCTTAAAACTAAATCTATTAGTTCATCATCTCTTTTAGATATAAGCTTATCAACAAACTGTGTAAAGTTTTCATATCCTTGTGTTACAAGTGATAATGACAAACGATTGTTTATAAGCTGCCTTTTTTTGGTCAGGTTGATACCATAATTATCCTGCATAAATCTGACCATTCTTTCAAAATCTGAATCAGATAATTGCATCATAAATTGGTTTCATCCTCTCTGCTTTGTTTACATAGTTAAAATCGTTTTTAGTTTGCTAGCAATAAAGGACAATCCAATACAAGCATTGTACCTGAATTATCTGGCATTGTACACATTCCTGATACATATTTCTGTGCATTATGCTGAGGTACAGGTAAAATAGTATCTATTGGGATATCAATAATTTGACTAACAGCATCAACTAAAATACCAATTCTTATATCTTCAACATCAATTACTATTATACAATCTGTATCCATAGGCTCAATGCTTAATTTTTGACGCATATCAAGAAGTGGAATAATCTGACCACGTAGATTTATAATTCCTCTTACATAGCTAGGCACCATTGGTACATAGGTTGCAGAGTAGTTTGTTATAATTTCCATAACAATTTCTGCTTCAATACCAAAAAGTAAATTATCTGTTCTAAAGGTCAAATATTTACGAGTTGCAAATTCTTCAACCTCTTGTTGTTTATTATAAATTGCTTGCTGTTCTTCTGTAGCAAACATCAAATTTTCATCAGACATATTATTCCCCTCGCTTTTTGTAAAATTTATTAAGAGTTAAAACATTGCATAGCCTGAATCTGATGAAATAAGATTTGAAACATCAAGAATTAGGCTGATATTGCCATCACCCAGAATTGTACAACCGACAATACCTGATTCTTTTATACCAAAAGTGTTTAAGTAGCTAGGCAGAGGCTTAATAACTACCTGTTGTTCACCCAAAAGTTCATCTACAAACAGGCAATAGGAATCTTCACTTGTTTCAACCCATACAAATATACCATCTTCAGTTTTTTCTGCACGAGGCATAAGCCCATAACGCTCATGAAGTCTTAATACAGGATAGAAATTATCCATCTTACAAATCATTTCGCCCTTCATAGCATCATGAATAATATCTTCATCTGTTGCCTTAAAAGATTGACGTATATTCTGGATTGGAATAGTAAATATAGAGTCACCTACAGATACTTCCATACCGTCCATAATTGCAGTTGTCAGCGGAATTTTAAGTGTTGTACAAGAGCCTTTACCAAATTCACTTGTCATAATAACAACACCACTAACTGCTTCTACATTTTTCTTTACAACGTCCATACCAACGCCACGACCAGAAAATTCTGTTACTTCTGTATTTGTTGAAAATCCTGGCATCATTAGGAAGTTTAAGATTTCACGCTTAGAATATTCAACATCTGGATTTGCAAGACCTTGACGAATAGCCTTTGCTAAAACAGCATCACTATCAACTCCGCCGCCATCGTCCTCAATTTTAATAATTACTTCACTACCAGTATTTTGAGCAGAAAGAATAATCTCACCTTCTGGGTTTTTACCTGCGGCTATACGCATTTTTTCATCTGGCTCAATACCATGGTCCATAGAGTTACGTACAATATGCATAATAGGGTCACTTATAGCATCGACAATAGTCTTATCAATTTCGGTATCCTCACCAACTATTGTAAGTCTTGCACGTTTGCCTAATTTTTGTCCCATATCACGCACTATACGACGCATTTTCTGGAATGTACCAGAAACAGGCACCATTCTAAGTGACATAGAAATATCTTGCAGCTCATCTGTTAATTTTCTAAGCTGTCTTGCAGATTTATTAAAGTTGTCAAGCTTAACACCTTCAATTCCCTTTAGGTCTGGAGATGCTGTAACCATTGCCTCGGTAATAACAATTTCACCTACAACTGCCATAAGCTGGTCGAGCTTTGATAAATTAACACTAATAAGGCTTTGCTTAATCTGATGACCTTGTGTGCTATTATTTTCTTTTGCTGGTTGAGCCTTTGGTTTTTCAGCTCGCACAATAGGAGCTTGTTTAGTCTCCTTTGGTTTTTCTTTAACTTCTGGCTGAGCTTGTTCTTTTTTAACCACTGGCTCATTATTAACAGTCTGTTCAACTTGATTTGTCTCTGTATTTTGAGCAGCAGATAAATTATCTACTTCCTCAAAGTTTCTAACAAAGCCCATAGGCTCAATAATTTTAGCTGCGTTTTCACGGTCTGCAACTGTAGAGAAATGCAGTTTAAAACCGTCCTTTGCAATAGAAGGTGCAACTGAAGTATCATCAATATCTTCTGGTTCAGTAACAAAATCTGAGCAACACTGTTTAACATCATTTACAATCATAAATGCACGAAGGTTTTCCATTCCACAGCCTTCATCAAGGTATATATTAAGTGAGTATGGATATCCATTTACAGCATTTGACTGAGATGCCGATGCAGCTTCTTGTTTGCTTTCATCTTTTTCTGCGTCTGCTCCATTAATTTTATCGATTACTGTATTAATTATTGATACAAAGTTGTCGATATCATTAGAAAGCGGTTTACCTAGCTCGATATTTTCAATTTGTGCACGAAAATAATCAATAAATTTGAAAAGCAGATTAAATAGCTTAGGTTTATCATCTTCTGGGATTGCACTCATTGTTTCTTCACGAATTAAATAGAACAAATCTTCTATTCTATGAGCAAGTGTCATTAGTGGTTCAAACTCCATCATTGCAGCTGAACCCTTTAATGTGTGCATTATACGGAAGATTTCATTTACATCTTCTTGAGATAAAGTATCTGCTTGCTCTGCTGCTAACATTATATCGTCAAGCTGTCCGAGTAATGAGTTTGTTTCATATAAATACATTTCGAGAACGCTATCACCATTATTCGCCATAGTCTTTAGCCGCCCTTTCCGAATTTGGATTTTGGTATTTTCTATACTTAATTCGACCAATTTCAAATTTAATTAAGTAACTCGAAAATTTTTCCATAAATTTTTCTATTGAAATGGAGTTGTATTATGCCTAATATAAGCAATGTGACAAACCCTGTTCCTGGGCAGGAAGTCAGTTCATATAGACCTTCTGTCTCACCAAATGACACTCAGATACAGAATGTCCCTGACCCTTCTAGGGTTGGTCGTTCTGATGCACGCACCGAAAGAGAAGACACTGCCACTTCAAGCGGTGCAAAAAGATATGATTCAAATTTCCAAGCATTTTTAAATTCTCTTAGAGATACAGGCTCTATTTCTGAGACCTTGGCTCGTTTTCTTATTTCCAGACCAGGTGTACTTGTGACCTCTGGTATGTCTGCTGGAATAAGTCAAGAAATAGCAGAACTACTTAAAATGCTTAAAGTTGATGAAAAAGAGCTTGCCGCCCTGCTTAAAGGTCAGCTTTCAGCTTCTACACGCTTTGGAAGTGAGCTTTTTCAAGCACTTAGAGATGCTTTAAAACAAAATTCTTCAGCATCATTACAAAATGATATTTTACAATTTTTAAAGAAATATAACGATTTTTCATCAACTCCACATATCGAGCGTAATATTCAAAGGCTTATAAAACAAATGTCATGGTTTATGCCTGAACGTTTTAGTGCCCCATTAAATGAACAGCTTTCTCAGCTGGAAAACTTGCTTTCTTCTGGCAATCGCTCAGGTGCATTAAAACTTTTACAAAATGGTATTATTCCTTATATGTCTAATTATGTATCACAAATGCATGAACGTGGAATTGCAAGAAATTTACTTGGTATGCTGGTTTTAGATATTGCACGTTTTCAAAATGGTTCACCAGATGAACTTCTACAATCTTTTTATAAACTTTTGGGCTATACAGCAATAAAAAATAGTCTTGGCAATCCCGATGCAAATGAAGTGCTCTCTATGCTACAACAAAATGCAGCAAATGCAAATTCTGCACCTTCTCCACTGCCTGATTTGCTTGCTCAAATAACCAATCGTTCAATGCTTGGTGAAACTAATTCTGATATGAAACAAAGTTTAAAAGCTCTTGTTGACTCTATTCTTCTAAACCAGAGTGTATATATGCCGCTTTCACATGCTATTTTACCTGTTGAAATGGAAAATCGTATGATGTTCTCAGAAATATGGGTAGACCCTGACGACACTAATAACTCATCTGGTGGTAAAGTACAGCGAAGTATGCGGCTTCTTCTAAAGTTTGATATTCAAGACCTTGGACTTTTTGATTTGATTATAACATATCGTGAAGATGATACTGTTGATTTAGCCATAAATTGTCCACCTAATCTTTCAGAATTTAGCAAAATTTTTGAAGAAAAACTTTCTGAACTTGCAACAAAAGACGGGCTTAAAGCGTCTAATATAAAGGCTTCTCCTATGATAAAACCGCTTACCATATCAGAAGTTTTTCCGAAAATCTTTGAAAGGAAGGATAGCATAAATGTCTCAATCTAATAATCCTAGCCGCAAAGCAATAGCACTTCAATACGATAAAGGCAATCCTGCACCTGTTGTTGTTGCATCAGGTATGGGATATATGGCTGAAAAGATAGTAGAAGTTGCAGCAGAAAACGGTGTTCCCGTTTATGAGGATACTTCACTTGCTACAATGCTTTCCCAGCTCAAGCTTGGTCAACCTATACCAGAAACCCTTTATCAGTTTATTGTTGATATTTATGTTTATTTTCTGAAATTTGACCCAGAAAATCCTAAAAAAACAGCTTCACCACCAACTTCTGATTGAAAAGGAGAAATTTAAATGCCTAATACACTACAAAAGGTTAGATTTGCAATAGTCAATGATGAACGCCATACTATTGCTACTTGTGTTATGCTAAGTCAGCAAGGACAAAATAAGCAGCTTAAACTGCTCACTTATCCTAATACTGACCTTACAGCATTTGAACATATAAATCTTTTTAGCCTTAATTCTACACAATTTATGGCTTGGCGTGGAAAAATTACAAGACAACGTGATGAACAGGTTATATTTTTTGCTGAGGAACAAATCGGTGAAAATTTCCGCAGACATCTTAGAATGGATATGAGTTTTGATACATATATTTATTCTTTAAAAAACCCTAAAATTAGATACAAAGTAAAATCTAATGATATAAGCTGTGGTGGTGTTAGTATTTTCTCAAGCACTAAATTACATTTAGGTGAACGCTTTGAAATTGTAATACCATCTACTGAACCCCCTATTATTGTACCAATAGAAGTTCTAAGAGTGCTATCAGATAGTCAAAATCTGTATGCATGTCAATTTATAGATTTGCTTTTACAAGAAGAAGCCCTTATTCAAGAAAGCATCTTTGAATATGACCTTAGAACCAATGGCAAACGTTGACACATTTTAAAAAGGAGAATTTTTGATGAAAACTAAATTTCACATAGGAGTTTTAAAACGTATATGTGCATTAGTTTTATGTACCGCTATACTTATCGGTATTATGCCTCAAATATCTTTTGATAAGGCTGAAGCTGCTAATACTACACAAGCTGAAGCACTTAACAAACTTGTAGAATGGGGCATAATGCGTGGTGACCAAGCAGGTAATTTATCACCTGAAAGAGCCATAACTCGTGCTGAGTTTGTAACAATGCTTAACCGTACTTTTGGTTACACAAAAACAGCTTCTCAGCCATTTAAAGATGTTAAAAGCAGTGATTGGTTCTATGATGATATAAGAATTGCTTATAATGCTGGATATTTCTCAGGCACAAGCAAAAACACTGCGTCACCTTACTCAAATTTAACTCGTGAAGCTGCTGTTGTTATGCTTTGCAGAAATATTATGCTTAAAGAACAATCAGGTGAAGATTTATCTTTTACTGATAGCAGACTTGCAAGCGATTGGAGTAGAGGTTATATAAAATCTGCTGCTGAAAAAGGCATTGTAGCAGGTGATACTTCTGGTACATTCCGTCCACTTGCTAATATTACACGTGGTGAAGTTGCTATCTTACTTGCTAGAATTATAGGCACTCCTGTGCTTGATACTGGCACATATTCAAATAATGTAAGTGGTAACCTTATGATAAATAAATCAGGTGTTACACTTGATAATATGACCGTTACAGGTGATTTATATATAACTGGCGGCGTTGGACTTGGTTATGTTACTCTTAACAACGTTCATGTATATGGTCAAATTATTGCAAGTGGTGCAGGCGAAAGTAATAAGGGCGATTGTAGTATTATAATAAAAAATAGCTCTGCACCTGAAATGATAGTTGACAGTCCATCTAATCAATATGTAACTGTCCGCACCACTGGTACCACAGTCATTGACAAAACATATGTACGTACAGACACTTACTTAGAGGATAAATCTAATGAAGGTTATGGTATGACATATATAGAAATTGATGGTGAAGCAGAAACAAAACTTGACCTTTCAGGTAATATAAATGAAGTAGTAAGCGTTACCCCAGAAAGTGCAATAAATGTTGGCTCTGGTATTGTAAAAACCCTTACAATAGATGAAAATGCTACAAATTCTACTGTAAAAATTGACCAAGGTGCGATTGTTGAAACTTTAAACCTTGATGTTGCTACCACTGTAACTGGTAAGGGTGATATTAGCTCTCTTTATGTAAACGCTCCTGGCTGTAAAGTTGAAATGCTACCTGATTATATCTACATTAGACCAGGTATAACAGCCAACATAAATGGTACAGAAATGGATAGCACTTTAGCTCAACAGATGTCTGATATGCCTCGTATTTTAACAGGCTATCCTCGTTCTGATGATATAGCTCCAACACAAATGACCGCTAAATTTGAAACAAATAAGGAAGGCACTGTTTATTGGGCTGTAAGACTTAGTGGCGATGGTGCCATGGTCGCTGAAGATATAATAACTCCTCCTTCCTATGGTGCCAAAATCGTTAAAAGCGGCAAAGTTTCCGCTAAAGAGGCTAACACTGTTATACAAGCTAAAATTTCTGGTTTAAAACTTGATACTTCTTATGTGCTTTCTGCTGTTTTAGTAGATGAGCGTGGAACAAACAGCCTAGTTAAAACACTGTATTTTACAACTCCAGATAACTCTAAACCTAACTTTGCAAGTGGATACCCTAAAACAAGCCTAATTGAAGATACTTATGTAGTATTTGATGTTGCAGCAAGCAAAAACTGTACTCTTTATTGGGCTATCTATAAAAAGGGTATGACCGCACCTATAGCAAATGATTTTAAGGATAATGTTTTAACTGGTTCTATTGATTCTGGTACAGTTAAAATGACAAAGAGCGAAGAAGAAAGTATAACTATGGGTAATATTCTTGAAAATGCATCAAATGCACTAAAAGAATATACCGATTATGATGTTTATTTCTTCTTATCTGATGGCATTAATGATTCTACAATTAAAAAAGTTACTGTCACAACAGCTGACCGCACTCCTCCAGAATTTTTAACTAATTATCCTAGAATTTCAAAAATTGAAGCTAAAAAACTTACTGGTGAAGCTGCTATAAATGAAGATGGTAAAGTATATTGGGCTCTAGTAAAACGTGGTACTGACTACCCTGTACCTGACCCAGCTCTTGACCCTAATAACCCAAATGATGCTGAAAAATTAGAGCTATACTATAAAAATCAAATTAAAGGTGGTATGTATGCCTTAAAGAGTGGCTCTGTTTCTACAAATGAAGATGCAATTAAAAGCATTAGTTTCTCTGGTCTTGAAGCCGAAACTGCTTATGATATCTATTTTGTAGCAGAAGATGAGCATGGCAATCTATCAGAAATCAAAATTATAACTAATGCAAAAACTCTTGACAGCTCTGCACCTAAACTTATTGAGCAAAAATTCTCACTTGCAAATGATAAAGGTATACCTCTTGCAGATACTGATGTAACATTAGTTTTTGATGAAGATATCTACAACCAAAGAAATAGTAAATCTCTCTATGAGATGTTTAATGAAACTGATAATATCACGACTACCATTCTTACTACATCTGATAAAAAGAACTTTTCTCTTGCTGATTTAATCAAAGAAATGTTTGTACTAAGAAATCTTGATATTCCAGATTCTACTCAACAAGTGGTTCCAATTGAGCTTGGCACTACTGACTTCAAAGACTATATAAATGTACATTTAACAGAAGATGGATACACAGAAGTAACATTTAAATCAAAAGCATTAAATCTATTGAGTGGTACGACTTATCAATTTACTTTAAACCAAATTAAAGACTCATCTAATAATCTTATGCCTGCAAATACTCTAGCTGATGAGTTTAGAACGCTTGATGCACAGATTGACTTAAACGAAACTACAACAATATCAATTCCATCTGCTGATGTCGGCACTAGCCAAGACGTATCTGTTGATACATCTTTCTCAATGATTCCTTATGCTAATAGTACACAGAATGCTTCTAAAGAAGCTCGTTATGATGTTCTTATAGCTTCTGATACTACAATCTCTTTTGAAGTATATCGTAGAGAAAGAAAAAGTGGTTCAACATGGGAAGTAGTCAAAAATTCTAAAGATAATAATACAACATTTAGTATAACTCATACTTCTGGTGATTGGACTGCTCTAAGCCTTAACTATGCCGAAGGTTTAACATCAGATACATACAAACATGTAGTAGATTTTCCAGAAGAAGGATTTGAGTATGCAATAAAACTTAAATCTATAAATCTAATTCCAGATTCTGATAAATGGAATGCTACTGTTAATCTTAAAATTTTCTGTATTTCTGGTTCTCCTCTTGCACTAAATAACTTATCACAAGGTGGTTCTATAAGTACTACTGATTTAAACAATGCAATAAGTTTACAGGAAGTGTCATCTATTGGTAATCCTACTGACTTTAATTTGAAAATAGTTCGTGTAAATCAGTCTGCACCTCAATTTAAACAACAATATCCACAAGCTCAAGCGGGTGACTCTATAACAAAAATAAACTTTATGCTAGACCGTGAAGGTGAGCTTTATTATGTTGTTGCACCTGAAAACCGCTTAAAGCCAACTTATGAAGATGGATATGGTTCAGATGCTGACCCTAGTGATTATGGTAATAAAAACGATTCAGCGGAATTTGATATTGGTACAACAGATGCAAGCATACTTGAAAAAAAATTGCTTGGTAAAGAACGTAATCACCATATTGTAACTCCTTCAACACAAAATATTATGAACCCATCAAGTTACTCAACCGCTGATGGATATCGTTCTGATAAGATTGAATATAGTGGCACTGGTCTTGCTAGTTTTACCGTAGAAGACCTTGAACCAAATAGCAAATATTATATTTACTTTGTTTTAAAGGGTTCTTACAAAGACCCATCTAGCGTAATGGTTTATACATTTGAAACTGGCGATGTATATTCCCCTGTACTTAAAGCCTATGCAAATGGCTCAAGTGCAACATATAGTATTGAACCTGAAAAAGGTCAACCTGCTATTTCTGCTAACACTTACTGGAAGCTTTATCCTTACAATAAATATAGTTATCCTGAACTTTTTGATACACAAATTACTATCGGTTCAGAAAAAAAGACCTATATAGAGGCAATTAGAGATGGTACTATACATAATGCTTCACCTTCAGATAAACAAAGATTATGGGATTTACTATCTGCTCCACAAAGCGGCAATCCAGCACCTTCACAATCTGGCGTTAAACCAATGTCCGCAACTTCAACAGAACCTGCAACAAACAATGTAGTAAATCCAGATGAACTTATTATAAACACTAATTATATTATGTTTGTTGCTGCTAAAAACGAACTAGGCGGTGAGCCTGTATTCGCAATGGTTGAAGGTATCAGCAAACATGATAATGAAGGACCTAAAATCTCTAATATATCAACATCAACATACAAGATTGGTAATGATACTATTAACACCTCAGTTACCATCGAGTTTAACTCAGAAATATATCTAAGAAAAACCAATACAAGTCCTCCAGAAACTAAATATTATAAGTCATTTAGTTCATTTGCTAATGATATAACCTATCAATCACCACTTCCAGGTGCTACTGCTGAAATAACAAAAGTAACTACAAGTTCAATAACAGTTTTAATACAAAACTCCATAGAAGAAATAAACTTCCGAATTGAACCTGACCAACTTGATTATGAACCATATATTTGTTCTGAAACTGGTGTAGCACGAAGTGCAATTTCCATTAAAATTATAAAAGATAAAGATGAAAAATTTAAAGCAGTAATAAATGGTGGTGTATATGATGGACTAATATCTGAATTAGATGAGTAGAAAATTAAACACTATTATTAAAACAGGAAGCTTCTCAGCTTCCTGTTTTTCTTTTTGTCGAAATCAACCATTTTAAATAGTATTTCAGTGTGATATAATCTTTTGAAGTATATAAGTTTCGTGATTATTAGATTTGAGGTTAATTTATGTTTGATTTTCTACCTATTTCCCGTGAAGATATGGAAAACCGTGGTTGGTATTACTGCGATTTTCTTTTAGTTACTGGTGATGCTTATATTGACCACCCTTCTTTTGGTACGGCTATTATTTCAAGAGTTCTTGAAAACGCAGGTTTTAAAGTTGCCATTTTAAGTCAGCCTAATTTTACTAATGAAAAAGATTTTTTAGCTATGGGTAAACCTCGTTATGCTGTTTTAATAAATGCAGGTAATATTGACTCAATGGTTGCTCATTATACCGCTGCAAAAAAACGTAGACATGATGATGCCTATACTGCTGGTGGTATAGGCGGTAAACGTCCAGATAGAGCAGTTACTGTTTATTCTATGCTTGCAAGAAAAGCTTTCCCAGATACTCCTGTGCTTATTGGTGGACTTGAAGCTTCACTTCGTCGTTTTGCTCATTATGATTATTGGGCTGATAGAGTTATGCCTAGTGTGCTTTCATCTTCTGGAGCTGATGCACTTATGTTTGGTATGAGTGAACGCTCTATTATAGAAATCGCTAAAAATATGAAAGCGGGCAAAAAAGGGAATGATATTTGGCGAAATATTCGAGGTGTTGCTTATTTTGCTCATAATAATGAAAAAATACCATTTGAAAGTGTAGAATGTCCATCTTATGAAGAAGTTTTAGCTGAAAAGATAGCTTATGCTAAATCTGTAAAACTGCAATATGACCAAGCCGACCATGTAACAGGAAAAGCAATACTTCAAAAGCATGGTAAACGTATGCTTGTGCAAAATCCGCCTGCAATACCTCTTAACACTGAGGAAATGGACAAGGTTTATGCTTTGCCTTATATGCGAACTTATCACCCATCATATGAAAAGCTTGGTGGAGTACCTGCAATAAAAGAAGTACAATTTTCTATTATTCATAATAGAGGTTGTTTTGGTGCATGTAATTTTTGTGCACTTGCTTTCCATCAAGGAAGATATATTTCCGCCCGTTCACATGACTCAGTTATAAATGAAGCTAAACAGATAGCTAAACACCCAGATTTTAAAGGCTATATACATGATGTTGGAGGACCTACTGCAAATTTCCGTTTCCCATCTTGTAAAAAACAAGAAAAACATGGTCTTTGTGTAAATAAACGCTGTTTATTTCCTAAAGCTTGTTCACAGCTTGAAGCAGACCATACAGACTATTTATCACTTTTACGCAAACTCCGTGAAATTGACGGTATAAAAAAGGTTTTTGTGCGTTCTGGTCTTAGATATGACTATATGATGGCAGATAATAATGATGAGTTTTTCACCGAACTTGTAAAACATCATATTTCTGGACAGCTTAAAGTTGCACCTGAACATATGAGTGATAATGCACTTTATTATATGGGCAAACCATCATTTTCTATATATGAAAAGTTTAGAGAACGTTATACAAAAATCAATGAAAAGCTAGGAAAAAAACAATATTTAGTGCCATATTTAATGTCATCTCACCCTGGAGCTACACTTGATGATGCAATTTTACTTGCCGAATATTTAAATAAAATTGGCTATTGTCCAGAACAAGTACAAGACTTCTACCCTACCCCAGGAACACTTTCAACTGCAATGTATTATACAGAAATTGACCCACGCACAATGAAACCTGTATATGTAGCAAAAACAGCAGAAGAAAAAGCAATGCAAAGAGCGTTACTTCAATGGCGTAGAACGGATAAACGACCTATTATAATAGCTGCACTAAAAAAAGCTGGTCGAGAAGATTTAATCGGTTTTGGCAAAGAGTGCTTAATTCGTCCAGCAAGAGGAGAAAAAGCACCTGTTATAAAACATAAAAAAACTAGCACAAATTCTAAACCTCGTAAAAAAGGTTGGGCAAAACCTAAAAAGAAAAAGTAAAAAAAGCGAGCTTTCAAAGCTCGCTTTTGATTTTATTATCTTAAAATAGCACCTTGGTCTGCTGAGGTTACAAGTCTTGAATAACGATTTAACCAACCAGTTTTAACCTTTGGTTCTGGCTGTTTCCATTCAGCTTTACGTTTTGCAAGTTCTTCATCAGATAGCTTAACATTTACCTTGCTGTTTGGAATATCAATAGAGATAATATCTCCTTCCTCTACAAGACCGATTTCACCACCTGCGGCAGCCTCTGGAGATACATGACCAATAGATGCACCACGAGATGCACCAGAAAAACGTCCATCTGTAATCAGTGCAACGTCCTTGTCCAGTTTCATACCTGCCAGAGCAGAAGTTGGGTTTAGCATTTCACGCATACCAGGGCCACCCTTAGGACCTTCATAGCGAATAATTACAACATCACCCTTGTTAATCTTACCGCCATAAATAGCAGCGATTGCATCTTCTTCGCTGTCAAATACTCTTGCAGGACCTTCATGTACCATCATTTCAGCCGCTACTGCTGAACGCTTAACTACACAGCCGTTTTTTGCAATATTACCCCAAAGCACAGCAATTCCGCCTGTTTCAGAATATGGATTTTCAATAGGTCTAACAACTTCAGGATTTTTATTAACAACACCCTCAAGGTTTTCACCAACAGTTTTACCTGTACAAGTGATAAGAGAAGTGTCAAGCAGATTACGCTTTGTAAGCTCATGCATAATAGCTGGCACACCACCCGCTGCATAAAGCTGCTCAATATGGTGTGGTCCTGCTGGTGCAAGATGACAGATATTAGGCACTTTTGCAGAAATCTCATTTAGAGTTTCCAGTTTTAAAGGTACTTCTGCTTCATTTGCAATAGCCAATAAGTGAAGTACAGAGTTGGTAGAACAGCCGATAGCCATTTCACAGCATAATGCATTGACAAATGCCTTTTCTGTTAAAATATCTCTTGGCTTAATATCCTTTTCAACAAGCTCCATAATCTTCATACCTGCATGTTTTGCAAGATGAATACGAGCTGCTGATACTGCTGGGGTTGTGCCATTTCCTGGTAAAGCCATACCAATAGCTTCAGATAGACAGTTCATAGAGTTAGCAGTGTACATACCTGCACAAGAACCACAACCTGGGCAAGAGTTACATTCAGCCTCATAGAAAGTCTTATCGTCCATCATACCAGCTTTATATGCACCAACAGCTTCAAATGTCTTGGAAAGTGAAACTTCTTCACCGCCAAAATGACCTGCAAGCATAGGTCCACCAGAAATTAAGATAGATGGGATATTAAGACGAGCAGCAGCCATAAGCATACCTGGTACGATTTTATCACAGTTAGGAATTAGCACTAAACCGTCAAGCTGATGAGCTTGAGCAAGTGTTTCTACGCTATCTGCGATAAGCTCACGAGAAGCCAGTGAATATTTCATGCCGATATGTCCCATAGCGATACCATCACAAACACCTATAGCTGGTACAAGTACAGGTGTACCACCTGCCATACGCACGCCAGCTTTAGCAGCATCTGCAATTTTATCAAGATTAATATGTCCAGGGATAATTTCAGAATATGCGGAAACCACACCAATAATTGGGCGGGATAATTCTTCATCAGTTAGACCACAAGCACGAAGCAATGAACGGTTAGGCATACGCTCTGCACCTGCGGTGATATTATCACTTCTTTTAGGCATTTTTCATTCCTCCTTATATAAAAAATGAAACGCCCACCGCTGGGCGGGCGTTTCTTAATATTATTACTTCTTTAACCAGCTCATCATGCCACGCAGTTTCTTACCAACTTCTTCAAGCTCGCTTTCAGCTTCAACCTGACGAGTAGCAAGGAACTTAGCACGACCGCCTGCACGGTTCTCCTGAATCCATTCAGAAGCAAAAGTACCGTCCTGAATTTCTCTTAGGATTTTCTTCATTTCCTTACGAGTTTCCTCGGTAATGATACGCTTACCAGTGCGGTAATCGCCATATTCAGCAGTATCAGAAATGGAGTAACGCATCTTAGCAAAGCCGCCTTCATTGATTAGGTCAACGATTAACTTCATTTCATGTACACATTCAAAATAAGCGTTTTCTGGAGCATAACCAGCTTCAACTAGAGTTTCAAAACCAGCCTTCATTAGCTCACAAACACCGCCACATAGAACAGCCTGCTCACCGAATAGGTCGGTTTCTGTTTCTACACGGAAAGTAGACTCTAGGATACCTGCACGACCGCCGCCGATACCAGCAGCATAAGCTAAAGCGATGTCCATAGCCTTACCAGTAGCATTTTGATGAACACATACTAGGTCTGGAATACCCTTACCCTCTACATATGTACGACGAACAGTATGACCTGGAGCCTTTGGAGCAATCATAATAACGTCAACATCAGCTGGTGGGATAATTTGCTTGTAATGAATATTAAAACCATGAGCGAACGCTAGGCACTTACCAGTAGTAAGATGTGGAGCTACTACTTCCTTGTAAATATCAGCCTGTAATTCGTCTGGTAGCAGCATCATAATGATGTCACCAGCCTTAGCAGCTTCTTCAAGGCTCATAACCTTTAGACCAGCAGCTTCAGCCTTAGCAACGTGCTTAGAGGTTGGACGCAGACCAACAACTACATCTACACCAGAATCGTGTAGGTTCATTGCATGAGCGTGACCCTGAGAGCCAAAGCCCAGAATTGCAACGGTCTTGCCGTCTAGCATAGACAAATTACAGTCTGCATCATAATACATGTTTACCATTTTAATTTCCTCCTAAAATATGGGTTTTATATAAATTTTTATATAGCAATATAATTATTTCATCATGGCGGTTACGCCTGAACGGCACATATCCATAATATGAAAATGTGATATTACATTTAAAAACGCATCAATTCGGCTTGGAACTTCGGTAAGTTCAACAATAATACTATCTGAGCTACTTTGAACAACAACAGCATTATAAACCTCAGCGATTTCTCTTATGCTATCTTTTGAAGCAGCATCACTTGCTTGAATTTTAACAAATAAAAGTTCTCTGCAATAGCTTTCTTCTTCCCAAAGCTGCTCAATCCAAATAACTTCCTCAAGTTTAGAAACCTGCTTTATAATTTGTTCTAGGATTTTTTCATCACCTTGAACAATTATAGACATTCTTGAAACCTTTGGGTCACTTGTTGCGGATACTGTAAGTGAGTCAATATTAAAACCTCTACGACCAAAAAGGCTTGCGACTCTTGCCAGTACACCAGAATTGTTTTTTACAATAACTGATAATATATACTTTTGCATATTTGCCTCCTTAGTCAATTACAAAATCACGAACAGATTTGCCAGCTGGAACCATTGGCAGAACTCTTTCATCTTTATCTATAGCACAATCAATTAAGCTTGGTGTATCTGTGCTTTCCATAGCCTTTTTGAATGCGGCTTTAAACTCATCTAGGTTTTCACAGTGGTAACCATTAGCACCAAAAGCATCAGCTAGTTTTACATAGTCTGTTTTACGCTCTGGGTCGGTTGCTGAATAATGCTTGTTATAGAACATTGTTTGCCACTGACGAACCATACCTAAAACTCTATTATTCATAACAACAGTGATAATAGGTAAATTATAAGAAACTGATGTACAAAGCTCATTTAAGTTCATATGGAATGAACCATCACCAGTTATATGGATAACCCTTTTATTAGGCTGAGCCATTTTAGCACCGATTGCAGCACCATAACCATAGCCCATTGTGCCAAGACCGCCAGAAGTTAAGAAATGACGGATTTTATTTCTTTTTGAATATTGAGCTGCCCACATTTGATGTTGACCAACGTCAGTTACAATAATAGCATCTTCTCCAACCATATCGGAAATAACACCCATAATCTGATGTGGTTTTAACACACTGTCATCATCTTTTGGACGATAGTCAAGCTTTTCCTTCCACTGTTTAATTTGCTCTAACCATTCAGTATGCTTATTCTCCTTGACATATGGCAAAATATTAGTTAGGAAAGTTTTTGCGTCCATAACAACTGAGTCATCAGTTTGCATATTTTTATTTATTTCAGCAGCATCAATATCCACATGAATAATCTTTGCATTTGGTGCAAATCTATCAGGGTCAGTTGCAACTCTATCAGAAAATCTTGCACCAATAGCTAAAATCAAATCAGCTTTATCAAGTGCAAAACCGGAAGAAACTTTACCATGCATACCAACCATACCGAGGTAAAGAGGCTCATCTACTGGCAGAGTACCAATCGCCATCATAGTGCCAGATGCAGGGATTTCAGCCTTTTTCATAAGAGCTAAAAGTTCTTTACCAGCATCTGAGGTTTGAACACCGCCACCGAAATAAATAGCAGGTTTTTTTGCCTCATTTATTTTATCTGCAATTCTTTGCATCTCGTCAGGTTTTACATCAAAAGTAACACTTGTATCAAGTGGCTGTTTAGGAGTATATTCATATTCAGCCGCTGTAACGTCCTTAGTTATATCAACAAGCACAGGTCCTGGTCTGCCTGTTTGAGCAATGCGGAAAGCCTCACGCAGAGTATCTGCAAGTTCATCTACACGTCTTACAGTAAAATTATGTTTAGTTATTGGCATTGTAATGCCAGCTATATAGACTTCTTGGAAAGAGTCTTTACCAATAAGTGTAGAACCTACATTACCAGTAATAGCAACCATTGGAATGGAGTCCATATAAGCGGTTGCAATACCAGTTACAAGATTTGTAGCACCAGGGCCAGATGTTGCCAAACATACACCTGTTTTACCAGTAGCTCTTGCATATCCGTCTGCTGCGTGTGATGCACCCTGTTCGTGTGCGGTCAGCACATGACGAATACGGTCACGGTTTATATAAAGTGCATCATAAATATTTAAAACTGCACCTCCCGGATAACCAAATATGGTGTCCACACCTTGCTCTAACAGAACTTCAACCAAAATCTGTGAACCATTCATTTTCATTGTGTAACCTTCACTCCTCGCATTCATCTCTCTTTTTTATGATGCCGTTTTACTCTAATAAATAGAAAAAGTGTTTATTTCTAAAAAAAGCCCTTGTCTCTCAAGAGACAAAGACTAAAAGCTCTGCGGTACCACTCTCATTGTCGTGCCAGACACGACCCCTCAGCAACATTCACAGTAATGAATGTAGACCTTTTAACGGTGGTAAACCGTCTGTGCTTAGTCGGAAATCAATCTTTTCAGCTCAGCCGTTCACGAGCGACTTTCACACAAAACCGTTACCATCTCACACCGAACGATGGCTCTCTGCAAACTCAAGTTATTATGTTACTTACTCGGTCATCACATTTATAATCTGTAATTATTTTCATTATAATCACTAAGCTTTGAATTGTCAACTATATTCTTCTATTTTTACACAAGCAATATATAAACCGTATATTTTACCTATTTTTAGGCAATACTTATATAAAATCTGTGTATATTAAGGTGGTTTTATATATGGCGATTTCGCTTATTCGTACACTTCTTTTATATTTTCTTGTGACTGTGGCTTTAAGACTTATGGGTAAAAGACAAATTGGAGAACTTGAACCTAGTGAACTTGTTGTTACAATTTTAATTTCTGAACTTGCAGCAATTCCTATGCAAGATGTAACAGTGCCGCTTTTTGCAGGTGTAATTCCTATGTTCTGTCTTGTTGCAATAGAAATTTTAACTTCTTTTATCTGTCTAAAAAGCCGAAAAGCTAGGAGAGCTTTTAACGGTCGTTCAGCTGTAATTATACGTCAAGGCAAACTTGAAAGAAAAAAAATGAGCGAGCTTAGACTTACAACAGATGAAGTTTTAGAAGCTCTAAGACAAAATAATATTTCATCACCTGCTGAAGTAAAATATGGTGTTATTGAACCAAGCGGGCAATTATCTTATGTGCTTTATCCAAAATATCAGCCAGTCACTGCTGAAATGATAGGCTATGAACCTCAAGCGAGTGGACTTCCGCTGATAGTTATATCAGATGGCAAAATTATAAACGGAAATTTACGTCTTTTAAATTTAGATAGAGAAGATATAGAAAAACGTGTTAAAAAAGCAAATATACCCGCTATATCTGATGTATTTTTAATGACACTTGATGACTGCGGAAACCAATTTATTCAAAGAAAGGAGTGCTAATATTGAAAAGGGTTATAATAGCGTGTGTTTTATCAATTTTGCTTATAGCGTCTTGTTTTATATCTTATAATTATATAGATAAAACAACAAGTGGACTTTCTGAACATTTGCAAAAAGCAGCAAAAGCAGTTGATATACACGATTTTTCAACCGCACACAAACAAATGGAAAAAGTATATAATCATTGGTCTGAAAGTTCATCACTTTTAAGCAGTCTTTGCAGACACAATGAAATTGATGATATAGAGAGATTGTTTCAACGTGCAAACCAAGCTGTATTAAATGAAGATAAAAATGACTCACTTATTCAAATTAAAGAGCTTAATATGATGTTACTTCATTTACCAGAAATGGAAACACCATGTCTTTCAAATATATTATAATTCATTTTCCCAGAACATCATAATAAATACAATTAAAAGCACTAAAGAGCAAATTATAACTGAAAGCTCACTAAAATATTTAACTCCAAACACACCAATAATAGCACCGATTATAAAATAAAATATAATCATTAAATATCTTATAGCTTTGTTAATCGCCTGTTTATCCTTGTCTATATACCACTTTGCTATTTGCTCGGTTGCAGAGCGTAAATTGCCTGTACACATGGTTGTAGCAAATGCACTACCGTGCACCTTTCTAAAAGTTTCAACCTGTAATGCACAAATAAAAGATATAAGCGTATTTGCTATCATATTATGCTTTTGTGGCAAATATGCAACTATAATTACAAGAAAAATTTCAACAAGCACAACAGCTTGTCGCCAATGAAATTTATTTTGATATTTCCCGAAAAATCTTCGCATAACTTCAGCTATAAATACACCAAGTGCAAAAGCGATAATAGGCACTAAATAATGCCCCACTAAATTCATTTTACCATTTGCTATATTTACACCAAGTAAAACTATATTACCTGTTTGTGCATTAGCAAATACACCACCTCGGCATAAATAACTATATGCATCAAAAAAACCGCCTATTATCGCCAGTAATGCACCTATTCTAAATGACTCTGACATTTGTCTTTTTACCAAAATTATCGCCCCTATTTATTTTTTTAGATAATAACACTTACATTTATAAATGTCAAAAAAATCTCACCCGCTTTTTACAGGTGAGATTATTTTTTTTATTTTATATCTTTGCCCTTTGCCGCTGCTGCAACAATGCCAGACAGTGCCAAGAGAGCAATAAGGTTAGGAAATACCATAAGAGCATTAAATAAATCTGATAACTTCCAAACAAGCTCAACTTCCAATGTAGAGCCTACAATAATAAATAACACTACAATAGCTGCATAAATCTTTGTTGCTTTCTTGCCAAAAAGTGCTTTAACATTGGTTTCACCAAAGAAATACCAACCGATAATAGTAGAAAAAGCAAAGAATAGCATACAAATAGCAATAAATATATTACCAAAGTTACCAAACCCACTAAATGCATGTTGGAAAGCTGCCTGAGCAAGCTGAGTACCTTGTAAAGCACCTTTAACATTTGGCTCAAGTAAACCAGATGTAAGTATAACAAGTGCGGTTAATGTAAGCACAATAAATGTATCAACAAATACACCTACAATAGCAATAACACCTTGGTCTTGAGGTTTTTCAACCTTTGCAAGAGCATGTGCATGAGGAGTAGAACCCATACCAGCCTCATTGGAGAACAAACCACGAGCAACACCATAACGCATAGCTTCTCTTACAGAAATACCCGCTGCACCACCTAAAATAGCTTGTGGGTCAAAAGCCGCAATAAAAATAGACTGTATTGCAGTTATTAAATTCTCACGATTGATAATAAGAATAATAACACAACCAACAATATAAAAAGCTGCCATAATAGGCACTAACTTTTCAGTTACAGATGCGATACGTTTAACGCCACCGATAAAAATAAAGCCTGCAATAACTGCACAAGCGATACCAATAGCGATTTTTGGTATACCAAAAGCTGTTGAACAAGCTGCACCGATTGAGTTAGACTGAACCATATTACCAGTAAATCCAAGAGTAAAAATAATAGCTAATGAGAAAAATACTGCTAAAAACTTGCCAAATTTACCAGTAAAACGAGCCTTAATATAATAAATTGGTCCACCGGTTACATGACCAGTGTCATCTGTTGTTTTATATTTTTGGGCAAGCACTGCTTCACCATAAATAGTTGACATACCAAAAAAAGCAGAAACCCACATCCAGAAAATAGCACCTGGACCACCAGAATAAAGAGCAGTTGCACAGCCTGTAATATTACCTGTGCCGACCTGAGCTGCAATAGCTGTTGTTAGTGCTTGGAATGATGACATACCTTCATGGTTTGCCTGTTCACCATTTAGCGAAAAGCCGCCAAACATGCGACGCATACCTTCACCAAATTTACGAACCTGTACAAAACGTGTACGGATTGTAAAAAAGATACCTGTTCCGACTAATAGAAATAACAACAAGTTATTCCATATAAAGTCGCTGACCACACTAATTTGTGTTGTTAATTGTTCCATACTTGATTTCCTTTCTTACCCCTTGCCGACAGAAAAAAACACCAAACCATGCAAAAAGCATGACTTGGCTTGGAAATCGAAAAAATTACATTATAATTTTTCCAAACTCTGTCCTTTTGCCTGAGAGATTAGCATTAATTTTAACGCCTTGCACCTTCGGCACTCATTTTATGAGCTTCTCCAGAGCCACATCTGTCCATAGTCCTCGTCATAATATGACACCTGAGAGTGTTACTCCTTCGGCAAGCATAATTTTGCTCTTTTCCTACGAACTTCCTTTGTCGGTATGAATTTTATTACTGTAAAGTAACATAACATACACAATTTATATTGTCAATATGATTGTGAATTTTTTGTAAAACTCCATAGTAAAATATACATTCTTATCGGAAAAATATGCAAATATTATGTTTTTTAGTGAATAATCAATCTAATAGAATTAAATTTTATTTATCATAATATTTTATAGCAAAAAACTATGATATAATTAATCTGTAAAGGAGTGATTTAATGAACGAATACTGGATTACAGATATAACACTAGATAAACCGCAAAATGTAGATATGATTTATGCCCCTAAGGGTGTAGCACGCTGCACAGGCTGTTTTGGCTGTTGGCTTAAAACACCAAGTGAATGTGTAATGCATGATGGTAAACAAGGCATAGGCGAAATGCTTACAAATAGAGAAACAGTCAGAATTATAAGCAAAATAACTTACGGGGGATTTTCTGCACCTGTTAAAAGAGTGCTAGACCGCAGTATTTCTGGCGTACTTCCGTTTTTTTCAAAACGTCATGGCAGAATGCACCATGCAGTGAGATACCAAACTAAACCTACTTTTTATATAACTTTTTATGACTGCTCACAGCTTTCCGATGAGGAAAAAGCACTTGCTAAACGTGCAGCTAATGCTATGGCTATAAATATGAACTGCAAAGAATGTATAGTAAATTTCATTGATAAAAATATATGCACATTGGAGGATATAATTTGAAAACGGTTTTTATAAATTTAACCCCCAAAAAGAAAAACAGTATGTCTGGTTATCTACTTAGAACAACAAAATTATTTATCAAAGGCGAATGTGTCACCATAAATTATCGTGGTAGTGCAGATGATAAAAAAATACTTTGTGAGCTTGAAAATGCACAAAATCTTGTTTTTGTAACCCCTTTGTATGTTGACGGACTACCTTCACATGTTTTAGAACTTTTACAAAGACTTGAAAAAACTGTTTCAAAAGAGCTTAATGTATATGCACTATTAAACTGTGGTTTTTATGAGGGTGAACAGTGTGAGCTTGCACTGAATATGGTTAAAATATGGTGCAAACACTCAGGCACTAATTTCTGTGGTGGTCTTGGATTGGGTGCTGGTGAAATGCATCGTGTTTTAAGATGGAATATACCTGTTTCAGCAATATCTGCTGTTTTAGGTGCTTTAGCACTTGCTTTTAATTTTCATACTCTTGGTGTTTCTCTACTTTGGAATGCTTTCGGATTTATTTTCTTTTGGTTTATTTTTAGCCTTAATATGTTTTTATCTGCACAAAAAACCGCAAGTAATATATCAAAAAGTAAAAACAATGGACTTTGTTATACAACAGTGAGTTTTTGTCCTTCATGGCTTTTTACTATCCTTGCAAGTGGATACTGGATACTTAGGGCATTTTTCTTTCATGGCATACCTTTCTGGAAAATATTCAAACGTTACAATTTGAAGTAATTGATTGCATATAGGTTACAATAATATATACTTAGGTGTAATTTTAAATTTTGCATGATACAATATCATAGATAATAAGAGCTTTTACTAATGAGGTGATTAAAAATGAAAAAAAGAACAATGGCTCTATTTATTGCCTGCACACTTACAATTACATCGGGTTGTATGCCACAAAATGGTGAGCCTGACAATTCAACCGTTGACATACAAACAACCACGCCTGCAACTGAATACCAAAAAGTTTCTATTTATCTTTACGATGAAACCGCACAGAATTTAGTTAGCAAAGAGGTTCAAATAGAAAAAAATGATGAACCAATAGTCGAACTTGTTCAAGCACTTGTAACCGAAAAAGCTTTACCGGCTGGTACTGAAGTAGAACAATGGTCTATATCAGAAGATGATGCACCTGCTGTTACATTAGACCTTAACAAAGCTTTTGCTGAAGGTATTTTAAATACAGGTTCAACAGGTGAAACAATAGTCCTTGGCAGCCTTATAAACACTATTTGGGACTATTTTAAACCTGCATCAATCACTTTAACCATTGATGGTGAACCACTTGAAACAGGACATAATATTTATGATAAACCTTTTACTTCTCAAATCAGCCTAACAAGCGAATAAGATTTTTCCCACATTTAATGTGGGAATTTTTATTTTTATGGAACTTTATAAAACTACCCTCGTCTATATAAACAGAACAAGGGAAAACCATATCTTTTACTTATAAAACAAGGAGATGTTATATTATGAAAAAGAAAATCGCATTTTTACTAGCTATCGCTATGTTAACAACTGGTTTAGCTGCTTGTGGCAGTGAGAAAAAAGAAAATTCAAACTTAAATTCAAATGTTAGTTCATCTGCTGGTGATGTGTCGAGTGACGCTTCTTCTTCCTCAAGCACACCAGATAAAAGCGAGGGTGCTACAAGCTCTACCACTACTACTGATGAAAATATTATAGCTAACACTCCAACTCAACCAACCGATGTGGCACAGCCTGAGCAAACTCAGCCGACCACACAAACTCCAGAAAGCAAACCTCAGGAAACACCTGTTACTCCTCCAGCTAACAACAACAACAATACTCAAGCTAAACCTGAGCAGCCTTCAAACCCTGCACCTCAGCCAACTCCTACTCCAGAAGTACCAGCTAAATCCCCAGCTGTAAGCGATATTGCAGCTGCTATTGATAAGGCTTTGGGTGTTGATAGTAACTTTATGACATTTACCGCTGATGATGTATCTTTAAATTATGGCATTGGTTCATCAAGTATGACTGAATTTGTTGGCAAAATGCCAATGATGAGCGTAAAGGCTACTGAATATTTAGTTGTAAAAGCGGCTGATGGTCAGGTTGATACAGTTAAAAACGGTATGTTAAAACGTCAAGCAGACCTTGATGCACAGTGGAAACAATATCTTCCAGAGCAATATGAACTGGTTAAAAATTATAAACTGGTTGCTAATGGCAATTATGTATTATTTGTAATTGGTGAAAATGCATCTGGTGCTGTTGATGCTTTTAATTCTATGACTAAGTAAATTTTATTTACAGGGCGGGCTTGCTGTCCGCACTGTTTTTTTATAGGGGGTTTTATCCATATGGTTTTTAGCAGCATGACATTTTTATTTGCCTATCTGCCGATAACGCTTGCATTATATTTTATATGTCCACTGTGGCTTAGAAATCCTATGCTTTTAATAGCTAACCTTATATTTTATGGTTGGGGCGAGCCTAGATATATAATTATAATGTTTGCATCTATAATGATTGACTATATACATGGGTATTTAATTGAAAAATACCGATATAATGATAAACTTGCACGAAAATTTGTTGCATCATCGGTAATTTTTAATTTAGCACTGTTATTTTTCTTTAAATATTGGGACTTTTTAGCTTCTCAGTTTGGTTTACCCGTTTTAGGTGTTCCTCTACCTCTTGGCATCTCTTTTTATACATTCCAAACTATGTCATATTCTATTGATGTTTATAGAGGAGAGGCTCAAATGCAAACAAATCTTGTTAAATTCGGTGTGTTTGTAACCCTTTTCCCTCAGCTTATCGCAGGTCCTATTGTTCGTTATAAAGATATTGCTGACCAGCTTACAGAAGGAGTAAAACCTAGAATAAAAGATGTAAGCGAGGGTGCAAAGCTTTTCACTGTTGGTTTATGTAAAAAAGTGCTACTAGCTAATAGCATAGGCAAGCTTTGGGAGGTTTTGCAGACAAATCCTGATTTATCTGTCGTAGGTGCTTGGCTTGGTGCAATCGCCTTTTCATTCCAGATTTATTTTGATTTTGCGGGTTATAGTGATATGGCTTGTGGTTTAGGTAGAATGTTAGGGTTTACTTTTCCACAAAACTTTAACTATCCATATATAGCAAAATCTATAACTGATTTTTGGCGTAGATGGCATATGACACTTGGAAGTTGGTTTCGTGAATATGTTTATATCCCGCTTGGCGGTAATCGTGTAAACGGTTTTAGAAAATATTTTAATATAATGGTCGTTTGGGCACTTACTGGTTTTTGGCATGGTGCTGACTGGAACTTTCTTGTTTGGGGCATATACTTTGGTATACTTTTGATTTTAGAAAAACAAATATTTATGAAGTTCCTGCCTAAAATGCCCGATTTTATTCAGCATATATATACGCTTATTTTAGTCATTATTTCCATGGCAATTTTTGCAACACCTCAATATTTTACAGAATATCTTTCAAAAATGTTCGGTAATGCACCATTTTTCAACGCTACAACTCAATATTATTTAACAAGCTATCTGCCTACTTTTATTATCTTAGCTATTGCAGCCACTCCTTTACCTAAAAAGCTATTTTATAAACTCCCTGAAAAAACAAGAGATAGTTTAAGCACATTTTTAATGGTTTGCGGCATAGCTATGACAATTTCTTTCTTAGTATCAGATAGTTATAATCCATTTTTATATTTTAGATTTTAGGAGGTGAATTTTTAAATGAGCAAACTAAATGATAAAATCAATGTTATTTTATTTGGTGGCATAATGGTTTTTGGGCTTGCAAGTACACTCCTTATACCAGACAAAGAATTTTCCGAAATTGAAAACAGAACACTTGCTCAAAAACCTGCCTTTACTCTCGAAAATTTCTTTAGTGGAAATCTTGATGATGAAACTGAAGAATATCTATCTGACCAGTTTATATTGCGTGATAGCTGTGTAACGCTAAAAAGCAGCACAGATGCACTTATCGGCAAAAAAGAATTTAATGGCTGCTATTTAGCTGATTATAGATTGCTTGAACGCATGGACGAGCCAACCGAGCAATTTAACACTAATATAACCGCTGTAAATAATGCAGCAAATGCACTAAATATTCCTTTATCACTTGCTCTTGTGCCAACCGCAACAGATGTATATAAAGACACTTTGCCAACTGGTGCACCTACTGCAAATCAGCAAAAATTATTATCTTCTATATCACAAAATTTAAACAATGATGTAGATATGATAAATATGAGTGCTATAATGTATGAACACAAAGATGAATATATATATTATAGAACCGACCATCACTGGACAAGTCTTGGTGCATATTATGGAGCTAAAGCACTTTTAAATTCTATGGGTTATGAAATTGCACCGCTTGAAAATTTTAATATTCAAACAGTTACAGAGGATTTTAACGGCACTTTATATTCCTCATCTGGTGTACGTTCTGTAACGCCTGATAGTATTGATATTTATGTTGAGCAAGGAAACACAGAGGTTGAGTCATGGAGAAATGGCTCACCAGAACAAGGCACGCTTTATGATTTTTCATATTTAGATAAAAAAGATAAATATTCAATGTTTTTAGGTGGTAATCAACCGCTTGCGATTTTAAGAACAGGCAATGAAGGCGGAAAATTACTGCTTGTTAGAGACTCTTATGCTGATAGTTTAGTACCGTTTCTAATGCCATATTTTTCAGAAATTCATTTATTTGATGCAAGATATTTTAAGCAGCCATTAAGCTCTTATGTAAACAGCCAAAATATAGACCATGTGGTTATGCTGTTTTCACTTAAAAACTTTTTAACCGACACCAATTTAACAATGATATGCAAATAATTTTTAGCTGGATATTTTTATATCCAGTTTTTTTATTGTTGACAAATTATACTTATATCTATATTATATTCATAGAATTGAATATACAATGGTGCTTGCTTTTGCAAGAGAATAGGAAAGTTGAGTGCAAATCTCACACGGTCACGCCGCTGTAATGGAGTAATTATGCTTTAATTATGTCACTGGGAAACTGGGAAGGCAAAGTATAGTGATGATACCTAAGTCAGAAGACCTGCCTTGTATATGCGATTTACATATGGTCACGAACGATAGCCATATGTAAGAACAGGTTGGCTGTAAATTTCAATTCTAATGCCCTCTTGTTCTCCTATCAGTCTGTTAAAACTAACAGGCTTTTTTGCTTTTTCAGCATAAAAAGAAAGGAGTAATGAAAATGAGCAAAAAAAATCTAATGTTTAGAATTATATGCGTATTTGCTGTTTTTCTAAGCATTACACCAACAGCTGGAGCTATGCATATTATGGAGGGTTATCTTCCTGCCGGTTACTGCATAGCATGGGGAATTTTATGTATTCCATTTCTCTTTTATGGGCTTAAATCCATAAAAGAAAAGCTAAATGCACACAGAAATTTAATAACTTTACTTGCTATGTCTGGTGCATTTATCTTTGTAATATCCTCTCTTAAAATACCATCAGTTACAGGTAGCTGCTCGCATATGACTGGCACTGGTTTGGGTGCTATTTTATTCGGTGCATCTTCTGTATCTATTTTAGGGCTTATAGTGCTTTTATTCCAAGCAATCTTACTTGCACATGGTGGTTTAACAACCCTTGGTGCAAACACATTTTCTATGGCTATTGCAGGACCTTTTGTATGTTATGGAATTTATAAACTTTTAAGCAAGTTAAATGTAAATAAAAAAGCATCTGTTTTTATTGCCGCTTGTTTAGGTGATTTATTTACATACTGCATAACTGCTTTACAGCTTGCACTTGCACATCATGCAGATACAAGCTTTTTAAATGCATCTGGCAAGTTTTTAGTAATATTTGCACCTACTCAAGTACCACTTGCAATTATTGAGGGCATAATAACTGTTATTATAATAGTTGGTCTTGAAAATTATGCTGCACCAGAGCTAAAGGACATAGGTTATTTAAAGGAGGCAAAATGAAAAAGAAAATTATTGCGGCTATAATCGCCATTATTCTTATTGCACTTGTGCCGCTTTTTGTGTTAAAAAATGCTGAGTTTGGCGGTGCAGATGATGCCGCTAGCACAGTGGTAGAAGAAGTAAATTCAGAATATACGCCATGGGAAACACCTATTTTAGAAAAAATTCTAGGTAGAGAACTTCCAGGCGAGGTTGAAAGCCTATTTTTCTGCGTGCAAACAGGTATAGGCGTTGGAATAATTGCCTTTATTATGGGACGTTTAGTTGAGCGTAAAAAATGGACTAAATAAATTATGATTATTGATAAGCTTAGTTATAATTCAAAGCTTAGATATGAAAATGCTGAAGTAAAATTTGCTTTTGCAGTCATCACACTTTTAATTTGTGTGATTAGTCGTTCGGCTGTAATAGCTCTTATAGTTTTAGTGGTAACAGGGGTTCTTACTATAAAAAGCGGAGTCCCTGTTTTCCGTTATCTAAAATTTTTATCTATTCCTTTTGCATTTTTATTTTTAAGCACAATAGCAATTATTTTTGATTTTAAACCGTTTTATATAACTATAAATAAAAACGTTGTATTCTATGCGTTAAATTTAATTTTAACATCGCTTTCAGCTGTATCATGTTTATATTTTTTAGCTTTTACCACTACTATAATGGATATTTTATCTGTCTTAAAAAAACTCCACTGCCCTAAAATTATATTAGAGCTTATGCTCTTAATTTATCGTTTTATTTTTATTTTGCTTGATACTGCTTATGCTATTTCTATTTCACAAAAAGCACGTCTTGGCAATATAAATTATAAAACCTCGCTTAAATCATTTGGCATGCTTGGTTCAAGCCTTATGTTAAAAGCCATAAAACGCTCTCAAAATGTTTATATTGCAATGCAGGCTAGATGTTATGATGACACAATAAATGTTTTATCAAGCAAAAAAGCAAAACCAAAAGTAAAACATATAATTATGATTGCTTTATTTGATGGATTTCTTTTGATATTTAGTATTTGGAGTAAATTTTTCCTATGAATACAATTTTAGAATGTAAAAACTTATATTTCTCATATAGTGACAATGATAATTATGCATTAAAAAATGTGAATTTAAGCATAAAACAAGGTCAGAAAATCGCTTTAATGGGTGCAAATGGCAGCGGAAAATCAACTTTTTTTCTATGCTGTGCAGGTATTCTAAATCCATGCAAGGGAGATTTATTTTTTCATAATGAAAAGATTAAATATGATAAAAAAAATCTTTTAAATTTAAGAAGTAAAATTGGAATTGTATTTCAAGAGCCAGATAATCAGCTTTTTTGTGCAAGTGTCTATGAAGAAATCTCTTTTGGTTTGTTAAACTTGGGCTTTTCAGAAGAAGAAACCCGTTTAAAAGTCGATAATATTATAAAAACACTTAATATACAAAGTTTTTGTGAAAAGCCTACACATGCACTTAGTGGCGGGCAAAAAAAACAAGTTGCAATAGCAGATATACTTGTTATGTCACCAGAAATTATTATATTTGATGAACCTGCTGCTGCACTTGACCCTAAACATATAAAAATAGTGCGTGAAATTATAGATAAACTGACCGAAAATGGTCTAACTGTTATTATGTCAACTCATGATGTAGATTATGCTTATGAATGGGCTGATGAGATAATTCTATTTGATAATGGTGAAGTTATTATGCAAGCTAAACCAATAGATATTTTTACAAATAATACTGTGCTTGATAAAACAAATCTTGAAAAACCAACTGTTATTAAGCTTTTTGAAAGCATAAATGATAATAAAATTAACTATCCTAAAAATTTAAAAGAGCTAGAAACATATATAAAAGCGAGGTTAAAATAATTAACCTCGCTTTTGCTTTTAGTTTAGATTATTCTTTTTTAGATATAGCCAAGCACCAGTCATACCAACTGCCGCCATAAGCACAGGTAACCACCAAAATGCGGCAAGTGGTAAACCATTACCATCAATATTCATGCCATAGAAACCAAAAATAATATTAGGTATGGTCATAATAATGGTTATAACGGTTAGCACCTTCATTATAATATTTAGGTTATTTGATACTACAGAGGCATAAGCGTCCATAGTACCCGCTAAAATGCTTGAATAAATATTTGACATTTCTATTGCCTGACGAATTTCAATCAGTGCATCTTCAAGTATATCTCTATCATCTTCATAGAGTTTAAGCACTCGACCACGAAGCACTTTTTCCATAGTAACTTCATTACCTTTAAGAGAAGCCGAGAAGTAAACCAGAGATTTAGATAAACCAAGTAGTTGAATTAATTCCTCATTTTTAAGTGAGTCGTATAATCTACGCTCTATTTTTGTAAAATCTCGCTCTATAAGTCTTAGATTTTTAAGAAATCTACCAGCAACACGCAATAAAATCTGAAATACAAAACGAGTTTTAAGGGCAGTATGTATATCCTTAACTGCACCCTCAGCAATAGACCTTAAAACGACAGTATCTTGTAGACAAACGGTGACAACAACTTCAGGTAAAATTATAATACCCATAGGCAGTGTACCGAAAATCTGTGAACCTTCCTCACTTTCTTTTTCTTTCTCTATTGTTGGAATATCGACAATCATCATCACTTGGTCTTCTTCGATTTCCACACGAGAACTTTCTTCTGGGTCAAGCGGTGCATAAATAAAATCATGTTCTACACCTGTCCATTTTACAACCCTTTCAAGCTCCTCTGATGTTGGGTGAACAATATTTATCCAGCAACCTGACTCCATAGTTGGAATTGGCAGAACTCTGCCGTTTATAGTCTTGTAACATTCAATCATATCTTTCCGCCTTTCTACGGCGGATATTAGAGTATTTCCGCCGTTTCTGCAAATTTGTTTTGTCTACTACAAGGATCCGCACTCACGGCGTAATACCCCCTTTTGGTGTTAAGATTTATTTATAAAATCACTGTTTTTTACCGTAAAAATAGCCCTTATATTTCAAAGGGCATTTTACTGTTTTACAGAGTTTTACCATGATTAAAAATACGTAGTATCTGCTCGTATGGGTCAACTGACTCAGCTGACTTTTCAGGTTCGGCTGGCTGATTAGTTGCCGCATTATCTCTTGCATTGTTATATGGGCTTTGACCAGCATTTTCTTGATTTGGCTTTGAAACAACAGGGCTTGTACCAACTGCGGAATTAGGAACGGTATCAAAACCAGTAGCAATAACAACTACACGCATTTCATCGTCTAATTCTTCATCAATGGACGCACCAAAGATAATATGTGCTTCTGGGTGAGCTGCCTGCTGAACCATACTAGCTGCTGCATCAACTTCATCAAGGCCAATATCATCAGAACCAACGATAGAAAGAATAATACCTCTAGCGTTTTCAATAGAAGTTTCAAGTAGTGGGCTTGAGATAGCCATTTTAGCAGCTTCAATAGCTTTTTCCTTACCTGCTGCCTTACCTGTACCAATATGAGCAAAACCAGCATCTTTCATTATGCTACTGATATCGGCAAAGTCAAGGTTAATAAATCCTGGAACGGTGATAAGGTCAGAGATATTAGCAACCGCTTGACGCAGTACACCATCTGCAATATCGAATGCGTTTTTAAATGTTATTTTCTGCTCAGAAACAAGCTTTAGACGCTCATTAGGGATAATAACAAGAGAGTCTACATTTTCACGCATAGCCTCTATACCTTGCAATGCTTGGTCAATACGCTTTTTACCCTCAAATGCAAAAGGACGAGTTACAACGCCAACTGTTAAAGCACCCATATTATGTGCGATTTCAGCGACAACAGGAGCTGCACCAGTACCAGTACCGCCGCCCATACCAGCAGTGATAAATACCATGTGTGCACCTTCAAGTGCTGCTTGAATTTCGTCCTTACTTTCCTCGGCAGCCTTTTGACCTACCATTGGATTAGAGCCTGCACCCTGTCCTTTGGTGAGTTTCTCACCGATTTGGATTTTAGTGCTTGCCTGAGAATAATTTAATGCTTGTTTATCTGTGTTAATAGCGATAAATTCAACACCCTGCATACCGCCTGAAATCATGCGGTTTACAGCGTTATTACCGCCGCCACCTATACCGATGACCTTAATATTTACTACATTGTCCATGGTTTCTTCAAACTGAAAGCTCATTGATGCCGTCCTCCGTTATTCTTCTTATGTATCCGTATAAAAAAACTGATAAAACTCTGTTTTGATGTCATTAGAGAGTTGCACACTCTATCGTTATAATTTTAACCCCTTAGGGCGAATTTTGCAACAAAAAATACCCGTTTTATGAAAAATTGTTTAAATTGCAAATGCACAGTGTATTATACCTTATAAATACTCTCATTTTTCACATAGTAACTGATTTTTTATATAATTTATATGCAAATTATATACGTTTTACTCTGGGTTTACATCTGCAATTGGCAATGCTGATTGCTGAATTTTCTCTAATGTTGTAGGCGGACAATAAACAGTTGTTGCATCTTCAAGGTAAATTATTTTTATATCCGATGGTGAAAGTTCATTTTCCGCTATATGTACCATCATTTGTATTTTTTCCTTGAGTTTATCTGCTTGTCCGAGTCTTACATCAAGCCTACCAAGATAACCAATTCTAACATCTGTTACACATGAAACATTTATAAAATCAACATTAGAAATTATATCTTTTTCTTTTAATACCTTTGTAATATCTACTAAAAGCTCAGATTTTGAATTGCTAGGCAGATATTTACCCTCGGTCATATTATCTGCTGTAACACCTGTTACTGTTGGCAAATCTTCCGGAACGGTAGAAACCTGCTCGAGTAATTTACCCTTTTCATCTATAAGGCAATAACCACCATTTGCTAAATTTACTGCTGCTGCTGGAACAGAATCAACCGCTTTAATAACAAGTGTGCTAGGAAGTGAACGTGTGACACTTACACTTGCTAAATATGGATATTTTTCTAATAGTTTTTTCTCTATGGCACTTGTACGAAATTTAAATAGATTATCACCTATTTCTATACCTGAAGCTGAAATCAATTCATCTTGTTTATAATGTTCTGTAGAATTTGCTTCTATGGTATCTATTTTAAAGAATATAGTGACAGCCAAAAACGCAACAACAACTGTCATAATTAAAAATGCTATTTTGAATATTATTCTTCTTCTAATACTTCGCCTTGCTTTGCGTCTTTGTCTTTCTGAACGACTTATTGGTTTAACAGGTTTTTTTCTATTGCCAGATGGCTGCCTATTTGGTGAATTTGCTTGTTTTACTACAGAATTTTGATTATTCATAGTTTTCCTCCTATCTGGCATAGATTTTTTACTTTCTTATAACATCTAAAATATGCTTATAAATTTTTTCACCTGCATCAAGGGTTGCAAGCTTTGCAGCATTTTTTGCCATTTGCTCTCGTTTTTTATCATCAAACAATAAGCTTTTTGTCATTTCAAGCATTTTATCACCATTAGCTTCACTTTCAAGCAAAACTTCACATGCACCCTGCTTTTCTAAAGCTCTAGCGTTTTTCTCCTGATGATTTTCAGCTACATAAGGTGATGGCACCATAATAGACGCTCTACCAAGTGCACAAAGCTCGCCTATTGTAGCCGCACCTGCACGACATAACACAAGGTCGGCTGCTGCAAGCTTATCTGCCATATCATAGATATATTCTGTTATTGTTACATTTTCGCTTGAGTCTGGATTTACTCCCTTATCACGAATTATTTTAGGCATCCATTTACTTGCAGCTGAGCCAGTCGCATGTACATGATAAAAAGATACTCCTTCACGGATTTCTCTTGTCAGCATATCTGCCATATGCTCATTCATATATTTTGCACCCATAGAACCCCAAAATGAAACAACTAAACGGTCATTTTCTTTTAGTTTCATTTTTTGTCTTGCTGCTTTTCTATCCGCAAAAACTATTTCTGTTCTAACAGGTGAACCAGTCATATAAATTTTATCGCTATCACCTAATAATTTTTTAGCTTGCTCAAAGCATACAAGCACTCTATCAGCTTTTTTAGCAAGCATTTTTGTAGTAACTCCTGGAAGTGCATTTACTTCAAGTAAAATTGTAGGGATACCGAGTTTTTGTGCTGCACTTACAATCGGAAAGCTAACATATCCGCCACAGCCTATAACACAATCGGGCTTATGTTCTAAAAGCAATTTTTTAGCCTGTATCTGGGCTGTTAAAGTCTGTTTTACAGCTTTAAAATTATGCATAATAGCATCTGGCTTAAAAGACCTACGTAAACCGCTTATTTCAATAATATCAAGCGGATAACCCTCTCTTGGCACAAGACGTGATTCTATTCCACCTGAAGTACCTGCAAAACGAACAACTGTGTCTGGTCTTTTCTGTTGACAGTATTTTGCAATAGCTAAACCAGGTGTAACATGTCCTCCTGTGCCACCACCAGTAATATATAATTTCATAATAGCCCCCTGTTAATTTGCTAATTTTTATGTGTCATAGTTCGTGAAATATTAAGTAATATACCAAGTTCACAAAACTGTATAATCAGTGCTGTGCCACCATAGCTGAAAAGCGGTAAGCTTGCACCCGTAACGGGCATTACACCTGTTACAACAAATAAATTCATAAGTGTTTGAACTGCAAACTGTGTTGTTATACCAACTGCAATTAAACAACCAAATTTATCTTTTGCATTTTTTGCTATAACATAGCCTCTATAAATTAGATAAGCAAACAAAATCATAAGTATAACCGCACCGACAAAACCCATCTCCTCACACCATGCCGAGAAAATAAAGTCATTTGGTGCTTCTGGTAAATAAAGCTGTTTATGTCTGCCTTGACCTAGTCCAAGCCCCCAAAAGCCACCAGAACCAATAGCAACAAAGCTATTAGCTGCCTGATAACCTTTGTCTTGCAAATCAATAAATGGGTCAAGCCATACTGCTATACGTTCACGCACATGGTTAAATATAGGCATCTGATAAGCAACAGCAAAAGCACCAATACCCGCAGCACCTATTGGGAAGAAATACCATACTTTTATGCCCGCTACAAATAATATACTAAGAACAATAATAAACATAATTACAATCGCTGACATATGAGGCTGAAGTGCAAGCAAGCCTGCAATAACAGCAAATGCACCAATAAACGGTAATAAACCCCTATATGTGCGAATTTTATCACCCATTTTAGATGCATAGTATGCAAATGCAATAATCATTGCGATTTTAGTTATCTCTGATGGCTGAAATTCGCCTACAAACGGTATTTTAAGCCATCTTGTAGCCCTATTATGCTCTATACCGATAAGCAAAACTAAAGCTAATAATGCTACACCAAATCCATAAATAAACTTATAAAATCTACCATAAATATGATAATCAATTATAGATATAAAAAGCATTGCACTAATGCCCATTACAGCAAATACAGTTTGGTTTCTTATAAATTTTAATGGGTCATTATGTTTATAAAGACCTATCGGATAACTTGCACTGAAAAGAGCTATAAGACCGACCACTGTTAACACTAAAATTATAACAAGTGTTGCAAGGTCTATTTTTTTAATCTGAAGTTTTCGTGCAATTTCCGATTGAGAATGATTTTTCGGTTTTGGCATTTTGACAACTTTACGCTGTTTTTTAGAGTTCTCAGTTGTCTGTTCTGGTTCATATATAAGTGAAGATTTTTTAGGCATGAATTTTCCTTTCTTTGCGAGCTATACTGCTCGCTAGTGCCTTAAAGTGCACTTTTGAACAGTATCCACGCTAAAACACACATAACAGTTGTAACTAAAGTGAAAATAAAAACTATTTTACGTTCACCCCAACCACACATTTCAAAATGATGGTGAATAGGTGCCATTTTAAACAGTCTTTTGCCGTGACTGATTTTAAAATAACCAACTTGTAAAATAACAGATAATGTTTCTAAAACATAAATAAGACCAACAGGCAAAAGCACCAGTGGAAGATTGCAAGCAAAAGCAAGACCTGCAACCGCACCACCTAAGAACAATGAACCTGTATCGCCCATAAATACCTTTGCAGGGTTAAAGTTAAAGATTAAAAATGCTAACAAACCGCCTACAAGTGCAGCAGCAAAAGCCACAACACCTATATTTTGCTGATGAATACCAACACAAACAAAGAAGATGCCAACAGGCACAGTAACACTTGCAGCCAAACCGTCTATACCATCGGTTAAGTTTACCGCATTATCGCAGCCTACAACTACAATAATCGCAAATATCATATAAACAATCCAATTAAACTGAATTGTTCTTTCTAAAATAGGTATCCATAGTCCGCCTGTTTGACCGTCTGCCAGTCTTAAAAGCGATATAAAAACAGCTGCAACTACAATTTGTAAAAGCAGTTTTTGCATAGGTGTTAAACCTGCATTTTGTTTTTTACGGATTTTTGCCCAGTCATCAATCATACCTACAAGACCATAAGCAAAAGCCATAAATAAAACTGAAAAAAACAGTGGCATTGAAAGTGAATTTTGGGTTTTTTCAAAACTTAAAATACCATAGCTTATAATCATGCTAATTGTTATACCAATTATAAACATAAAACCGCCCATAGTTGGTATATTTTGCTTATTCATATGCCATTTAGGGCCAATTTCAAGAATTTTTTGACCAAACTTCATTTTCCTTAGCCAATTTATAATTGGCATACCTATAACTGCTGTTACAATAAATGCAATAGCCAATGCTATTAACGCTAATTTAATCAATTAAACTTCCTCCCCCAGAAACAGACTGAGTGCCTGCTCCATTTTCATACTGCGACTGCCTTTAAATAAAAGCACATCACCTTGTTTAGCCTCTTTTTTAAGGCTGTCAGCTAATTCTTCATGTGTGCTAAACACATGAATATTTTGTTCTGACATTCCGCCTTTTTTTGCACCCTCTGCCATAAATTCGGCATAATCGCCATATAGATATAATTTATCAGCATTTTTAGCCGCATTTTCACCGGTCTCAATATGCCCTGTTTTTGCATAATCTCCAAGCTCTAGCATAGAGCCTAAAACAGCGAATTTTGTACCGTTTTCCTGTGAGCTTAAAACAGCTAATGCAGCTTTCATAGAATCAGGGCTTGCATTGTAGCAATCTTCATAAATTACAAACCCATTTTTATTATAGAGCTTTTGACGTCTGCCATCTGGACTATACTCAGAAATACCCTGTGCTATTTTTTCTGATGATATATCAAGCTTAAAACCAACCGCAGCCGCTGCAAGTGCATTACTAACATTATGTACACCTGCAATAGATAATTTTACAGGGGTTTTAATATCCTTGTAAACAAGTGTAAAGCTAACACTATCACTTTGTGATATTATATTCTCTGCTTTTACATCACATTCTGTATTTTCCATTCCAAACCAAATTACATCAGCTTTTATTTCATTTCTTTTGTTCCATAAAAGCGGCTCATCACCGTTTAAAATAGCTGTACCAGAACGCTCATATAAACCGTCCAAGATTTCCATTTTAGCTTTACATATACCCTCTCTTGAGCCTAAAAACTCAATATGAGCTGTACCTATATTAGTTATAACTGCAATATTAGGTTTTGCACACTTAGCCATTGATAAAATCTCATCAAAACCGGACATACCCATTTCAATTACAGCCGCCTCATGTGTATGATTTAGCTCTAATAAAGTTAGTGGCATACCAAGCTGATTATTAAGGTTTCCTTTTGTTGCATGAGTATTATATTTTTGAGATACAACAGAGGCAGTTAAACCTCTTGTTGTGGTTTTACCAACTGAACCTGTTATCGCCACAAGCGGACAATCAAACTGTTGTTTATAGCCCGCTGCAAGGTCTAAAATCGCCTGCCTTGTATCATCTACATAAAGCGTAGGCACAGAATACTTTTCGTCTTTTCTATGGCTTAAAATAGCTCTTGCACCATTTTCTATCGCTTTATCTATATAATTATGCCCGTCAAAATTTTCGCCATTAATCGCTAGAAATAAACAGCCGTCCGGAATTTCTCTTGAGTCCTTGGATACAGTTAAAATATCTGTATCTTTAGAAATTTGTCCATTTGTCCATTTAGCTGCCTGTGAAAGCTTAAAGCTCTCCATGTAACACCCTCCACCCCGCTTTTTTAAGCTAGGATTTTCCCTTTTTTTATTTATTAAAATATTCTGCTACGATTTCACGTTCGTCCATATGATGTTTAACGTGATTTATCTCTTGATAAGTTTCATGACCTTTGCCCATTAATACAATAGTATCATCTTTTTTAGCCATTTTTAAAGCGGAAAAAATTGCTTCTGGACGGCTTACAATAACTTCATAAGGTGTTTTGCTGTCCTTCATTCCCTCGATAATATCATCAATAATGAGCTTAGGGTCTTCCGTTCTTGGATTATCTGAAGTTACTATACAATAATCAGCAAGACTTGCAGCAATAGCACCCATTTTAGGGCGTTTTGTTCTATCTCTATCACCGCCACAGCCAAATAATGCTATAACTCTGCCCTTTGTAAAACCACGAACAGCCTTTAATACATTTTCAACTCCATCTGGCGAATGAGCATAGTCGATTAACACAGTATAATCTGTGTCAGTTTTAACAACCTCTACTCTACCCTTTACGCCATGAGCTGTTTTAAGTGCGTCAGCGATTTTTTCAAGTGATATGCCAAGAGCGTTACATACACCAATAGCAGTCAGTGCATTAGATACAGTAAATTGTCCTGGAATACCCAAATTTACACTTGCTTTTTCGTTTTCTGTGCTTACATCAAATTTAACAGAGTCCGCATGAAGTTCAATATTTTTAGCCACTAAATCAGCACTATCATTATGTGCAGAATAAGTAATAATAGGACAGGTTGCATCAAGCATAATTTTCTCACTTGCCACATCGTCCATATTTAATATACCTTTTTTGCACATAGTAAACAGTATAGCTTTAGCTTTGCGGTATTCCTCCATAGTATGGTGGAAATCCAAATGGTCTTGAGTGAGGTTGGTAAAAGCACCAACCTCAAAAGGCACACCATAAACTCTGTCTAAAACAAGTGAATGTGAAGAAACTTCCATAACACAATAAGTACAGCCTGCTTTAACCATTTTATCAAATAATGCTTGCAGTTCATAAGACTCTGGAGTTGTGCGTTCTGTTTCCAGAATTTCATCACCAATCATATTTTGGTTTGTGCCAATAAGCCCAACTTTAGCACCTACACTTTCAAGCACATGTTTTACAAGGTATGTTGTAGTAGTTTTACCATTTGTACCTGTAATACCAATCATTTTAAGCTTTTGTGCTGGGTTATCAAACTCATTTGCACCGATTTGGGCTAGTGCTTTTCTTGAGTTTTTAACTATAACCGCTGGAATATTTTCCTGTGCCTGCTCACAAACAATAGCTGCTGCACCTTGCTCAAGTGCTTTATCAATGTACTTGTGACCATCTGTTGCATATCCACGAATAGCAACAAATAAATCACCTTTTTTGACATTTCGTGAGTCATAACAAACATTAGAAATTTCAGTTTCTAAATCGAGTCTGTTTTCTAAAATATCAATATCTTTTAAAAGTTTAGCTAATTTCATAAATTTTTACCTCATTTAATACTTTAACGGTCGCTTACACCTGTTGTATTTTCAAATGATACAGTAATAACAGTACCAATAGGAACTTGAGTGCCTGCTGCTGGGTCTTGTTGAGTTGCCTGAGTTTGGGCATTTGTCTGGCTGCTCTTGATACCAGTTCTACGCATATACAGATTATTAGATTTTAATCTACTTTGTGCAGTATCTGGGTGCTCACCAAGCACATTTGGTACAGTTATTAGGTCTGTACTCTTTTCACCACCCATATACAGTATAACTTGGCTGCCAGTTGGTATTTTAACGCCACCACTTGGAACTTGGTCAGTAATAGTATCGCCATCACCAATGGTTTTATAAGTAAAACCAAGGTTTTCAAGTATCTCTGCGGCTTCTTCTTCTGTTTTACCAATAACGCTTGAAACCTGAATTTCAATTCGGTCAGCATTATCTTCATCAAAGCTTTGTTCAACGCCCCAATATGGAAGTACATCTTCTAAAATTCTAGCTACTACTGGAGCAGCAATAGCACCACCACCATGAGGAGCACTTTCTGGAAGGTCATGGATTGCAACCAAAACAGCTATTTGTGGGTCGTCCATAGGTGCAACACCAATAAATGACGCTGTATAACGAGGCTCAATATCTATAACTTTACCATCTGCATCTCGCTTTTTTTCAATTTCTGATGTTGCTGTTTTACCGCCCACACGATAACCCGCAACATATGCGTTTTTACCAGTACCATCAGAAACAACTGCTTCCATAGCCTGACACATAAATTCTGATGTTTCCTCAGAAATTACCTGACGCACAATTTCAGTTTGAACGGTTTCACGTACAGAGCCATCAGAATTTAAAATCTGACGTACAATATGTGGAGTTTTAAGGTTGCCATCATCAACAATAGCACAAACCATAGATATCATTTGAAGTGGAGTTACCTTAAAACGTTGACCAAATGAAGATACGGCAAGGTTAGAAGGAGTATCAGTAAGTTGTTTTTCAGTATATACAATAGAAGTATTATTTGTTTCACCTGGTAAATCTATACCTGTTTTACCAATAAGCCCAAAAGCTTCAAAATACTCATAGAAAGTAGCTGGTGTAGTTTTAAAAACAATTTGCATCATAGCAACGTTACAAGAGTTCATAAGAGCCTCTGTAAGTGTTTGAGTGCCGTGACCTGTGGTTTTATGACATTTAATTGGTTTATCCCAACCTGCAACCATCATAGAGCCATTACAAACAAAAGTATCTTGTGTGCTTATTGTCTGCGACTCAAGAGCTGTTGCAACTGTCATAAGCTTAAAAGTTGAACCTGGTTCATAGGTATCTGAAACAATATGGTTTCTCCACATCGCCTGTAATTTAGTGGTGCGAAGTGTATCTACTTCAGTTTTCTGCTCATCGGTCATACTCTCTGGCAGACCTGCCCATTTACCTTCACATAAATATTCATCTTTGACTTCACCATTTATACCATTTTCAGTAAAGTATTCTTCAACTTCAGCCTTCAGCTCATTATAGTATAAATTATCTTTCTCAATAGTGCTATATGCATTTATATCAAAATCTGGCATATTAACCATGCCTAAAATTTCACCTGTTTTTACGTCCATTACAATACCAGAAACACCACCACGTGCTTGTGGATTGTCTGCAAGAGCTGCTTCAACATGTGTTTCAAGGTAATGTTGTATGCTTTCATCAATAGTTAGCACAACTGAACCGCCATCTTGAGCTGGAACATATTGTTCGTACTCAAATGGCATATCTGAATTACTTACATTTTGTGCACGTACAATTCTACCTGCTGTACCAGATAAAACATCATTATATTCAAGCTCAATACCACCAACAGGACCACTGCTATTTATAAAACCAATAACCTGAGAAGCAAAAGAGCCATAAGGATAATAACGCTTTGTATCAGGTTCGGTATAAACTGAGTTATATGCACCCGTTGCAATACCTGCATCTTCAATTTCCTTAATAATTTTATCAACTATATCCTGTTCGACTTGACCTTTAATCTCCATTGATTGACGGTCTACTCTTTGCACTTTTGATAAAACACTTTCATAAGAAAGTGATAAGTTTTCACTTAAAATCTCAGCAATCTTTTGTTGAACTTCCTCAAGCTCTAAAAGCTGAACAGATGGATTTTCTTCCTGCTGGTTTTTAAGTGTAGAGTTTTGTGTTTTTACCCATGTTTTAAGTCCATTTGGGTTAATAAGTACAGATTTAGTTGATGCTGACTGTGCGAGCACCTTATGATTTCTATCGTATATAGTGCCACGTTTAGGTTCAATAATGCTGTCTTTAGTCTGGAAATTCAGAGCTTTTTCTCTATAATAATCATATCTTATAACCTGCATCCAAAAAAGACGCACAGCAACAACGCTAAAACAAAATAATACTAATACAGCGACTAGTACAGATATACGACTACGCATCATTAAACTAGGACGTTTACTGCCTTTAGGTTTTCGGGCATTCATATAAGAATTTCCTCCATTTGAAATTTGCTTTAATAACTTAACATTCGACAAACAACAAGCGGGAGTCAGAAGCGTTTCCACCTCTCACTCCCGCAGTACCATCTTATTCAGCAACTTATTGCAAATATTCCAATACGGCAGTAAAGCCACGCATTAGATTTGCAGCTGCGTCCCCCAGTTTCGTTGTATCGGAAACCTCTGTAACTTCCGGTTTTGTCATTTCAATATATTCTATCTGAGATGGGTCCATTTTAACCATACCCAGTTCATTCTGTGCATAATTTTCTATGTAACTTATACTCAATGCTTGTTCCTTACGAGCTTTGAGTGAAACATATTCACTTTGCACCTGCTCTAAAGCTGTTTCTTGTTCTCCTATTTCCTTTGTAAGGCGTGTAAGGTTCATATTGCTATAAAGCATAATAGCACAAAAACACGCAAAGGCTAGTGCAGCCATAACTCTTGGAAAAGATATAATACGAAGAAGTTTGCTTCTGGACGTACGCTTTCGAGCAGCGGATTTTTTGTTCTGACGCACAGTAGGTCTTGGTGCCTGCTGCTTTGCTGTGCGAGATTTATCCATTTAAAGCCATTCCCTTCTTAAAATTCAAAAAAATACAATGCTTACAACTTTTGACAAACCCTAAGTTTTGCAGAACGAGCTCTTGCATTTTCATCTATTTCGCCTTGTGATGGCAATATAGGCTTACGGCTTATCAGTTTTACCTTTGGCTTATTTCCGCACACACAAACAGGGAAATCCCTTGGACATGTGCAGCCTTCAGCCGCTTTCTTCATAGTTTCCTTAACAATGCGGTCTTCAAGTGAGTGGAAAGTGATTACCGCAAGTCGTCCGTTTTGGTTTAGTGCATCTATTGCCTTTTGCATAGCCTCTCTAACCGCACCTAGCTCATCATTTACAGCAATTCTAATTGCTTGAAATGAGCGTTTAGCAGGGTGCTGTTTTTCTCTTAGAGCCTTAGCTGGCATAGCACTTTTAATAACTTCTACAAGTTCAAATGTGGTTTCAATTTGTTTTTGCTCACGCTTGCGAACTATTGCAGCAGCAATATTGGAAGCGTAACGTTCCTCGCCATACTCAATTAAAATCCTGCGAAGCTCTGACTGCTCAAATGTGTTTACAACATCATAAGCTGTGAGTTTTTGCTGTCTATCCATACGCATATCAAGTGGTGCATCTTGCATATAAGAAAATCCACGTTCTGCCTCATCAAGCTGAGGAGATGACACGCCAAGGTCAAATAAAATACCATCGACACCAGAAAGCCCTAAATCCGCAATTACATTATCAAGATTACGAAAATCGCTTTTTACAAGTGTCACACGTTCACGAACATCTTTGAGACGTTTTTCTGCATTATTAAGTGCGGCATCATCTCTATCTATACAGATAAGTTTGCCGCCCTTGTCAAGTCTTTGAGCTATTCTAAGCGAATGACCTGCACCGCCTAAAGTAGCGTCCATATATGTACCATCAGGCTTTATTTCGAGTGCATTCAAACATTCATCAAGCAAGATAGATATATGATGAAAATCACTTTTGTTCATATATAAACTCATTTCTAAATATATAAAAAAATAATATTAAAATCTAACTTATGGTTTAAACCAGATGTATTTATAAACACCCACACATCTTTAGACTATTATAACCTTTTTATTTTCATTTTGCAACCCTAGTATGTAACTTTTTTTAAATGCAAATGACCTATTTTTAATAAAGTTATGCGAATTTTGTCACTTTTCTTTTGTCGAACAGTTGTTCGATTTTTCATAAAAAGAAAACAAGAGACAATAAAAATGTCTCCTGCTCTTTATATAAAATATACAAATTGCCTTTAATATTTTTATAAAGCTTGCGATGCGATATCTCTAAAGCGTTGACGAGCCTTTTGAACCTCTGCAAGACCTAAAGCAACAGATTCTTCTGTGCGTTTTAGTGTTTCTTCACAGTATTCATTAGCTACTTTACGAAGCTCTCTAGCTTGAATTTCAGCATTACTTAAAATTTCCTTAGCCTTTGCTTGTGCAGCCTTCATAACCTCGGTTTCAGAAATAAGTGTGCGAGCTGCGTCTTCTGCCTGCTGTTTTAGAGCATCAGCTTCACGCTTGCCTGCTGTTAATAATTCATTGCGTTTTTCCACAATATCTTGTGCCATTTTAAGGTCTGCTGGTAGAGAAACTCTAAGCTCATCGAGCATATCAAGCACTCTATCACGTTCTAACATACACTTATCAGTAAATGGTACTGCACCTGCATCTTGTACCATTTCATATAGGCTGTTTACCAGTTCTTCTACTGCTGCCATTGTCTTTATCCGTCCTTTCTTATTCTAGCTATAATTTCGCTCTCAATTTCAGCAGGCACAAAGTCTGCCACGTTTCCGCCATGCAGTGCAATGTCCTTAACCATAGATGATGAAAGGTACATATATTCCGCACTTGTCATTAAAAATATGGTATCTACTTCTGGGTTTAACTTTCTGTTGGTCAAAGCCATTTGAAATTCATATTCAAAGTCACTAACTGCTCTTAGACCTTTAACAATTGTGCAAGCACCTTGTTTTGCAGCATAGTCTGCGAGCAAACCACCAAAACTATCTATTTCAACGCCCTTTATATGCTTTGTTGTGCGGCGGAGAAACTCTTTTCTTTCCTCGACTGAAAATATAGGTTTTTTAGATACATTGTGCATCACCACAACTATAAGCTTATCAAATAAAGCAGAAGCTCTATTTATAATATCTAAGTGACCAAGTGTAACAGGGTCAAAACTTCCGGGATAAATTGCAATTTTCATATTTTTATTTTCCATATCTATTATTAAACATCTAAAGTATCTTTATGATAAAGCACCGTAATTTTTATTGCACCATAACGATATTCTTTACCCAATTTAAAAGGAGAAACTATCTCGTCCTCTATAGCACTTTCGCATAATATTATACCAGAGGGAGCTAAAATGTCAAACTCATTCAGCATAAAAAGTGCATTATTTAATATTTTTCCGCCATATGGTGGGTCTAGTAATATAAGGTTATATTTATTTTTATCTGCTCGTTTTATAAATTCGTTTGCATTTACCGCATGAAGTTTGGCTCTATCTTCAACCCTAGCCAGTGAAAGATTTTTCTTTATTGTCTGCTGTGCATTTCTGTTATGGTCTACAAAATCACAAAATTTTGCACCTCGGCTAAGTGTTTCTATACCAAGCTGACCTGTGCCAGCAAATAAATCTAAAACAACAGCATCTCTTATATGCATTTGAATTATATTAAAAACTGACTCCTTAACTCTATCAGTTGTAGGTCTTGTATTCATGCCCTGTACAGGCTGTAATTTACAACCTCTGGCACTTCCTGAAATTACTCTCACGTTTTGTTTTCTCCCGAATGAAAAAAGTCATATACTGCCTGTGCAGTATTTGTTGGAACAATGCGTTTAAGCTCATTTATATCAGCTTTTTTTATAGCATCTATCGTTTTAAAATATTTTAAAAGCTCATTTCTACGTTTTTCGCCAACTCCAGAAATTTTATCCAGAGTTGATGTTTTCATACGTTTAGAGCCTAAGCTTCTATTAAAAGTTATTGCAAATCTATGTGTTTCTTCTTGTATTCGACCAATTAAAGAAAAAACTGCCGGCATAGTAGAAATGCCAAATTCTCTTGAGTCTGGTGCAACTAAACCTCTAGTTCTATGGTGGTCATCTTTTACCATACCAAAACATGGCACAGTTATATTAAATTTATCTAAAACTGTTTTAGCTGTTTTTACATGCCCTAAACCGCCATCAATTAAAAACATATCTGGAAGTGGACAGAACTTTTCATCATCAGCTTTAAATCTTTCAATGCGTCTTGTCAGCATTTCCGCCATAGCCGCATAATCATCTTGACCATTTGCAGTACATTCTATTTTAAATTTACGATATTTACTACGTTTTGGCTGTGCATTTTCAAAAACAACCATAGAGCCAACTGTATCTGCACCCGCAAAATTTGAAATATCATAACTTTCAAGCAAAACAGGTAATTTATTAACACCTGTTATATTTTGAAGAAGTTCAAGCGATTTTGCATATCTTTGCTCTTTGGTTTCAGTTCTTGATATTTCCTCACTTGCATTTTTTTCTGCAAGTCTAACTAAATCGTGACGTTTTCCACGTTTTGGCACGCTTAAAACTATATTTTTACCAGCAATAGCTGATAAAAACTGATTTATAACTTGCATATCCTCTATTTCACAGTTTAAAAGCACAGTTTTAGGTACAACTTTTCTAAGTGAATAATATTGCTTTAAAAATGCACTTAAAACCTCGCTAATATCTTCTGTGCCTGTACCATCTATTATAGTGTATTCCTTATCTTGCAGCGAACCGCCAAGATAATGAAGTACAACTACGCAGCCTTTAGTTTGTCCCTGAACAAATGAAACAACATCTAAATCAGCAAAAGAGCCTGCAACAACCTTTTGTTTTTGATTTAAGCCCTCAATAGCTTTTATTCTATCTCTAATAATTGCTGCACGTTCAAAGTTTAAATCTTCTGCATAAATTTGCATTTGATTATTTAGGCTTTTTAAAAGTGATTTATCATTGCCCTGCAATAGCTCTATGGCTTCATCTATAAGCTTTTTATACTCTTCCTGTGAAATATCACCTGTACAAGGTGCTATACATCTGCCTAAATGTTTATTTAAACATGGTCGTGCTTTGCCTATATCTCTAGGAAAAACACGTCTACATGTTTTAAGCTTTAATGTTTCGCTTATGGTATCAATCGCCTGTTTTGCAGCACCTCTGCTTAAATAAGGACCAAAATATCTATCTTTATCTGCTTTAGGTGCAGAAACTATTTCAAATTCTGGGAAAGGCTTAGATGTTGAAACCTTTATAAAAGGATAGCCCTTGTCATCTTTAAGCAAAATATTATATTTAGGTTTATATTTTTTAATCATTGCATTTTCAAGCACAAGTGCTTCAAATTCTGTTTCAGTTACAATAATTTCAAAATCCCAAATATTAGACACCATAACTTTAGTTTTAGGGCTATGTCTTGTATCACTTCCAAAATATTGTGAGACACGATTTTTTAGGGCTTTAGCTTTACCCACATAGATAACCTCGCCAGCTTTATTTTTCATAATATAAACGCCAGCTTCATATGGAAGTGAAAGCACTTTTATTTTAAGCTCATCAAATCTACTCATTATTCCTCCGCTATATAGAAAAATAACAGAAAAAGCACCGCTGTGCGGTGCCTTTTAGGTTTTCCGAAAAAATTAGTCGGTAAAATTAGAGGTGATTAGCTCAACAAGTGCGTTAACAGCTTCTTCCTCGTCTGGGCCGTCCGCAATCAGATTGATTGTTGTGCCCTTAGTGATGCCAAGGGAGAGAATGCCTAGTAAGCTCTTAGCATTTACACGACGCTCTTCCTTTTCAACAAGAATTGTGCTCTTAAACTCGTTAGCCTTCTGAATAAAAAAGGTTGCTGGTCTTGCATAAAGACCTACTTGGTTAGTTACCTGTACCTCTTTAGAATACATTTCCTCATCGCTCCCTATTCTTGGATTTAACCAGTTAAGTGGTATCGTTTTCAAAATTTAGTCTACAAATAGAATACCTTTTTTTTGAACTTTCGTCAACATAATTATTGCCACAAAACACTTTCATTTTGTAGAAATTTTTTAAAAAAAGTGACGAATATTGTAGCGTTTCAACAATAT